>NZ_JBHYJB010000047.1:0-93016 GCF_042740175.1 Streptomyces sp. NPDC059009 | reverse complement strand
ATCTGGTCGCGGGCCATCTCCACACAGTCGTCCCAGCGGCCCTCCAGCATCGCCTCGCGGAACTTCTTGCTGCCGTTGGCGTTGGTGCGCTCGCCAATCGCCAGGTAGGAGGTGTCCTGGCGGAACGGAACCGTCTGATACAGCGAGGCGGCGCCGGGCTCGGGGCGCGGGTCACGGGTCGTGGGCTGCACCCCGCGCACGCGCTCGACCACCTGGCGCAGGTGCTCGGGCGTCGTGCCGCAGCAGCCGCCGATGAGGGAGAGGCCGTATTCGCGTACGAACGTCTCCTGGGCGTCGGCGAGTTCGGGCGCCGTCAGGGGGTAGTGCGCGCCGTCCTTGCCGAGGACGGGCAGGCCCGCGTTGGGCATGCAGGAGAGCTGGACCTGGGCGTGCCGGGCGAGATAGCGCAGGTGCTCGCTCATCTCGGCGGGACCGGTGGCGCAGTTCAGGCCGATCATGTCGATGCCGAGCGGTTCCAGGGCCGTCAGGGCGGCGCCGATCTCGGAGCCCAGCAGCATGGTGCCCGTCGTCTCGACGGTGACCGAGCAGATGAGGGGGAGGTTGGCGCCGGTGGCGTCGAGGGCGCGGCGGGCGCCGAGGAGCGCGGACTTGGTCTGCAGGAGGTCCTGGGTGGTCTCGACGAGCAGCGCGTCGGCGCCGCCCGCGATCATGCCCTCGGCGTTGGTCTGGTAGGCGTCGCGCAGCGTGGTGTACGGGGCGTGGCCGAGGGTCGGGAGCTTCGTGCCGGGGCCCATGGAGCCGAGGACCCAGCGCTGCTGTCCGGTCTTCTCGGTGAACTCGTCGGCGACCTCGCGGGCGATGCGGGCGCCGGCCTCGGACAGCTCGAAGTTCCGCTCGGGGATGTCGTACTCGCCAAGGGCGGAGAAGTTCGCGCCGAAGGTGTTGGTCTCCACGCAGTCGACGCCGACCGCGAAGTACTCCTCGTGCACGGAGCGGACGATGTCGGGGCGCGTGATGTTCAGGATCTCGTTGCAGCCCTCCAACTGCTGGAAGTCCTCCAGACTCGGATCCTGCGCCTGCAGCATCGTGCCCATCGCACCGTCGGCCACCACCACACGCGTGGCAAGGGCCGTGCGCAGGGCGTCCGTTCGTGTGGCCGCCGTCATCAAGTTTCCTCTCGGGATACCCCCGGCCTTAGCCGGGGAAGGAACGACGCTCCTGCGGAGCAGGGCAAGGAGCGGGGTTTCGCCGCCAGGGCGGAAGACCGTGCCCTGACCCGCAGATTTGATGTTTCACATGTAACGCAGCTAGTTTGTGAAGCGTGGCGGCCACTCACGTGAAGCGGGCTTTCAAGTACCGCTTCTATCCGACCGATGCGCAGGCAGCCGAGCTGTCGCGCACGTTCGGATGCGTGCGGAAGGTCTACAACATGGCGCTGGAGGCCCGCACAAGGGCCTGGCAGCAGAGCGAGCGAGTCAACTACAACGCAACTTCCGCGATGTTGACGGCGTGGAAGAAGACCGAGGAACTGGCCTACCTGGCCGAGGTGTCCTCCGTTCCTCTGCAACAAGCGCTGCGGCACTTGCAGGGCGCGTTCGTGAACTTCTGGGAGAAGCGGGGCAAGTACCCGCGCTTCAAGTCGCGGAAGAAGTCGCGCCGCTCGGCGGAGTACACCAGCTCGGCGTTCCGGTACCGGGACGGGAAGCTGACCCTGGCCAAGATGCGCGAGCCGCTGGATATCCGCTGGTCCCGGCCTCTGCCCGAGGGGATGCAGCCGACCACAGTGACGGTCTGTCAGGACTGTGCGGGACGCTGGTTCGTCTCCGTGCTGTGCGAGGACCCGACTGTGAAGCGGCTCCCGGCCACGGATACGGCGGTCGGAATCGACGCCGGTTTGGAACACCTCCTGACGCTCTCGACGGGCGAGAAGATTGCAAATCCGAGGCACGAGCGCAAGGACCGGGCTCGGCTCGCAAAGGCTCAGCGCAGCCTCGCGAAGAAGACGGAGGGGTCGGCGAACCGGGACAAGGCCCGGCGTAAGGTCGCCAAGATCTATGCTCGCATCGCTGATCGCAGGCGTGACCACCTGCACAAGGTCACAACGAGACTCGTGCGTGAGAACCAAACGTTCGTGATCGAGGACCTGACCGTGCGCAACATGGTCAAGAACCACTCCCTTGCCCGTGCTATCAGCGACGCTGCCTGGCGCGAGTTCCGGAGCCTTCTGGAGTACAAGGCAGCTTGGTACGGGCGAGAGGTCGTGGTCGTGGACCGCTTCTTCCCCTCCTCTAAGCTGTGCCACGTCTGCGGCACCTTGCAGAAGAAGATGCCGCTGCACGTGCGTACGTGGACGTGCGACAGCTGTGGTACGACCCATGACCGGGACGTGAACGCAGCTGTCAACCTCAAGGCCGCCGGGCTGGCGGTCTCTGCCTGTGGAGCTGGTGTAAGACCTCAACGGAGTTCTCCGGGCGGGCAGTCGGCGACGAAGCAGGAAACCCACGGGGCGACCCGTGGAATCCCCCGCCCTTAGGCGGGGGAGGAAGTCAAGAGACACCCGCCAGGCAGGGCTCGATGTCCCGTGCGGCCGTGCTGCCGTAGACCCGGTCGATGCGGGCGAGCAGGTCCGTGGCCAGCAGCTTGTACTCCTGGGTGCCGACCGACTCCAGCGCCACCGTGGCCAGGGCACAGCCCAGTTGGGCGGCCCGCTCGGGCGGCAGCCGCCGGGCGAGTCCCGCGAGGAATCCGGCCCGGAAGGCGTCCCCGACCCCCGTCGGGTCGGCGGCCGCGTCCGTCGTGACCGCGGGGATGTCCCGGCGGGGCACGTCGCGCGACAGGAGGGAGATGCCGTCGGCGCCGCGCGTCACGATCCAGGTGCTGACGCGGGCCAGGACGTCGGCCTCGCTCCAGCCGGTGCGCTCCTGCAGCAGCGCGGCCTCGTACGCGTTGGTGAACAGCCAGGTGGCCCCCTCGACGAGGGCGCGAGTCTGGTCGCCGGAGAGGCGGGCCAGCTGCTGCGACGGGTCGGCCGCGACCGGGATGCCCAGGCCGTGGGCGGAGGCGGTGTGCCGCAGCATGGCCTGCGGGTCGTCCGCGCCGATCAGGACGAGATCGAGTCCCCCGGTGCGCCAGTGGGCGTCCTCCAGGTTGATCCGCACGGCCTCGGCCATGGCGCCCGCGTAGAAGGTCGCGATCTGGTTCTGGTCGGTGTCCGTCGTGCACACGAAACGGGCCGTGTGCAGGGACTCGCTGACCCGCACCGCCTCTGTGTCCACCCCGGCCTCGCGCAGCCGGCTGCCGTACTCGGCGAAGTCGAGGCCCGCGGCGCCCACCAGGATCGGCCTGGTGCCGAGACGGCCCAGGCCGAAGGCGATGTTGGCGCCGACGCCGCCGTGGCGGATCTCCAGGCGGTCGGCGAGGAAGGACAGGGACACCCGCTCCAGCTCACCGTCGATCAGCTGGTCGGTGAAGCGGCCGGGGAACACCATCAAATGATCGGTCGCGATGGAACCGGTCACGGCGATACGCACGACGTTTCTCCTTGAACCTGGTGGGGCGGCGACGCGCACCATGAACAGCGGCAGGGAACCGTGCCCGCCCCGGCGGCGCGAGGCGGGCCGGGGGGCCCGGGGGGGCACGGCGGTCGGACGGGCCCGGGGGCCTGTCGGGTGGGTCGGGGCCCTACAGCCCGGCGGCCGCGCGCAGCGCGTCGACGCGGTCCGTCCTCTCCCAGGTGAAGTCGGGGAGTTCACGGCCGAAGTGGCCGTAGGCGGAGGTCTGCGCGTAGATGGGGCGCAGCAGGTCCAGGTCGCGGATGATCGCGGCCGGGCGCAGGTCGAAGACCTCGTCGATGGCCTTCTCGATCCGGTCCTGGGCGACGGTGGCGGTGCCGAAGGTCTCCACGAACAGGCCGACCGGCTCGGCCTTGCCGATGGCGTAGGCGACCTGGACCTCGCAGCGGCGCGCGAGCCCGGCGGCCACCACGTTCTTGGCGACCCAGCGCATCGCGTACGCGGCCGAGCGGTCGACCTTGGACGGGTCCTTGCCGGAGAAGGCGCCGCCGCCGTGCCGGGCGTAGCCGCCGTACGTGTCGATGATGATCTTGCGGCCGGTCAGGCCCGCGTCGCCCATCGGGCCGCCGATCTCGAACCGGCCCGTCGGGTTGACGAGCAGACGGTAGCCGTCGGTCGCCAAGTCGGTGCCGCTCTCGGCGAGTTCCTTGAGCACATGCTCGACGACGTACTCGCGGATGTCCGGCGTGAGCAGCGACCCCAGATCGATGTCGCCCGCGTGCTGCGAGGAGACCACGACGGTGTCGAGGCGCGTCGGAACGCTTCCCTGGTACTCGATGGTCACCTGGGTCTTGCCGTCCGGACGCAGATACGGGACGGTCCCGTCCCTGCGGACCTCGGCGAGCCGGCGCGACAGGCGGTGCGCCAGCGAGATCGGCAGCGGCATCAGCTCGGGCGTCTCGTCGGTCGCGTACCCGAACATCAACCCCTGGTCGCCGGCGCCCTGTTGGTCCAGCGCGTCGCTCCCGTCCGCCGTGACCCGCTTCTCGTACGCCGTGTCGACGCCCTGTGCGATGTCCGGGGACTGCGCGCCGATGGAGACCGACACGCCGCAGGAGGCGCCGTCGAAGCCCTTGGCGGAGGAGTCGTAGCCGATGTCGAGGATCGCCTCGCGCACCAGCGTGGGGATGTCGGCGTACGCGGTGGTGGTGACCTCTCCGGCCACGTGCACCTGGCCCGTGGTGATCAGGGTCTCCACCGCGACGCGCGCCGCGGGGTCCTGAGCGAGGAGCGCGTCCAGGACGGCGTCGCTGATCCGGTCGGCGATCTTGTCGGGGTGGCCCTCGGTCACGGACTCGGAGGTGAAGAGCCGAGCAGTCATGCGGTTCTCCCGTTGGCGGCGTCGAAGGGGCGTGCGTACTGGTGGTGTGTGTACCGATGCTCTGGATCGGGCCGGGCGCGGGGCAACGGTGATCGGTACCGGTGTGCCGAAAGCGGCAGCGCGGGGCTACCTCCTTCGACGCATCTCAGCGCCGCGGCGGCGAGGGCAGGTCGCGCAGTTGCTTCAGCTGGCCGCGCCGGACATCCGTGCTGAACACGAGGAAGTCGGCGATCACCGCGAGCTGTTCGGGGGAGTAGCGGCGGGCGAGCTGTGTGTCGAGGTCGTCCCGGAACGGGGCGGTGAGCCCGTCGGCGCGGGCGGATGCCTCCGCGGTGGGGTGCACCACGACCCGGCGCCGGTCGTCGCGGCGGACCCGGCGGACGAGCACACCGCCGCGCTCCAGGCGGTCGAGGAGCGCCGAGACACTGCCGGGGGTCCGGCCGAGCCGGGCCGCGAGCAGGCCGGGGGAGACCTCGTCGTCGGTGCTGCGGAGGAAGTCCAGACAGCGCAGATCGGTCTCGTTCATCCCCATGAGCCGGGCCACTTCGCGGTCCGTCGCGTCAGCCGTGGCCCGGTACTCCTGCTCCGTGTCGCGCAGCCCCGGTCCGGACTGCGGTGCTGTGCCGTCCATGTGGTGCTCCCCTCCTGGAGATGCTGAAGGTTCCGAAGGCCCTGCCGGATGCGCGGGATACGCCGGATGCGCTGCTTGTGCCGCTTGTGCCGCCATCCGTCAGTCCGCCACCGGCAGTACGGCGATGGCGCGCAGTCCGCCGCTCTCGCCCGGCCCCAGTTCGAGCCGGCCGCCCGAGGCGGTGAGCAGGGCCGCGGCGATCGTCAGGCCGAGGCCCGTGCCCCGGCGGCCCTGCCCCGAAGCGCCGCGCCAGAACGGCTCGCTGGCGTGGGCGATCTCCTCGTCCGTCATGCCGGGCCCCTGGTCGGCGACCTCGACACAGACCGCCTGGCCGCTCTCGCGCACGACGACATGGACCGCGCCGCCGTCGGCGGAGACGTGCAGCGCGTTGTCCAGGAACACATCGAGGGCCTGCTCCAACGTGCCGCGGACCTGAACTCCCGTACAGGCGACGCCGTCCAGGCCGAGCCGCACCCCGCGCGCCCCGGCCAGCGCCGACCAGGCGTCGACCCGGCCCGCCGCGACGCCGAGCGCGTCGACCGTCTCGGTCGGCGGGCTGCCCCGGTCGATGGCCCCCCAGGCAAGGACCTGCTCCAGTACGTCCCCGAGCCGCTCCACCTCGTGCAGGATGCCGCGGACCTCCCGCCGGGCCCGGTCGTCCGCCGGGCCGAGCAGATGGTCCTGCAGCAGTTCGAGCCGCAGGCGTACGGAGGACAGCGGGCCGCGCACCTGGTGCGCGGCCGCCGCCGCGGCGGACGGGGAGCCCTCCGCGGGCAGCGGCGGCGCGTCGACACGGGAGACGGGGGACGAGGGGGAGAAGGGGGACAGCGGGACGGCGGCGTGGGGGACGACGGACATCGCGGGCCCTCCCGGCTCAGGCGTACACGGCGTCAGGCACCGTCACCCGGTAGCCGACACCGCGGACGGTCTCGATCCATTCCGTGCTGCCGAGCTTGGTGCGCAGCGAACCCACGTGGACGTCGAGCGTGCGGGTGGAGCCGAACCAGTTCTCGTCCCACACCCGGGCCATGATGTCCTGCCGCTCCATCACCGTGCCGGGCTGCTCCATCAGCATCGCGAGCAGGTTGAACTCCTTGCGGGTGACGCGCACTTCGGTGTCGTTGAGGAAGACCTTGCGGGTGCGCGGGTCGAGGCGCAGCGGACCGGCGCGCAGCGGGCCGCCGTCGTGGGCGCCGTGCTGCTCCGGCTCGGCGGGGGACGGGGGCACGGATGGTGTCGCCACCGGCGCCGGGAACGGTGCCACCGGCGCCGGTGACGGAGTCGGTATCGGAGCCTGAGCCGGTATCGGGGCGGCGGGGGGCGCGTCGGCCGCGGCGTGCTGGGAGCAGCCCGCGGTGCGTCGGGTGACGGCCTGGATGCGGGCGATCAACTCGTAGCGGCCCACGGGCTTGGGCATGAAGTCGTCCGCCCCCAGGTGCAGCGCCATCACCCGGTCCAGCTCCTCGGTGCGCCCGCTGAGCGCTATCACCGGCACGCACGACCGCTCGCGGATGCGCCGGCACACCTCGTGCCCCTCCAGGTCGGGCAGGCCGAGGTCGAGCAGGACGAGTTCGGCGCCGCCGAGCTGCCCGAGCGCCTCGGTTCCGGTGCAGACCCGGTGCGGATGGTGGCCGTGGACCTCGAGGGTCTGCTCCAGTGCTTCGGCGACCCCGTCGTCGTCCTCGACGATCAGAACGTTCATCGATCCGTGCCTCCCGTCGGCGGAGCCCTGCGCGCCCCGCGGCGCCCTCAGCCATTCACATACTTGTCGAACGGTTTGCTCTTTCACTTGATAGCAAGCCAGTCGACCGGTCTTCAATAACGGAGGGCCGTCCGGCACCCAGGGAGACACGGGCCGATGTGTCTTTAGGGGCAGGGCGACGGGCGCGTCCGACCCTTAACAGGGCCGCGGCGGCGTGATGTTGACGCTCTCCGCGAGGCCACCGGTAGGGTGCGCGAGTACGTTCCGGACCCAGGAACGGCGTGGACCAGGGGGAGTTGGGCTGGTCGGAAGGGGGGTGAGCGGGATGGCGACGGGGCGTGGCACACGCAGTACCGCGGCCGCTCTGCTCGAGCGCCGGACCCAGGAGGTGCTGAGCGCCTACGAGGCGTCCCTGCACAGCACGGACAGCTCGCTGCTCCGCGAGGAGCCCAACGCGACCCGGTACGTGGCCGAGGCCCGGCAGATACTCGCCCATGTCATCGCCGAGCTGCGGCGCGGAACGTACCTGCCGAACGGTACGGAACCCGCCCCCGAGGTCCCGCCGGGCGGCCCGCGCACCCACCCCGTCGAATCGGGCCGGGCGGCGGCCGCCCTCTTCGACGCCGTGACCGTCGTCCTGCTGGGCGTGCCCGAGGACGACCGGCCCTCCAGCGCCGAGACCGCGGTCCTCTTCTCGCTCCTGCACCGTCAGATCGTCGCCCGGCACACGGCGCGCTCCGTCGCCCACATCGGCTATCTGCTGGAACGTCTCCGCAGCGCCCACGACGACGAACGGCGCCGGATCGCACGGGAGTTGCACGACGAGGTGGCGGGGCAGCTGGGCTCCGTGCTCAACTCGTTCGAGCTGCACGACCTGTACGAGGAGAGCGGCCGCGACGAACTGGCCCGCGAGAAGGTCGGCTCGGCCCGCGACATCGTGCGCACGTCCCTGGACAGCCTCCGCGACGTGATGACGGGCCTGCGCCACCGCGTCGACACCGAACCGCTGCGCACCGGGCTCGCCCGCGACCTGGAGGAGCTGGGCGGCGGCGGTGAGGTGCGCATCAGCGTCACCGGGGACGAGGCGCGGCTGCAGCCCGGGGTCGCCGAGGAGCTGTTCCTGATCATCCGTGAGGCGCAGCGCAACGCGCACCGCCACGCGCGCGCGAAGCTCATCACCGTGACGGTGCACGTGGCGCCGGGGGAGGTGCGGGGTGTCGTGGAGGACGACGGCGTCGGCTTCGACCCCCGGACCACGGCCCCGCGCGGCCACAGCGGCATGCTCTCGATGCGGGAGCGGGCCGAACTCCTCGGCGGCAGCGTCGCCGTGGAGTCCAAGGCGGGCCGGGGCACCCGGATTCTGGTCTTCGTACCTTTGAGGGGGACGACAGGTGGCGACGGCACGTAGGTCCGTACGCGTACTCATCGCCGACGACCACACCCTGTTCCGCGAAGGCATCGGTGAGATCCTCACCGCGGCCGGCGGCATCGACGTGGTGGGCGCCGCCCACAGCGGGGAGGACACCTGCCGCAAGGCGGCCGAACTCCACCCGGACGTCGTCGTGCTCGACGTCGAGATGCCCGGACAGGGCGTGCGCGAGACGCTTCCCCAACTGCGCCGCGTCTCCCCGCACTCCAGGATCGTCGTCCTGACCATGCACGACGACGTGGTGCTCGCCCGCGAGCTGCTCGCCCTCGGCGCCAACGCCTACCTCGTCAAGGGCTCGACCCGGCACGAGCTGCTCTCCGCGATCCACAGCGTCATCGTCGACCGCGGACCGGGTCATGTGATCCTCTCCGTCTCCCAGCAGGGCCTCGACCGCGTCGGCGACTCCCCGGGCGAGATCCTCTCCGCCAGGGAGCGCGAGGTCCTGTGCCTGACCGCCGAGGCCCTGAGCAACTCCCAGATCGCGCGCAGACTCTCCATCGCCGAGGGCACCGTGAAGCGCCACCTGCGCAACATCTACGGCAAACTCGGCGCCGTCTCCCGCCTGGACGCCGTCAACAAGGCGGTGGCGGCGTCCCTGATCCCGGCGCCGAAGAGGCGCGGCGAGCGCTGAGCGGGCCGGGTCAGGGCGGGCCGGGTCAGGGCGGGCCGGGTCCGAGCGGGTCGGATCTGAGCGGGTCGGATCTGAGCGGGCCGGGCTCTCACAGCCCCAGATCCAGCTCCAACTGCGGCTGCAGCGCTCCCTCGTGGGTGAGCAGCGCCTCCTTGCGGGCGATGCCCGCCGCGTACCCGCGCATCGAGCCGTCGGCGCCGATCACCCGGTGGCAGGGGCGCACCAGGAGCAGCGGGTTGGCCCCGATCGCCGCGCCCACGGCGCGGACCTCCTCGCGCTCCACCCCGAGCCGCTCGGCGAGCGCCCCGTACGTCGTGGTCCTGCCGTACGGGATGGTGTCGAGGGCCTGCCAGACGCGCTGTTGGAACGCGCTGCCGCGGGCCGCGAACTCCAGCTGGAACGTGGTGAGTTCACCAGCGAAGTAGGCCCGGAGCTGGTGGACGGCCGCACCGAACGCCGCCGGTGCCCGCTGCCAGCCGGGCTCGATCCGCGGTGCGCCGCGCTGCCCCGGCATGGACAGTGACGCCAGCGCGGCCTGCCCCGGCGTGCCCGGGGACTCCTCGCCCACGAGCAGCAGTTCGCCCAGCGGGCTGTCGACGACTGTGTAGAGGGTCATGGTGGGGTCTCCTTGTCCGCGCACACCTTTCCGTGCACCCACCACTGTGGCCCTCCCACGCGTCGGCGACTGGCGGTTTTCGGACGTGGATCCGGTGCCGGTTACGCCCTCGACCGCGCCGTCAGGGGGTCCGCCGCCGGGCGCGCGGTGCGGGGGCGGGGCGCGCACGGCGTGGCCGAGCGGTGCGGCCGTGCGGCCTCGGCCGGGAGCAGGCCGGGCAGACGGCCCCCGGCGGGGTCCGCCACCGGGGCCCGGTCCGCGGTCGGCTCGCTCCGCGGCGCCGGGCGCCCGGCGCACAGCCGGCCCACCCACGCGTCGATGCGCCGTGCGTCCCCGTACGCCGTGACGATCTCGGTGTCCCAGCCGCGGATGGCGTCCGACAGGGCCCGCAGGCTCATGTCGGCGGGCAGGGGGAGCATGCCCCGCCACTCCTCGTGCGCCGACGGCGGCCAGGCCACGGCGACCGACGCGCCCTGCCGGGTGCCGGTCTCGCCCAGGCCGGCGCGCGCGGCGGCGAGCGCGCCGAGGCCGCGGCCCGCGGCCGCGCGGAGGTCAGGAGCGGCGGACCCGAGGTAGGCCGCCGCCGAGGACAGCAGGACGAAGAAGTCGAGCGGCAGAGTCGCGGTCGCCCGGTCCAGGTGGACGGCGCCGTCGAGCTCCGCCGCGAGGCCGCGCCCGAGCGGCCCGGCACCGTCGGCGGCGAGGGGTGTGTCCGCGTCGGGGCCCGCGCAGTGCAGCACCCCGTCGAGCCCGCCGAACTCCCGCTGCGCCGTGGCCACGGCCGCGAGGACGTCGGAGGCGCGGGACAGGTCCGTGCGTACGTACGTCACGTGCGCCCCGGCCCGCTCCAGGCGGCGGAACCCGGCCCGCTGTGCGTCGTCCGGGTCCTGATCGCCTGTCAGGACGAGGCGGGCACGGTGGTCGTGGGCGAGGAGGGAGGCGAGCCGCGCGCCGGCGCCCGCCGCTCCGCCGGTGATCAGATACCGCCCGCCGTCGCGGAACACCGGGCGGCGACCGGCGGCCGTGGTGCGTGTGCGCCGGTGCAGGACCCGGACGTGCCGGCCGGTGTCCGTGTACCGGACCTCGGCGAGTCCCGGCGCCTCGGCCGCGGACAGCTCGGCCAGGGCCACCTGGAGCGGGTCCCCGGCCCCCGGCGGCACCGTCTCGACGCACACGGACACCGGCTGCGTCGTCATCGGCTCCCGCTCCCCGGCCGTCGCCCGGGCCAACGCGCCGAGCACCGGGGCGAGTTCGGGCCGGGCCCGGCCGCTCACCAGAAAGGCGACGGGCAGCGGCCCGCCGTCGTGAGCGGCCCGCAGGGCGAGCAGCGCGGGAAGCACCAGCTCCATGGCGCGCCCGGGCCGGGTGGTCGCGGCCGGGAGGTCGAAGACAAGGCCCCGCGGGGCGCGACCGGCCGACCGGAGCCCGGCGAGGAACGCCGCCCAGGAGTCCGGGTCGGCGTCGACATCACGGCCGACCCGGGCCATCCGGGCGGCGCCGGGCGCCCAGGCGCGGCCGTTGTCCGCGGCGTCCACGACGAGCAGCGTCTCGCGGGCGGTGAGGGACATGGGCCCGGCCGGGGGGAGCTCGGCGGGCTCCCAGACCGTGGTGTACGTGAGGAGTTCGGCCGGTGCCGTCGTCGGCTGCCCTTCCTGGCGCAGGAGCTGGTCGGTGTCGGTGTGCGCGTCCATCGGGATTCCTCCGTGGTGCCCGCCATGCCCTGGTCATGGTCCCTCGGTGCGGTCTGCCCCGGCCTCCGAGTATGGGCGCGGAGGATTTCCGGTCAAGAAGTGGAAAAGCGTTGGGTGTTGAATTCCTGTTGCTATTTCGTTGGCCTTTCTCTGACCTCAACTACGCGCTCCACCAGTCAAGTTGAGGAGAAGGTGAAGTTCCTTTACCTGCCTCGTGCATTCCGCTTCACCTTCCCTTTGGGTGGCGCTGCGCAAAGCCTCACGTAAACATGAAGCGGCGCGCCGCCTCCTCGGCCTCCTCGAGGCTGCCGAAACCCCGGTCGCGGGCCGCCGCGGTGAGGTCCGCCGCGCCCGCGCACCGCCAGCTCCGCTCCAGGTGGACGCGGACGGCCGGGCCGGTGCGGTCCGCCCCGGCGCCGGCCTGGTCGGCCGCCGACACCGCGTCCGCGCTGTCGGCCCACACACGGTCCGTGCCGCGCAGCTCGGCGGGCACGCCGTGGAACGGTGCCGTGCCCGGCGCCTCGCGGAACGAGCGGACGAGCAGGGTGAGCAGCCGGGACTCGATGCTCAGCTGCCGCAGCTCCTTCGGGGTGAGCCAGTACGCCCACGCCTGACCGGACAGCAGGCTCGGCGCGATGCCGCGCTCACCCGCGGCCTCCAGGGCGGCGGACACCAGGCCCCGGTCGGAGCCGCGCAGCCGCTCGCCCGCGATCCTGGTCAGGGCGAACCTTCGGTAGCGGCTCGGGAAGTCCGGGGCGTACAGCTGCTGGAAGCGCAGGACGTCGCGCGCCGAGACGGTCGCGGGATGGCGGTGGGCCAGGGCGGGAAGGTGGTCGGCGCGCCAGCGCTCCAGATGCGCGGTGCGCGGCACCAGCCAGGCCGGGGTCGTGGCGAGCGGGGCGGGCCCCCCGTCCCGCGCCGCCCAGTAGAGGGCGTCCACCGCGTCCCGGTGTGTGAGGGCGCCCGTCCCGGGGTTGTCGTCGGTGAACCGACGCAGCGTCAGGGCGGCGTGACCGGCGCCGGAGGTCACCTCGCGCGCGCCTTCGACCAGGGCGGGCCAGGTCCGCCGGGTGTGGTGCAGGCCCTTGGCCACGTCGAGCAGCACGGCGGCGTCGGCAGCACCGAGGACCTCCTCGGCGACGGCGTTGGCGATGTCCCAGCGCAGATCGACCAGCGGGACCGTGCCCGGCTCGCCCCCGCCCGGCTCGCCCCCGCCCGGCTCCGGGCGGCCCGCGACGACCTCGTCGTCGGCGTCCAGGGCACCCTGGACGTACATGCCGAAGACCACGCCCACGCCCTGCATGCCGTAGGGCCACAGCTCGGCCGCGCGCAGGGCGCCGATGCCGGCGGCGCCGATGACGCGGGTGCCGCGGCTCAGCACGTCGATGATCTCCTTGTGCCGCACGGGGGTGTCCGGGCGGCCCTCCCCGTCGATGAGGACCACGGTGTCGTCCCGGTCCGGGTCCAGGGTCAGCAGGTCGCCGTGGCGCACCGGCGGATGCACCACGGCGTACGGGGCGCTCTCCAGGACCTCGGCCACGGTCATCGTGGGACCGGCGTACACATGCGTGGTCACGCGGCCACCTCCGAAGGCGCGAGATCGGGCGGTGGGGAGCCGGGACGGCCGCCGCCGAGGCCCGGGGCCACCACCTTGACCACGCTGAAGTCGTCCTCGGTGCTCAGGTCGACGACCAGCGGCGGGCGCCCGGTCACCGCCCGCAGCCGGCCCGCGAGCCACTGGGTCTCCTGGGTGTCCTCGGTGAACTCCCGCCCGGGCCCGCTGACTTCCTGCCACGGCACGGACCTGGCCGGGGCCGGGGGGACGAAGGCCGGGGCGGGCAGGTCGTCGAGGCCGCCCACGATCGCCGTGAGGCGGTGCTGCGCGGCCTTGGCCAGGGCGCGGCCGAGGGCGATCTCCGGCGAGCTGTGCAGACCGGAGCCGACGGCCGGGGCGGGGAAGCCGGCCGACCGTACGGAGCAGACGAAGTAGGGCAGGCCCCAGCGGTTGGGCACGCTCACGATCTCGGTCCGGGCGCCCGCCGCGGCGATCCGCCGCAGCACGGCCGCGCTCTGCGGGTCATCCACCGTGGTCGGGTCCACGCGCGCCGGCCGCGCGTCCGCCACGGCCCCGGCGGCCGCCCCGCAGTCCCGCTCGATCACCTCGTACAGGGCGTGCGCGACCGCCTCGTCGTAGCTGTTGCCGCCGGCCAGACCGGCGGTGGAGGCGCTCAGCAGCGGCGGCTGCCAGGCGTCGGCGACCTGGTGGTCGAGGGCGACACAGTCCCGTGGCACCAGGGCCCCGGCGCCACCGGCCACCTCGGCGGCCGACACCCAGTCCAGCGGGGTGCGCTCGCCGAGGAGGCTGCCCTCGGCATGCGGCAACTCCTCGAGCTTGTACGGGAGTTCGAGGTCACAGGCGGGGGCCCGCCGCAGCTCGGGCAGCGGGCAGGCGTACTCGGCGTGCCACCGCTCCATGGCCCCCATCACGGCGGAGATCCGGGCGAGCAGCAGCGAAGTGCCCTGGCCCGGCGAGAGGGTGAGCGACTTGGCGGCGGGCCGCACCGCCATCACCACCGGCACCCCGAGGGTGTCCAGGCCGGTGACGTCGGCGACCCGGGTGATCCCGAACGCCTCCCGCCGCGCGTCGATCGCCGCCCAGGTCTCCTCCGGACGCCGGACGCGATGCGTGCCGTCAAAATGCACCTTCTTCACGCGTGGCTCCTTCTCCCGGTCCGCGGCCCTGTGCGGGGGCGCACGTCCAGCATCGGCGCCGCCGCCCAAACGGCGTGTCACTCCTGTGCGATGGCGGCTTCAGCGCTGGGGCAAATGTGTGTGATGCCGCACCGGCGGGCGGCGGAGCGCGACGGCGCCGCGGTCCGGTCGCGAGGACCGCGGTGACGGTGCCCCGCCGCCCGCGAGGCGCTCCCTGGCGACGGCCTGCCGCACTGCGTACACCGCTCTGCGGTTTGTCTGTGTTTGCTCTGAACTGTGGCTGTTATTGGCTTTTCTACGCTGGTTCAGCGCAGCAGCGCGGCAGCCGACAGTTAAGGAACTCCCATGCAGCGAAAGCCTGTTGAGGCCGGGCCCTCGGGAGTGCCTGCGGGCGCAGCCCCCGCAGGCGCCCCCGGCAGCCCGGGGCTGAGGATCGGCGTCCTGGGGCCGCTCGAACTCCACAGCGGGGGAGCGGACCGCACTCCCTCCGCTCCCATGGCGCGCCGCCTGCTCGCGGTGCTGCTGCTGCACGCCAACCACGCCGTCCCCGTGACCGCGCTCGTCGACGAACTGTGGGACGGCACGGCGCCTCGGCGCGCCCGCCAGGCCGTCCAGACGTACGTCTACCAACTCCGCCAGGCCCTCGGGCAGTCGCCGCAGAGCGGGGCGGGCATCGAGACGCGGCCGGGCGGCTATCTGCTGCGGCTGCGGCCCGGCCAGCTCGACCTGTGGGCCTTCCAGCACGCGGTGGCCGGGGCCCGCCAGGCCCAGGAGCGCGACGACGACGCGGCGGCCGCCCGTTCGCTGCGCACGGCGCTCGACCTGTGGCGGGGGCCCGCCTTCGCAGGGCTCGAGGCGGGCCCGCTGCTCGCGGCGCGCATCGCCCAGCTGGACGACGCCCGGCTCGGCGCCCTCGAACAGCGCATCGCCGCGGACCTGCGCCTCGGGCGCCACCGCGCGGTGCTCGGTGAACTCGCGGGACTGACCCTGGCCCACCCGGGCAACGAGGAGTTCACCGCCCAGCTGATGACGGCCGCCCACCGTGCGGGCCACCGGGCCACGGCCCTCGACGCCTTCCGGCGGCTGCGCGGGAACCTCGTCGGCGAGCTCGGCATCGAGCCATCCCAGCGCCTGCGCGCCCTCCACCAGGACGTGCTCACCCAGGCGCCCGCCCTCGACCTGCCGGTCCCCGACGACCGCGGCCCATCGGCCCACCACCCCACCGGCACCCGCCCCGACCGGCCGCCCCTGGCCCATCTCCCGGCGGACACCGCCGACTTCACCGGACGCGCGGACGAGCTGCGCCGCGTCCTCGACCTCGGCAGGACCGGCCGCCCCGGTGCCGCGCCCACCGTGATCACCCTCAACGGCACGGCCGGGTCGGGCAAGACCACCCTGGCCGTGCACGCCGCCCACGCGCTCAAGGAACACTTCCCCGACGGCCAGCTGTACGCCGTGCTGCACGACGCCGACGACCGCCCGCTGGACCCGGCCGACGTCCTGCGTGCGCTCCTGCACGACACCGGCATGCGGCCCGAGGACATCCCCGAAGCGGCCGAGGGCCGGGCCCGTGCCTTTCGGACCTGGTCGGCCGGGCGGGCGCTGCTGATCCTCCTGGACGACGCCGCCGGAGCGGATCAGGTGCTTCCGCTGCTGCCCGGCAGCGGGCGCAGCACCGTCCTGATCACCTCGAGGGTGCGCCTCGGCGGGCTGCCCGGCGCACGGCTCCTCCAACTCGGGCCGCCGGCCGCCGCGGACGCCCTGCGTCTGCTCACCGGGATCACCGAGGTCACGGACCGCTTCGACGGCCTCGGCGCCGCCGCCGACGCCGACGCCGACGATGACGAGGACGACGAGGGCGAGGACGAGGTCGAGGCGATGGCCCGCATCGTCCGGCTCTGCGGCCGCCTCCCGCTCGCGGTGCGCGCGGCCGGGGAGAAGCTCGCCGCCCGGCGGATGTGGGGAGCGGCGGCGCTCGCCCGCCGGCTCGAGGACGAACACCGCCGGCTCACCGAACTCCGCAGCGACGTCTTCGACATCCAGGCCCGGCTGGAAGGCGCGCTGCACCGGCTGCCCGCCGCGGACCGGCGGTCCCTGTGGCTCCTCGCGGGCACCGGGCCCGTCTCCTTCGGACCGCGCACCGCCGCGCGGGCGCTCGGCACGGCGGACCCCGAGACGGAGCGCGTGCTCGGCGCGCTGCTCGACCAGCACGCCCTGGAGCTCGTCGGCCCCCGCCACGACCTCCGGTTCCGGATACCGGAGCTGCTGCGGCTCACCGCGCTGGCCACCGGCGGCGCGGGCACGCCCGGCCGTGCGCTCGTCGCCGTGCCCGACGTGCCCGACGACCGGTGCGCTGCCGCGCCACTGCCCGTCCGGGGCCCCGGAGTTCCGTCGCGCACCGGGCGGCGCGGGTCCGCCGCGGCCGCCAGGACCAGGGCCTTGGCCGGTGCCTGAGCGTTCCTTCACACGCCCTTGAGCGACCCCGCGCAGTCTGGGGACGTGGCGCGGATCGCGGGAACCGCCCCGGGAGCGCCGTCCGTCCTGCCGGGGCAGGCAGGACGGACGGTCGCGCTCGACCCGTCCGCGCACCCGCGCCGAACAGGCACTTGTGCGGTTCTTGAGGGTCTTCTGTGCGTCTCTTGACCCGCCGCTGCGAGTCTCGCCTTCCACCCACCCGACGGCATCGGCGGAAGGACGGAACAGTGGTCGATGACGGCCTGTCTTGCTACGACCGTGACTCCCTCGAGGACGGCGGCGGGCGCCGGAGCCGGGGGCCCGGCCGTATCCCGCTCACCCCCCTCGTCGGCCGCGCATCCGAACTCTCCGAACTGCTGCGGCTGCTGACGTCCGACGACACCGGCCCGCTCACCCTCACCGGACCCGTGGGCGTGGGCAAGAGCCGACTGGCCGCGGCGGTGTTCCGGGACGCCGGGCACCACTTCGCGCGGGTGTGCTTCGCCGAACTCGACACCCTGGACCCGCGCGGCGACGACGGCCGGGGCACCGACGGCATCGACGCGCTGCACGAGGCGGCGGCCGACGGCACGCTGCTGATCCTGGACGGCGGCACCCGGACGCGCCGTGAGGTCGCACCGCTCGTCGAGCGTCTCGCGGGCGCGGCGGGCGGCCCCCGGATCCTCACCGTCACCCCGCGCCCCCTCGGGCTGTACGAGGAACGCCGGGTGCGGCTCGACCCGCTGGCCGTGCCCACGCCCGCCGACGCCGCGGACCCGCAGCGGCTCGGCCGGATACCGGCGGTGCGGCTGCTGCTGCACCGCACCCGGTCGGTGCGCCCCGGCTTCCGGCTCACCGACACGAACAGCGCCGCCGTCGCGGAGCTGACCCGGCGCCTGGACGGGCTGCCGCTGGCCGTCGAACTCGCCGCGGCCCGGCTGAAGACGGCCTCCCCGGCGCAGCTCCTGCGGGAGCTCGACGAGTCGCCCGACGCGCTGCGCGGCACCCCCGCCGACACCACCTCACGGCACCTGACGATGGGTCAGGCCCTGGAGCAGGGCTGGCGCGGAGTGGATCCGCCGCGGCGTGGACTCCTCGCGTCCGTCGCGGTGTTCGCCTCGTCCTTCGACGCCGGGGACGTCGCCGGAACGCTGCGCCTCAGCGCGGACCGGGCGCACGAGGCGCTCGAAGAGCTCCTGGACCACAGCCTGGTCGCGGGCGAGGAACAGCCCGACGGCGGCCTGCGCTTCCGGATGCCGGGACTCGTGCGCGCCCACGCACGGGCGTTCCTGACCCGGCGCGGCGCCTGGGACTCGGTGTGCCGGGACCACGCCGCACACCTGCTGCGGCAGGCGCCCACCGCGCTGCCCCTGCCCGGTGGCGGGCCCGCCGAAGACGCGGACTCCGACGGTGTGGACCCCGACGGCGTGGACTCGCTGTCCCCGCGCGAGCGCGAAGTGGCCGTGCTCGTCGCCGACGGCCTGACCAACCGTGAGGTGGCGCGACGGCTCGGCATCGCCGAGTGGACCGCCGTGAACACCTTGCGCAAGGTCATGCGCAAGCTCGGCTGCGCCTCCCGGGTGCAGGTCGCCAACCGGCTGCGGCGGACCCGGGAGCAGCACACGGCCGCGTAGCGCGACTGCCCCTCGTGGCGATGGGGCAGCTGCACGGCTGCACGGCTTCACGGCACAAGCTCCGCGAGCGCCGCCCGCAGCCACTGCTCCGGCGGCAGCGCCACCGCGCCCTTGCGCAGCCGCTCCAGACGGGCCGCCCGCTCGGCCGCGGGCAGCGCGAGGCCCTCGCCGATGGCCTCGGCCAACTCCCCCACGTCGAAGGGGTCCACGAGACGGCAGCCCTCGGCGAGATCGTCCGCCGCACCGGCGTGCCGGGACAGGACGAGCGCCAGGTCGCGGCGGCTGACGACGGCCCCCTCCTTCGCCACGAGATTCATGCCGTCCCGTACCGGGTTGACGACGAGCACGTCCGCCTGCGCCATCGCGGCGAGCCCGCGCCCGAAGTCGTTGTGCGTCTCCAGCAGAACGGGCCGCCAACTCGCCGTACCGTAACGGCCGTTGATCTCCTCGGCGAGCCCGGTGACCTGCCGCGCGAGGGTGCGGTAGGCGGCGAGCTCGGCGCGCGAGGCATAGGCGAGCACGAAGTGCGCGACCCGGCCGTGCTGTTCGGGGTGGAGCTCCAGGAAGCGGGCGAAGCCGCGCAGGCCGCGCAGGATGTTCTTCGACGGCTCCATCCGGTCCACCCGCACCACGAGCCGGACGTCCTCGCCCACCGACTTCCGCAACTGCCGCTCATGCGCGCGGACATCGGCGGCCGCGGCCCGCTCCCGCAGCGCGCCCTCGTCCACCCCGACCGGGAAGCAGCGCACCCTCGACCAGCGCCCGTCCGCGCCCCGCACCGCCCGCCGCTCCCGGTCGACGGCGAGACCGAGCCGTTCACAGCAGCCCAGGAACGCCTGTGCCCAGCGCGGCACGAGGAAGCACACCAGGTCCGCGCCGAGCAGCCCGCCCACCAACTCCCGCCGTACATCGGCCGCGAGCACCTCGAAGCGGTCCGGCTCGGCCCAGGGCGTCATGGTGAAGTGCGCGCTGCGCACGTCGGGCCGCAGCGCCCGCAGCCGGCGCGGCGCGAGGGACAGGTGGTAGTCCTGCAGCAGCACGGCGCCGCCGGGCGCCGCGGCCTCGGCGCACGCCGCCGCGAAGCCGTCGTTGACGCGCCGGTAGCCCGCCCAGTGCGCGCGCGGGTCCGCCCCGGACGCCGGCACCGGCAGATGATGCTGCACGAACCACAGCAGCTCCGTGGAGACGGCGCCGTAGTAGCTCGCGTAGTCCTCGGGGTCATGGGCGAGGAGCCGCACCCCGATCTCCCCCTCGGGCAGATCGACGGCGTCCAGCCGCCCCGCGGCCCGTAACTCCCGTGCCGCCGTACGGTCCTCGTCCGTGAGCGCGCTGGCCACCCACACCCCGCCGTGCGAGGCGAGCGCGGGGCCGAGGACGGCTATCAGCCCGCCCGCGCCGCGCTGCCGCACGACCCGCCCGTCCGCGTCGCGCCGCCGCTCCACCGGCCCCCGGTTGGCGGCGATCACCAGCCGCGCGCGCCCCTCCCGGCCCATGTCCATGTCCCTTCCCCCTGCCTGGATCCGCCGTCGCGCGCAAGCGCCGTAGACCCTCCAACTGCCCATGGCGGAGCGGGAGTCATCCATTCCTCAGCCATGGATCGAGAATTTATCGACCCTTCCTACGCTCGGCGCGACCGGATCCGGAAACCCTCATCCGCGAGGTGCCGTATGAGCTTCACCGGTGATGCCGAGCCCGCGTGTACCACGGCTGTGCGGCCGCAGGACGTGCCCGCCCGGAGCCTGAACGCCTTCCGCGACTATCTCGCCGTACGGGACCGCACGATCGGCCTGCCCCGGCAGGAGGCGCGGAGCCTGATCGACGGCCGCACCGTCGTGATCACCGGGGCGGCGGGCTGCGTCGGCCGGGCCCTGCTGCGGGAGCTGGCGCCGTACGCCCCCCGCCGGGTCGTCGGCATCGGGCTCGAGGAACGGCCGGACCTGCCGGACGGGGTCGAACACGTCACCCTCGACATCCGCGACGCCGACGCCCTGACGGCCCTGCTCGTCGACCTCCGCTGCGACCTGGTCTTCCATCTCGCCGCCCAGCGCGACCCGGGCCTGGCCGAGCGGGAGGTGGCCCGCACCGTCACCACCAACGTCCTCGGCACCCGCAACGTCATCGACGCGTGCGCGGCCGCCGGGACCGGGCGGCTGGTGTACGCGTCCACCGGCAAGGCCCTGCGCCCCTACACCAGCGACGTCTACGCCCAGTCCAAGCGCACCGGCGAGTGGCTCGTCGCGGACGCGGCCGCCCGCGGTGCCGTGGCCGCCTCGGCGGTGCGCTTCACCCACGTCGTCGACAACGCCATCGTGCTCGACCGCTTCCGCACCTGGTGCCGGGCCGACGAGCCGCTGCGGCTGCACGACAAGGACACGGTGTTCTACGTCCAGTCGGCCCGCGAATCGGCCCAGTTGCTGCTCACCGCGGCGCTCGCCCCGCCCGACGACACGTTCCGGCTGTACGCCATCCACGACCTGGGCTGGCCGGTGGCGCTGCACGACCTCGCGCTCGGCGCGGTCGCCGAGTCGGGCCGCACCGGGCGCATCGAGGTCGTCGGCCACGAGCCGGGCTACGAGAAGCGGCCGTATCCGGGCCTGTACGACCCGCGCCACAGCGGCGACGTGAGCCCCCTCATCAACGGTCTCGAAGCACCCACGGTGGTGCCGGCGCCCGTCGGCGGCGTGGACTGCGCCGTCGGCCGCGCCGCCCTCACCCCCGAACTGCGCGAGAGCTACGCCCACTTGGCGTGGGTCTGCGCCCGCACCACCCGCCAGGACGAGATCCGCGGAGTCTTCGACGCCCTGGCGTGGAGCCTCCTCGGCCACGCCGTGGCGACCGCGGACCCCGCCTCCGTACTCCGTATCGCCCGTCTCACCGAACCCCACCGGCCGTCCATGAGCGATGAACACCTGCGCGTCGACGGCCTGATCCGCAAGCACGCCGGACTGTCGACGGCCCCGGACGAGGCCGCTACCCGAGGGAGCGACGATGCGACCGACGCCTGAGCCCGCAGGGGCACCGACCATCACGGGCGGGGCGGCCACGCGCACCACGCCGCCGCCCGCCGCGGCGGGCTCCCGCCGGGCCCCGCAGCTGCGGACGCTCCTTGTGGCCCAGGCCATCGGCGCCCTGGGCCTGTCCGCGGGCGGCACCGCGGGACCGCTGATCGCCGGGGACATCATGGGCTCCACGGCGCTCACCACGCTGCCGCTCGGCCTGCTCGTCCTGGGCACCGCCGGATCGGCGCCGCTGACCACGGCGCTGATGCGCCGCCACGGCCGCGCCGCGGGGCTGGCCGCGGCCTACGCGGTGGCCACGGCCGGGGCGTTGCTGGTCATCGCCGCGGCGGCCACCGGCAGCGCCGCGCTCCTGCTGTTCGGCAGCTTCCTGCTGGGCACCGGCAACACCGCGGTGATGCTCGGCCGTTATGTGGCCGCCGACGCCGCGCCCGCGGCCGGTGCCGGGCGCGCGGTGAGCACCGTGATGACCGCGGTCACCGTCGGCGCCGTCATCGGGCCCGCTCTGATGGGTCCCGCCGAGGTGCCCGCCCGCGCCCTGGGCCTGCCCGGGGCCACCGGCCTGTTCCTGCTCGCCGCACTCAACTTCCCCACCGCCGCGATCGTGACCCTGCGGCTGCAGCTGCGGCTGCGGCGCACCACGGCCCACACGCCCCGCAGCGCCGCGCCCGCCGCCGCCCCCCGTCCGGCCCCGGGCCGTCGCGGCTCCCGCGTGCCCCTGCCCGCCCTGGCCGTGATGGGCTGCGCCAATCTGACGATGGTCACGGCGATGGCGGCCGCCCCCGTGCATCTGCACGCCCACCACTGGACGCTCCAGATGATCGGGGTGCTGGTGGCCGGGCACGTGCTGCTGATGTTCGGCCCCTCCGCGCTGACGGGCCGCCTCAACGACCGGGTCGGCGGCGGGCTCACCGCGCTGTGCGGCGCGACCGTCCTGCTGATGGCGCTGCCCCTGGTGGCCCTCGCGTCGACGATCCCCGCCTGGGCCACCGTTGTGGGCATTCTGCTGCTCGGCCTGGGCTGGAACACCATCCTCATCAGCGGCAGCGCGCTGGTGGTGCAGCGCACCCCCGCCGAGTACCGGCACCGGGCCGAGGGCCTGGGCGAGTCGGCCATGGGCCTGGGCGCGGTCCTGGGCACCGTGGCCCTCGCGGGACCGCTGATCGACGCCGGCGGCCTGCCGCTGCTGTGTCTGGTGCTCGGCGCCGTCACCGTCCTGTCGGTCCTGCCGCTCCTGAAGGAGATACGGGGGTGACGGCGGCGTACGAGGAGAGCGACAGCGCACCTGAAGCGGTCCTCTTCGACTACTCGGGCACCCTCTTCGACGACACCTCGGTCCTGACCCCGGACCGTCTGGCCGCCCAGTGCGCGGCCCGCGGACGACAGTTGACGCTGCATCAGGCAGCGGAGCTGGTCACGGCCGTCCAGCTCACCGTCGACTCCGCCGAGGGCCGGGCCCGCCGCGCCGAGGCCGATCTGTCCCCGGCCCTGCACCGTGGCGCCTGGACCGAGCTCGCCCGCACGGCCCCCGGCAGCGACGCACTGATCGCGGACGCCTTCTACGCCTGCGTCACCGCGGTCCGGGCCTGGCGCCCCTACCCCGACACCGGGCCCGTCCTCACGGCCCTGCGCCGGGCGGGCACCCCGGTCGCCGTGGTCAGCAACACCGGCTGGGACATCCGGGGTTCCTTCGCCGCTGCCGGTCTCGCCGGCCTGGTCTCGGCCTTCGTGCTCTCCTGCGAACTGGGCACCCAGAAACCGGACCCGGCGATCTTCCTCGCGGCCTGCGACCGCCTGGGTGTGGCCCCGGGGCGGGCCCTGATGGTCGGCGACGACCCGGACAAGGACGGCGCCGCGGCGGCCGTGGGTCTCGCGGTCCGCATCCTGCCCGCGGACCGGTCCCTCGGCCGGCCACGCGGCCTGGCCTCCGCGTTGCCGCTCAGGGCCAGTCGATCTCACCGTCTCCGTTTCCGTTCCCGCTGACGGGCAGCGGGTTCGCGGGCGAGGGGGCGGTGGTGGCTGTGCACATGGCGTCTCCCGACAGAGAGTCCCGGAAAGGAAAGTAGCTCACAGGCCAGCTTTCGGCGCCGCACAGCCAGCTGGCAAGCCTGTTTGTCAAGAATTGCGGGCACCGTCACGTCCCTTGCGTAGGATTGACCTGGCTCTGATGTGCCGGATCCTTGGCAAAACTATTGCCTCTCGAATGCAGAGAAGGTTAAGATGCCCAGGTCCTGGCCGCGGGTTGCGGTCAAGGCCGCAGACAAGAGCGATGGCAGGACTCACATGACAGCAGAGACGTCCTTCGGAGCACGCCTCAAGGCACTGCGCCTGCAGCGCGGGCTGTCCCAGGCCGCCCTCGTCGACGGAGAGATCTCCACGGGCTATCTGTCCCGCCTCGAATCGGGCGCGCGCCAGCCCACGGAGCGGGTCATCACCTACCTCGCCAAGCGGCTGGACGTGGACCGTTCGGCGTTCTCGGCCCCGTCCGCGGGCGGCGGCGGCAGTGCGCTGACCCGGCACCTGAGCATCGCCGCCTCCGCGGGCGGCGACGAGGCCGTCGAGGACCTGATCGGCGCGCTCGCCGCCGGGGGCGATGAGGAGCCCCTCGTGCGCTGGCAGGCGCTGTGGCTCATCGCCGGGTACCGCCGCCGCCGCGGCGAGCGGGCCGAGGAGCAGGAGTGCCTCGAAGAGCTGGCCCGGATCGCCGACGAGCTGGAACTGCCCGCGCTGCAGTGCCGCTCCAGGACGCAGCTCGCCCGCTGCCTGCGCGCACGGGGAGACGTCACGCGCGCGCTCGGGCTCGCCGTGAGCGCGTACGGGGAAGCGCGGGAGGCCGGCCTCTCCGCGTCGGACACCGGCACGGCGCTGCTGGCCCTGGTCTCGGTCGAGGTGGAGAGCGGGCGGCTGCCGGACGCCTGGGAGCACGCGCGAGAGCTGGTCGAACTCGTCGGGGACCGCGGCGACACCCTGCGGGTGGAGGCGCTGTGGTCGGCGGCCACGGTCTGCTCGCGCCGCGGGGACGACGAGGCGGTGCACGCCTATCTGACGCAGGCCATGCAGGCGCTGGACAGCCGCGACGACCCGGTCCTGTGGGCCCGGCTGCGCCTTGCGGCGGCCTCCCTGTACCTGCAGTCCAGGCCCGCCCGCACCAAGCAGGCGCGGGCGTGTCTCGCCCAGGCGGAGAAGGCGCTCGCGATCGTGGGAACGCCGGTGCAGGAGCAGGAGCTGCTGGTGCTGCGGGCGCATCTCGCGTTCGAGGACGGCCGGTACGAGGACGCCAGGGCGGCCTACGGCGCGGTGGACTTCGACCAGCTCGTGCTCGCCTACCGGGACCGGATCCGGCTGCAGACGCTCGATGCCCAGCTGCTGATCGTGGAGGGCAAGCAGAAGCAAGGGCGCGCCCGGCTCAAGGAGTTGGGCGACGAGGCCCGCCGTGCGTCCAACCTCGACCTGGCCGCCGAGATCTGGCGGGTCCTGGCCGAGACGCTGGAAGCCGCCGGCACCCGCTGACCGCGCCCCCGTTCAGCGCCACCCGGCACCGGCCGGCGCCGAGACCTTCACGGCGACGCGCTCGGCCTCGCGCAGCACCGCCTCGCGGTACCGCTCGCTGAGCGAGGCCACCGGCGGCAGGACCCGGCACTCGTCGGCGTCCCCGGCCTCGTACGGCAGCGCGAAGCCGGTCAGCGGCAGCACCGTCATGGGCAGCCGGCCGTCGAAGAGGGCGGCCACCTCGGGCACCGGCGTCCCGGTCCTGGTGTCGATGGCCGCGCCGACGGCGATCACGCTCCGGCCGTCCGCCGTGCCGCGCACCACACCCAGCGCGTGGCCGGGGCCGAACCGCCCTGCCGCCGCGGCCAGTTCGGCGCTCACCTCCGGCAGCACCCGGTCCGTCTCGAGCCAGCCGAAGGCGAGCGCAAGCTCCAGGTCGAGGCGCGGCCACTTGGCCAGGTAGTAGCGGTTGTTCCGCTGCGCCTCGCGCCCGTTGTCGGTGAGGCTGCGCGCATGGGGCAGATGGAGACCGTAGACCTCCTGGCCGAGCACGATCGGCGTCCCGGTCCGCGCCACCCGCAGCGCCCACTCCTGGTCCTCCGGGCCCCAGCCCGCGAACCCCTCGTCGTAGGTCAGCCCGTGCTCGCGCACGGTCCGGGTGGTCACGGCCACCAGGCCGCCGCGCGCGTACACCCAGGGGAAGCGGCCGAACGCCGAGGTGAGTTCCGGGGCCCAGCGCCGGTCCATGACGACGTGGTCCTGCGCCTCGATCCGCGCGAGCACCTCGCGGTAGTGGCCGTACGGGGCGAGCTCGACCTCCGCGACCTCCTCGTCCTGGACGTCGTCGTAGCCGATCATCTGGCCCACGACGCACACGTTCTGCCGGTGGGCGTAGTGCCGGTCGTGGAGGTTCTCCAGGAACCGCGTGGGCAGCACCATGTCCGCGTCCAGGATGAGCGTCACCTCGCCGTGGACATGGCGCAGCGCCAGGTTCCTGGCGCGGGACAGGTTCCAGTCGTCCGCGCAGAGCACCGACACGAGGGTGAGCCGGTCGGTGAACTCCTGGCACAGAGAGGCGAATTCGGGCGCGTACTCCATGGCGCCGATGAGGACTTCGAACCGGTCCTTCGGCATGGTCTGCTCGGCGAGCGACGACAGGACAAGGCGGAGATTGTCCAGTCGCCGCTTGTACGGGATCACGATGCTGAACGTCACGTCATTATCCATGACACGATTGTGGCGCCATATTGCCTACCCTGGCAATGTATTGCCAAGGGGTATCCGGCTGGACGGGGACGGGGACGGGGACGGGGGCGCCGGGTCGACCCGGAAGGTGACGCGGTCCGCCAGCTCCGCCGCCAGCTCACGCGCCCGCGCCGGGCTGTCCGCGCCGACGACGAGATAGCCCGCCCGGTCCGCGGACTGCCTTACGGGGGCGATGAGTTCGCCCGGCGTCACCGTCAGCTCCGCGCGCAGCACATCGGGATGGGCGGTCACGTCGTCCCAGCCGTCGACACCGGCCAGCAGGCCCGGCGGGGCCGTGAGGAAGCGGACCGCCGCCGCCCGGCGCACGGCGGGCCGGCCGCCCTCCGGCACCCGCTCCTGCCCGAGGACGTCGTCGTAGAGCAGGCCGAACAGCTCAAGTCCCGGCAGGGCGTGGGCGAGCAGCAGATGCAGCCAGTCGCCGCCCGGCCGCACATGCACCTCGCCCAGGACGACCCCGTCCGCCGTGAGCCACAGCTCGGCGTGGAACACCCCGAAGCGCAGCCCGAGCGCGTCGAAGGCGGCCACCACCTGCCGCTCGACGTCGAGCCGGGTCTCCTCGGGGAGTTCGGCCGGCAGCACGTGCCCGATCTCCACGAAGTGCGGCGGCTCGAGCACCTGTTTCGCCGTCACGGCGAGCACCCGGGGCCCGGACGAGAGCAGGACGCCCTCCACGCTGTACTCGGGCCCCGCGACGAACTCCTCCACCAGGAACAGCTCCGGGTCCGGCAACGCGGCCAGGGCGGCGGGCAGCCCGAACTCGCCCAGCACTTTGCGCACGCCGATGCTGGCCATGCCGTCGCGCGGCTTCACCACCCACGGCCCGCGGGAGGTGCGCAGGAACTCCGCGGCCTCCTCCAGTGAGGTGCACAGCCGCACCGCGGGCTGGCGGAAACCGGCCGCGGCCAGGGCGGCCCGGCAGGCGTCCTTGTTCCGCACCCGGCGCACCGCCTCGGAGGAGTTGCCCGCCACTTCGAGCAGCCGCGCGGCCCGGGACACCGACTCCTGCAGGGGGTCGCGGAGGCCGAGCACCAGGTCGAAGCGCTCACCCTCGGCGAGCCGGGCGCGCACCCACCGCTCGACCGCGTCCGCGTCGTCGGGATCGACCGCCGACACCGCGTCGGCCAGCGCGGTCACCTCAGCCGTGGCCGCCGACGCCGCCTCGGTGTGCAGGAGATGGACGTGGATGCCGCGGGCGCGGGCCTCCTCGATGGCGCGCGTGGCGATGTCGATGCTCGACGGCAGCGGGTTGGCGCCGCCGATGAACAGCAGCCGGGGGGCGCTCATCGTGCCTCCCCGGCATCCGCGAGGACGCGCCGCAGCCAGGAGATGCGGGCCCGGTGGGCGGCGCGCGAGATCTCCGCGTCCGCCACCCACTCGTCGAAGCTGTGGAAGCCCCCCGCCCACACGTGCAGTTCGGCCGCACCGCCCGCCCGCCAGATCCCGGAGGCGTACGCGACGGCCTCGTCCCGCACCGCCTCCACCGACCCGGCCTCGATGAACGCCGCGGGCAGCGCGGCCAGGTCGGCGGCGCGCGCCGGGGCCGCGTAGCACGACACGTCCGCCGTCCCGCGCCGCTCGCCGAGCAGCGCGTCCCAGCCCGCCCGGTGGGACGCGCCGTCCCACAGCCCCACGTGCTCGAGGCGGATGACGGAGTCCGTGACACAGCGGTCGTCCAGCATCGGGAACTGCAGCAACTGCCCGACGGGACGGGGCCCTTGGCGGTCCCGGGCGAGCAGGGCGAGTCCGGCCGCGAGGGCGCCGCCCGCGCTGTTGCCGCTGAGCACCAGGCGCGACGGGTCGATCCCCAGGTCCGCGGCGTTCTCGGCGAGCCACACCAGGCCCGCGTAACAGTCCTCGACCGGGGCCGGGTCCGGGTGTTCGGGGGCAAGCCGGTAGTCGACCGAGACCACGGCCAGGCCCAGCTCCTGCGCCCGGTCGAGCTCTCCGGCCAGCTCCGTGCTGCGGTGGCTGCCGGCGACCATGCCGCCGCCGTGGGTGTGGTAGACGGCCGGGAGCGGTCCGCCCGGAGCGGTCGGGCGGCACACGAGCAGCGAGAGCGCCGGTGCGCCGGGCGGGCCCGGCACCGTGAGTTCCTCGGTCGTGAACGCCCCGCCGCGGCGGATGTCGGCGTCGGTGAGCATGCCCGCGCGCGACCTGCGGCGGCGGTCGCCGACGCGTTCGGGCGTCAGCGGCATCGGCAGGTCGTCCAGGATCGCGCGCAGCGGGGCCGCCAACTCCCGGTCGAACGGCGGATGGTGGCCCGCGCCGCTGTCGGTGCGCGGGGGTGCCGGGGTGATCGTCATGGTGGCGTCCGTCCTTCGTCGTCGCGTACGACCGGGGAATGGGTGCTCCTCACGCCTCGGGCACGAGCGCGAGCGCGTCGACCTCCAGGAGCAGATCGGGGCGGTAGAGCGCCACCACCTGGACCACGGTGCTCGCCGGGGGACGCTCGGTGGAGACGAACTCGTCGCGTACCGCCAGGATGTGCGGCACGTGTGCGATGTCGGTGACGTAGTACGTGAGCTTGATGACGTCGTCGAAGGTGAGCCCCGCGGCGGCCAGGCAGCCGCGCATGTTCCTGAAGACCTGCCGGGCCTGCGCGGCGGGGTCGCCGGTGCCGACGAACGCGCCCTTCTCGTCGAACGGCATCTGACCGGCCACGGCGGCCACGCGCCCGGGGCCGGTCACGACGTGCGTGTAGCCGTCGCTGGGGGCGACTCCGGCCGGGGCGGAGATATGGGTGAGGGCGTCGGGTGCGACGGGGTCCGGCGCCGACTGCCGCCGGGCGGCCGCCACCACGGTGCGGGCCGCGAACCAGCTCGCGAGCTCCTGGATCCGCTGCGCGGTCTGCTCCGCGTCCCGGCCCGCCACGACGGCCGTGCCCGCGTGCTTGTTGGACACCTCGCTCGCCTCGGCGGCCAGGGCGCCCACACGGGCGGTGAGCGCGACGTGCTCGACGCCGTCCCGCTCGGCCACCTCCGCCTCGTCGGGGAAGTCCCGCAGCCGGCCGGCGTCCGTGGCCAGGAAGACGTCGCCGAACCACCGCTCGTCCGGCTCCGGCGCCACGGCGGGCGCCAGGCCCAGGACCGACCGGGCCCATTCGTCGTGCAGGTCCACACCGTGCTGACGGCGGATCATCTCGTCGAACGAGCCGCCGGGGATGCGGCCCCCGCACTCGCCGAAGACGAGCCGGTCCGGCTGCTCGAACACCTCCATGTGGAACACGCCGTCGTGGTGCTCGAGCGCCTTCATGGCCCGTTCGGCGAACGCGTGCGCCCGCTCGTAGAGTCCGGCGCGGTGGCGGGGGTGCTCCATGACGGTGGCCACGATCCCGCCGTCCCTGATCGACAGGACGTTCTGCAGGTACCGCCCCACCGAGACGAACAGGACCTGCCCGTCGCGCACGACGCCGTCGATGTGCAGCTCCGCGCCGTCCACCCACTCCTCGGTCAGACACGGCCCCTGGGCGCCCGCGCTCTCCAACAGGTCGGCCACGGCGGCGCGTTCGGCCGCGTTCCGCCAGGACAGCACGCCCCGGGTGCCGGAGTCCGCGAGCGGTTTGATCACCCCGCGGGTGTGCGGCACCTCGCGCAGCTGGTCGGTGTGGACGATCGTGCGCGCGGCGGCGGCCGGCAGACCCGCGTCGCGTATCCGGCGCTTCTGCAGATCCTTGTCGCGCAGCGCCAGGGCGGCCCGCGGGGTGGTGCAGCTGCGGGAGCCGCCGATCACCGAGGAGTTGACCAGGGTGTACTCGTGCTGGCTGCACACGACGTCGAAGTCGGTCACGGACAGACCGCACCGCTCGAGCCCCGCCAGGGTCTCCTCGGCGCTCGTCGGGTCCTGGACGAGCACCGTATGGGCGTCGTCGAGCAGCAGGGGCCGCTGCGCGGTGTCGTCCCGCGTGGCGAGGACGCAGGTCACTTCGGCGCCGTGGCGGGCCAGGGCCGCGATGGCCTCGGGCCGCCAGCCGATCAGCAGCACGTTCCGTCGTGCCATGGCGAGTCTCCTGTCTGCGGGTCTGCTTCGTCTCAGGGGGTGGTGCGCGGCGTCAGGCGTACGGGCAGCGTGGCGGGGCCGTTCACGGCGATCGACCGCACCCGGGTGACCGGACCGGCCTGCTCGACGGAGCAGCCGGAGTCGAGCAGCTCCGTGAGCAGGATGCGCAGCTCGGCGCGGGCCAGCGTGCTGCCGATGCAGAAGTGCTCGCCGGAGGCGAGCGCGATGTGCCGGTTGGGGCGGCGGGCGATGTCGAAGCGGTACGGGTCGTCGAAGACGTCCTCGTCCCGGTTGGCCGAGGGCAGCCAGAGCACCACCCGCTCGCCCTCCTCGATCCGCCGGCCGCGCAGCGTGTGCGGCCGGGTGGCGGTGCGCATGCTGTGCGTCGCGCTGGACGTCCAGCGCAGGATCTCCTCCACGGCGCCCGGCAACAGCGCCCGGTCCCGGTCCAACTGCCGCCACTGGTCCGGATGTTGCAGGAAGGCGAGCAGGCCGCCGACCAGGGCGAGACGGCCGTTCTCGGTGGCGCCGATGAGGTTCTCGCAGTTGAGCAGGATCTCGTGCTCGGGCAGCAGCTCCCCGTGCACGGTCCCGTTGACCAGCGAGCTGAGCAGGTCGTCGGCGGGCTCCGCCATGCGCGCGTAGAGCAGCTCCATGAAGTACTCCATGAGCTGCGGGTGCGCGGCCAGCGAGGTATGCGTGGCGAAGGCGTCCTCGCACCACTCGTACACGGCCTCGTGATCCGGCTGCGGGACGCCGATGATGCCGCAGATGACGGAGAGCGACAGGGGCCCCGCGATGTCCTGCACGACGTCGCAGGTGCCGCGCTCGACGGCCCGCGCGAGCACCCTGCGGGTCGCGTCCCGGACGGTCTGCTCGAGGGCGCGCACCGAACGGGTCGTGAACCAGTCCGCCATCAGCGCGCGCAGCTCCTTGTGGCGCGGCGGGTCGGACAGCGCGAGCGTCAGGCCGCCGCCGGGGTCGTCGCCGAGCCGGGCCGGGCGCAGCAGCACGCCGCGCGCGGAGCTGTACGTCGCCGGGTCGCGGTAGACGGCGCGGATGTCCTCGTACCGGGTCAGCGACCAGAACGCGGGCAGCTCCCCGGCCTCGTGCCGGTGCACGGGCGTGAACTCCCGCATCCAGCGCCAGAGTTCATGCGGATCGCCGTCGGCGTGCAGATCGGGGTCGACGAGTGCGGAGACGGGGGGTGAGGTGATCGTTGCCGCCATGAGGCTGCCCTTCGGGGTGGAGGAACAGGGGAACGCGGCCCGGGGGAGCGGCCGTGACCGGGTGGGCGAAGGGCGGGCTCAGCCGCCGGCCGTGACCGCCGTCTGCCGCCCCCTGCCCGCCGCGGCGAGGGCGCCGCCCGGGCAGTCGCCCGCCAGCGCCCGCAGCCGGTCCGTGAACCGCTCGGCGAGCTCCCGGACGGCGGCCTCCGGCACGGCCTCGGCACGGAAGGCGAACTCGACGCGGAGCCCGCCGTCGCTCTGCGGCCAGCACTCGGTGTGCAGTTCGAGCGGCAGCTGCGCGTAGGGCTGGCGCACGAACCGGGTGCGCAGGCCCGGCAGGTCCAGCTCCGGCGCCGGGTTGTCCTGCAGCGCGAACAGCGTCTGGTACACCGGATGGCGGCCGGTGCGGGGCGGGTCCACCAGGGTGAGGAGGTCCGTCAGCGGCAGGTCCTGTGCCTGGAAGGCGCGTTCCGTGACGCGACCGGCCGCCGCGGCTCCGGCCGCCCCGCCCGCCAGAGCGGCCTCGCGCAGCCGCAGACAGAGCATGCCGATGTGGCAGCCGACGACCTGCCCGAGCCCGGCCCCGTCGCGCTGGGACACGGGCACGCCGACCGCGAAGTCCCGCTGCCCTGTCACCTCCGCGAGGCCCGCGCCCCACAGGGCGAGCAGCGCCGCGAAGCGGGTGACGCCCGCCGCCCCGGCCAGCCCGTCGACCCCGGCCACGGCGGACGGCGGCACCTTGATCTCCAACTGGTCCGCCACGGACACCGGTTCACCCGGCGGCAGCGGCCAGCGCAGCTCCGGTACGCCGGTCAGCTCGGCGACGTACGCGTCGTGCGCGGCGTCGGCCTCGGTCAGCCGCAGCCGCCGCACCCGCTCCGCGTGCTGCGCGGCCAGGCCCGGCGGCGGACCGGCCGGGGGCACCGGCGCGGCGGCGCCGGCGGCGGCCGCGTAGGCCGTGGCCAGGTCGTGGGCGAGCACCGACTCCGAACAGCCGTCGAAGGCGATGTGGTGCACCACGCAGCCGAACACCGCCGTGTCTCCCGCGCCCACCGGCACCAGCGCCGTGCGCCACACCTCGCCGAGCAACAGGTCGAGCTCATCGGTCAGTTCGGCGCGCAGCGCCCGCACCGCCGCGTCGACGGACGGCGCGCCGGGCAGCACCTCGAGCCCGGGAGCGGGCAGGTCCACCGGGACGGCGGACGGCCTGGGGTCCGGGACGTAGGCGGCGCGCAGCGCCTCGTGCCGCTCGTGCACGGCGCGCACCGCCGTGCGCAGGGCGGCCCGGTCGAGGGGCCCGTCGATCACCCAGGTGACCAGGCAGTGCGCGGTCCGGTCGGCGGGGGCGACGAGCTGCCGGGTCAGATAGACGGTCTGCAGGGGCGTCAGCGGCGTCGGCTCCGCGGGCCCGGGCGCCACGGGCTGCGGCTCCGCCCCGGCCTCTTCGGCCTCGACGGTGCGCAGCCAGTCGGCGAGCGCGACGGCGGTGGGATGCCGGTAGAGGCGCGAGACCGGCACGGGCCGCCCGAGCCGGGCCGCGAGGCGGGCGCACACCCGGCCGGCGCCGAGCGAGGTGCCGCCGAGCTCGGCGAAGGGCACGTCGAGCGGGACGGAGGGGTGCCCGAGCACGGCCGCGAACGCGTCGGCCACGGCCCGGACTTCAGGGCCGACCGCGAGGCCGCCACGGTTCGTCCGGCCGCCACTGTCTGCGAGGCCGCCACCGTTCGCAGGGCCACCACCGTCCGCAGGGCCGTCCTCACCCGTCCGGGCGGCAGCACCCGTATCGGCAGCGGCAGCCCCCGTACCGGCAGCACCCGAATCAGCGGCGCCGGAAGACGACGACGTCCGGCCCGCGCCCGCCGCCCGGGCGAGCAGCGCCCGCTCGTCCAGCTTCCCCTGCGCGGTCACGGGGAAGTCGTCGACGCTCACCACGAGGGCGGGCCGCTGGTAGGCGACCAGCGCCGCCCGCAGGACGCCGAGGGCGTCGGCCAGCGGGTCGCCCGGCCGCGACGGGCGGCAGAACGCCACGAGTTCCTGCTCCGTGCCGGAAGCGTCGGGGCGGGCCAGCACCCGGCAGGAGCGCACCCGCGGGAGCACCTCCTCGACCTGGCGTTCCACCTCGGCGGGCTCGACGCGGTGCCCGCGGATCTTCACCTGGCGGTCGGCCCGCCCCCGGAAGTGCAGCAGCCCGTCCGCGTCCCACTCGACCAGGTCGCCGGTGCGGTACACGCGCTCCGGTGTGCCCGCCGCACCGGCCGGGACCAGGGTGAACTTCTCGTCCGTCAGGGCGCTCGCGCCGAGGTAGCCGAGCGCCAACCCCTCGCCCGCCACGCAGAGTTCGCCCGTCTCGCCCACGCCGCACGGCCGGGTGCCGCCCGGCTCCAGGACGTGCACCCGGGTGCCGGGGACGGGGTGGCCGAGGGGGATGCCGCCGGGCCGCGCGCAGTCGGCCGCCGTGACGCGGTGGGTGGTGGTGAACACGGTCGACTCGACCGGGCCGTAGCCGTTGAGGAGCATGATGTCCGGGTGGCGGCCGAGGAAGCGGCGCACATGCGCCACGGAGAGCCGCTCACCGCCGATCAGCACCTGGCGCAGGCCGCGGAAGGCGCCCGGGTCCTCGTCCACGATCATGTTGAACAGGCTGCTGGTGAGCCAGACGGTGTCCATGCCGTGCCGACTCACCCCGGTGCGCAGCGCGGCGGGGGAGAGGTAGGGCTCCGTCTGGATCAGCGAGGTGCCGCCGTTCAGGAGCACCGACCACAGCTCGAGGCTGAACGCGTCCCACGGCAGGGGGGCCGCGAGCGGCATGACCGTCTCGGCGGTGAACTCGGCGAATCCGCCTGTGCCCCGGGGGAAGAGGCGGGCGGTGGCGCGGTGCGGGGTGAGCACTCCTTTGGGGCGGCCGGTGGTGCCCGAGGTGAAGAAGACGCAGGCCGGTGCGGAGCCGTCGACGGCCACGGGCCGGAACCCGGACGGCGCGGCGACCGGCGTGCGGGGAGGCACGAACACCGGCAACGGCGCCCCGCCCAGCGGCAGTTGCGGCGCGTCGGATGTGTCGGATGTGTCGGATGTGTCGGCGTTCGCGGCGATCAGCAGCGGGGGGTCGAGGTCGGCCCGGACGTCGGCGAGGCGGCGCTCGGGCCAGGACGGGTCGAGGAGCGCGTACGCGGCTCCGGTCTTGAGCACCGCGAGCAGCGCCACGACCAGGTCCGTGCCGCGCGGCAGCAGCACGGGGACGAGGCGGCCGGGGCCCGCGCCGAGGGCCGCGAGCCGCGCGGCCCAGGCGTCGGCGGTGCTGTCCAACTCCCCGTACGTGGTGGTGCGTTCACCCTCGATCAGGGCGACGGCGGCCGGGCGCCTGCGGGCCGTCCGGGAGAGCGTCTCGTGCAGCCCTTCCGAGGGTGCGGTGCACGGCTCTCCCGCGGTCCAGGCTCCGTCCGCCGCGGTGCGCGGCCCGGGCGTGACGTTCGGCTGCACGGTGGTTCCTCTCCTCTCGGCCCACGCTTCCTTGCCATTGCAGACAAGAGCTTGCCATTACATTGCCAGAACTGGCAACCTCTTCGGGGTCAGGACCCGCTGCGCCCGGCGCACCGGACAGGCCCCCGACCGAAGGTGATCCCATGGCCCGTGACCGTTCGCTGGACATCGCCGTCACCGGCCTGTCCGGCCGCTTCCCCGGCGGCGACGGCTCCTACGACCTCGGCCGGTGGTGGACGGCCCTGACCGAGGGCCGGGTCCTCACCACCCGGTACGAGCGGGCGGACCTGGCGGCCCGCGGCGTGCCCCGAACCCTCCTGGACGACGCCGACTTCGTGCCCGTCCATGGCCACCTCGAGGGCTTCGACCGCTTCGACAACGCCCTGTTCCGCGTCACCCCGCGCGAGGCGGAGATGATGGACCCGCAGCACCGGCTGATGCTGGAGGCCGCCTGGGCGGCGCTGGAGGACGCCGGGTCCGCGCCCGGCACCGCGCAGGGCACGACGCCCACCACCGCGGTCTTCGCCAGCGCCGCCGGGAGCGGCTATCTGCGGGCCATGGTGGCGAGCGGCAGGCTCGACCCGATGACCCTGGAGGACGCGGTGCACGGCACCGAACCGGACTTCATGGCCAGCCAGATCTCGTACCGGCTCGGGCTGACCGGCCCCGCCATGGCCGTGCAGACCGCCTGCTCCTCCTCCCTCGTCGCCGTGCACCTGGCCGTCCAGGCCCTGCTGAACGGCGACTGCGACCAGGCCCTGGTCGTCGCCGCCGGTATCCCCTACCCGCAGGCCGGGCACCTCGCCGTGCCGGGCGGCATCCACTCGCCGACGGGCCGGTGCCGCCCCTTCGACGAACACGCCGACGGCGTCGTGGCCGGCGCCGGGGTCGCCGCGGTGGTGCTGCGCCGCCTGGACGATGCGACCGCCGACGGCTGCGACCCCTACGGCGTCGTCCTCGGCACGGCGATCAACAACGACGGTGCGACGAAGGCGGGTTACTACGCCCCGTCCGTCGACGGCCAGGAGGCCGTGATCCGCGCGGCCCTGCACGCGGCGGACGTCCCCGGCGACACGGTCGGCTACCTGGAGACGCACGGCACCGGCACCCGCATCGGCGACCCCATCGAATGGTCCGCGGCCGCTGCCGCGCTCGGCGCCCTGGGCGCCCGGCCGGGACAGGTCGCCGTGGGCGCCCTGAAGGCCAACGTCGGCCACCTCGACAACGCCGCCGGACTCGCCGCCCTGATCAAGGCCCTCCTGGTCGTACGGGAGGGAACGGTGCCCCCCGTCGCCTCCTTCACCGGACTCAACCCCCTTTTGGAGCACGAGGGTTCACCGCTGTACGTGCCCGCCGAGGCCGGCCCGTGGAGCGGGCCCGAGCCGCGCCGGGCGGGCGTCAGCGCCTTCGGGATCGGCGGCACCAACGTCCACGTCGTCGTCGAGCAGCCGCCGGCCGGGACCCGCCCGGCCACGGCGCGGGAGAGCGGCGCCCGCCTGGTCCTCGCCTCCGCCGCGGACGAGGCGGCCCTGGACCGCACCGCCGCCCGCCTCGGCGCCCATCTCGACGGGCAGGGGCCCGCGTTGGCGGACGTCGCCACGACGCTCGCCACGGGGCGGGCCGAGCTGCCCGCGCGGCTCGCGGTCACCGGCCGCACCAGCGCCGAGGTGGCCCGGCGCCTGGCGCAGGGAGCGGGCGTGGAGCGGGGCGGCCTGTCCGTACAGGGGCCCGCGCCCGCCGTGTTCGTCTTTCCCGGGCAGGGCGAGCAGTACCCGGGGATGGCGCTGCCGCTCGCCGAGGCCCTGCCCGGCTTCTCCGACGCCCTCGACACCTGCCTCGCCGCCTTCGCGCCGCGCCTCGCGGCACGGCTGCGCGGGGCGCTGACCGACCCGGACTTCCCCGCGCCGGAACTGCGGGCGACCGAGCTGGCGCAGCCCGCCCTGTTCGCCGTCGAGTACGCGGCCGCCACCGCGCTGGCCGGGCTCGGCGTGACCCCGGTGGCGCTGGCCGGGCACAGCCTCGGCGAGATCACCGCCGCCACCCTCGCCGGGGTCTTCGAACTCGCCGACGCCGCCCGCCTGGTGACCGCCCGCGGGCAGGCGATGCAGCGCTGCCCCGAGGGCGCCATGCTCGCCCTCGGCTGCACCGAGACCCGGGCGCGCGAGCTGCTCGCCGTCTCCGGGCTCGGCCTGGAGCTGGCCGCCGTGAACTCCGCCGACGGCTGCGTGGTGGCGGGCCCGGCCGAGGCGGTGGCGGAGTTCACCGAGCGCCTCGGGGGCCGGGTCCGCACCCGCCGCCTCGCCACCGGCCGTGCCTTCCACACCGCGCTCGTCGACCCCGCGCTGCCGCGACTGGCCGAGGAGCTGGCGGACATCACGGTGCACGCGCCGACGGTGCCGTTCGCCACGAACGTCACCGGGCGCCTGGTGCCGGCGGGCACGCAGCTCAGGCCCGGGCTCTTCGTCGAACAGGCTCGGCGCACGGTGCGGTTCGCCGACGCCCTGGAGACGCTCGCCGAACAGTTCCCCGGCGCGCTGGTCGTGGAGGCGGGGCCGGGCCGTGTCCTGTCCGCCCTCGCCCAGACGGCGGGCCTCGACGCCGTCCCGCTCCACCCCGCGCGCGGCGACCGCCCGGCGGAGGAGGTCCTGCTGGCCCTCGGCACGCTCTGGACCCGGGGCCAGCCGCTGTCCCCGCGCGCCCTGTGCGGCACCGCCGGGCGCCGTGTGCACCTGCCGCACTATCCCTTCGCGGGGCCGCGGTGGATCGCGCCGGAGGCCGAACTGCCCCTGGCAGAGCCCCATGGGGCGGACCGGGACCGTGCGGCCGGGGAGGCCCCACCCGCCGTACGCGCAGAAGACGCCGCCCTGGATGCCGCCCCCGTCCCGGATGCCGTTCCCGCCCCGGATCCCGCTCCCGCTTCCGCCCCGCAGCCGGATGCCGCCGCGGTCCTCGCCCGGCTCTGGTCGGAGCTGCTCGGCCACGACGGCCTCGGCGCGGACGCCGACTTCTTCGACCTGGGCGGCGACTCCCTCCTGGTCACCCACCTGGCCCGGAACCTCGGCCGCGAACTGGGCGTCAGGGTCCCGATCAGGTCCCTGATGACCGGCAGCACCCTGGCCGTACAGACCGGCCTGGTGCGCGACCTCATGGAGCAGGGACAGGGACAGGAGCGGGAGCGGGCCGGGGCGCGCTGAGCCCGCCCCGCCCCGCGCCACCCCGCCCCGCGCCCCGCTCAGGCGGACAGCTCCAGGCGCGGCACGCCGGGCGGCTCGAAGCCGAACACCTCCCCGTACGCGGAGAGTTCGGCCTGCAGACACGCCACCACGGTCTCCGCCCTGCGGAACCCGTGCCCCTCGCCCGCGAAGGTGAGGAAGGCGTGCGGCACGGAGCCGCCGCGCAGCCGGTCGAGGAACCGCTCCGCCTGGACCGGCGGGCAGACCGCGTCGTCCAGGCCCTGCATGATGACGAAGGGGGCCCGTACGCGGTCGGCCCGCCGCAGCGGCGACACCCGCGCATAGTGCTCCGCGGCCTGCGGCCAGGGCCCCAACAGGCTTTCCAGATACCGGGACTCGAAGTCGTGCGTGCCGCGCTCGCGCCACTCCTCGGGGTCGAGCAGCGGGTAGTAGATGCCCGCCACGCGGTACAGGCCGGGCTCGGCCGCCAGGGACGCCGCCGCCGTCCAGCCGCCCGCGCTGCCGCCGCGGATGCCGATGCGCCCCGGGTCGGCCTGCCCGCGTGCCACCAGGCCCCGGGCGACGGCGGCGCAGTCCTGCACGTCGACGACGCCCCAACCGCCGCGCAGCCGCTCCCGGTAGGGCCGGCCGAAGCCGGTGGAGCCGCCGTACTGGACGTCGACGACGCCGATGCCCCTGCTGGTGAAGTAGGCGATCTCGTGGTTCACCACCAGCCGGCTGCGGGTGGTGGGGCCGCCGTGCACCTGCACCAGGTAGGGCGGCAACTCGCCCTGGGGCGCGGCGAACTCGGGGTTGCGCGGCGGATACACGAAGGCGTGGACCTGCTGCCCGTCCGCGCCCTCGAACACCTCGTGGCGTCCGTGCGGCAGCCAGTCCGCGTGGTCGGAGTGGTCCGCGTGGTCGGAGTGGTCAGAGCGGTCGGAGTGTCCGGGCGCCCCGTCGTCGCCGTGCGCGCCGCGCACCACGGTGAGCCGGGCCCGCCCCGCCCTGTCCGCGGCCCTGTCCGCCGTCCCGTCCGGGTCCGTCCCGCCCAGCTCCGTCCCGTCCAGGTCGACGAGGATCACCTGGGTGCGCTGACGCGGCCCCGCGGCGGTCCCCGCGACCCGGCGGCCGTCCGTCGCGAGCGCCGCCCACTCCGTGTGCGGCGCCGGTACGTCGACGAGCGAGCCGTCGCGCCCCAGGACGGCGAGGCGGCGGTCGGCCGTCCCGTGCACCACGCACAACCGGCCGTCGTCCAGGGGCAGGAACCAGCGGGCGCCGATGCGCCACAGCGGCTCCCCGAACTCCTCGGCGCGCGGGCACAGGGCCCGTACCGCCCCGTCCGGGCCGATCTCGTGGAGGTTCCACCAGCCGTCCGGGTCGCTCAGCACGTACAGCGTTCCGGGCCTGTCCGGGGCCCATTCCACCTGGCCGACGGAGATCCCGGGGCCGCCCGCCGCCCGCCGGGCAGGGCCGAGCGTCCCCTCCGGCAGCACGTCGGCGCACATCAGCTCCGTGGTGTCCCAGGGCATGTGCGGGTGGTCCCAGCCGATCCAGGCGACCCGCAGCCCGTCCGGCGACACCTTCGGCCCGGTCATCAGATGGTGGCTCGCCGCCAGCACCCGCACCGCCGCCGGGTCGTCGGCCGCCGCGCCGTCGAGCGGCAGCGCGACCAGTTCCCGGCGCACGACGGTGCTCGCCGCGTCGGCCGCGGTCTCGCGCAGACACCAGACCTCGTCCCCGACCCGGGCGAAGTCGCAGTGCCGGGCCCCGCCGGGCAGTTCGGGCCGCGGACTCAGCGGCACCGGCTCCGCGCCCGGCGCCGACCGGTACACCCGCTGGTCGTCCCAGTGCGTGAAGACGAAGCCGTCGGCGGGGCCCCGGCCGAGGGCGAGCCAGGGCCGGCCGCCGTACTCGATGACCCGGGAGCGCACGTTCCACCCGGCGCCGAGAACCTCGGACACCGTCCCGTCGGGTGCGTGCGCGACCAGGGCGCTGCGTCCGCCCTCGGCGGGTCTGGTCTCGGTCCACCACACCTGGTCGCCGACGAGTCCGACCCACTCGACGAGTGCCTCACCGGCCGCCACGACGTGCGCGGTGAGGGGTGAGGTCCAGCTTCCGTAGGGCGCTGTCTGCACGGTCTGCCTCCTTGTACAGGGAACGTCAGGCACATAGATTGCCAATCTTGTGCCAGCACTGGCAATATGTTTCCTCGTACATGCCGAGGTGGCCGCGGTGTATCGGAGGAGGGGCTCGCCAGATGACTCAGTCCACACCGGAGGCTGCGGGGCAAGCCGCCAGGGCCCCCGCACCGCCGCCGTCAACGGGGCGGCTGCGCACGGCACTTGCCCTGGAGACGCTCTTCGGCAGCCTCGGCCTCTACAGCATCATTCCGGTGCTCGGCCTGCTGCTCGCCGCCCGCTCCCCGGGCGGCGGCACCGCGATCGTCGGCATCGGCCTCTTCTGCTACACCGCGTCGGCGGGCCTGTCCGCCACGCTCGTGGCCCGCTGGCTCCAGCGCCTCACGTACGCGCCGGGCATGGCGGGTGCCGTGCTGCTCTCCGCCGTCGCCTTCGGACTCCTGCCGTACGCCCGCACCGACTGGCTGCTGTGCGCGCTGCTCGTGCTCGCGGGCTTCGGCGTGAGCGCCCACTTCCTGTACTCGCGCGTGCTCATCGCCGAGGCCGTGCGCGACGACATCGGGCGCAACCGGATCTTCTCCCTGCTTCAGGTGGCCGTCAACGCGGCCGCCGCGCTCGGCCCGTTCCTCGCCAACGCGCTCTACTCGCCCGACGATCCACAGGCGCTCATCGGCGTGGTCGCCGTGTGCTACGCGGCCGCCGCGCTCGTCATGCTGCCCGGCCTGCCGCGCGGCGTCAGGCCCCCGGCGACCTCCGGGAAGTGGCCGGTCAGCAGGCGGGTGCTGCGCCGGATCGCCACGGTGCCGAGCATGCGGCGCACCGTCGTCGTCAGCATCGTCGGCACGTTCGGATACGCCCAGTTCTACTCGGCCTTCGCCTTCTACGTCGGCACGGAGTTCGACTCGGCCGCACTGCGCTCCTTCCTGGTCGCGGGCCCCGCGTTCTGGATCGTCGTCCTGCAGACCGGCGTCACGGCCGTGGTCAGCCGCCTGATGAGATCCGGCGCCACCCCCTTCGCCGTGCTCGGCTGCGCCAACCTGCTCTTCGGCCTCTCCATGCTGACGCTCGGCCTGGGCGTCGCACCGGTGCTCGGCGCGGTCCTCGCCGTGCTCGTGTTCTCCGTGGCCGAGATGGTGTTCGGACCCATGAGCAGCACCGCGTACGCCGGACTGCCCATCGGATCCGCCCTCGAGGCCCTCAACCTGCGGCAGGTGTGCTGGTCCCTCGGTGAGGCGCTCGGCGCGCTCTCGGGCGGGGCCCTGTTCGTCGCGCTCCACGACCGGGGCGACGGCCGCCTGTACTGGACGACGCTCGCCGTGATCACGCTGGTGACCACCGGCCTGCTGCAGCTCTCCGCACGCCGGGCGAGCAGAGCGGAGCCCGCCGGCTGACCGCCCGCCCGCACCGGCGACACGACGCGCGCCTCGCCTCCCCCCACCCGGCCCGACGCCGCCCCCACCTCCACGACTTCACGCCCAGCAGAGGAGTTCCCGATGACGACATCACTCGAAGCCGGCACCCGGCCCGACCGGCGGCACGACGCGGCGGACCGGGCGCGCGCCTTCGGCCGTGGCGCGCCGCTGCCGCGCGCGGAGCCGGTGCACGAGCTCACCGCCCGCATGGCCCGACTCAACCCCGGCGCCCCCGCGGTCAGTTGCGGCGACGGCGCCATCAGCTACCGGGCCCTCGACGCCTGGGCCGGCCGGATCGCGGCCCGCCTCACCGCCGTGGGCGTGGGCCGGGGCAGCCGCGTCGGCGTCCTCGCGCAGCCCTCCACCGCGATGGTCGCCGCGGTGCTCGGCGTGCTGAAGTCCGGCGCCGCCTACGTCCCGGTGGACCCGGGCCACCCCGACCGGCACGTCGCCACCGTGCTGACCGACGCGCACGCCGCCGCCGTGGTCACCACCACCGCCACCGCGGACCGGCACGCCGCACTGCGGCTGCCCGTCGTACGCGCGGACGCCGAGGAGCGGCCGGGCGCGACGGACGACGCCGACGAGGGCGACGAGGAGGCCGACCGTGCCCCCGCCCCGCTCTCGCCCGCGGTCGTCGCCGACGAGGACGACCCGGCGTATCTGATCTACACCTCCGGCAGCACGGGCGAACCGAAGGGTGTCGAGGTCGGCCACCGCCAGCTCGCCGCGTCCACCCTCGCCCGGCGCACCGTCTACCCGGGGGCACCGGTCTTCCTGCTTGTCTCGCCGCTCTCCTTCGACTCCTCGGTCGCCGGCCTGTGGGGCACACTCACCGCCGGCGGACACCTGGTCGTCGCCACGGCCGACGAGGTCCGCGACCCCGAACTCCTCGTCGCGCTCGTCGAGCGCCACCACGTCACCCACCTGCTCTGTGTCCCCGCGCTGTACACGGTCCTCCTCGACGCGGCCGAGCGCCTCGGCGCCGAGCGGCTGCGCTCCCTCGACACCGTGATCACCGCGGGGGACGCCCTGCCCACCGAGCTGATACGACGTCACTTCGCGCTGCACACCGGCCGGGTGAGCCTCGTCAACGAGTACGGCCCCACCGAGACGACGGTCTGGGCGAGCTACCGTCGCTACGACGCGCCCGGACCGGTCTCCATCGGCGGCCCGGTGCCCGGTGCCCGGCTCTACGTCCTCGACGAGCGGCAGCGCCTCGTACCCCCCGGCGTCGAGGGTGAACTGTTCGTCGGCGGCGCCGGGGTGAGCCACGGCTACACCGGCGACCCGCTCGCCACGGCCCGGTCCTTCCTCGACGACCCCTTCGCCGAGGAGCCGGGCGCCCGCATGTACCGCACGGGCGACCTCGCCCGCTGGAACGACGACGGCACCCTCGCCTTCCTGGGCCGCCGCGACCACCGGGTCAAGATCCGCGGCCACCGCATCGAACTCGCCGGGGTGGAGGCCGCGTTGGGCACCCTGCCCGGCGTGCGCGAGGCCGTCGTCGTACCCGACCAGGCAGGCACCGTGCTCACCGGCTTCGTCGTCGCACCCGCCGGACCGGCCCCCGAGGACCTGCGCGAACAGCTCAGGCGCCTGCTGCCGGCCGTCATGGTCCCGGCCCGGATCACGGTCCTCGACGATCTGCCGCGGACCGTCAACGGCAAGGCCGACCGGTCCGCTCTGCGCGCCCGCGCCGAGCATCCCCACCCCGCCCCGGCGGCCGCCGCCGCGACCGCACCTCACCAGGGCACGGCCACCTCCGTCACCGCCACCTCCGTCGCGGCGGCCTGGGCCGAGGTCCTGGGGCTCACGGACGTACCGGCGGACATGAACTTCTTCGACCTGGGCGGCCATTCACTCGCCATGTTCCAGGTACAGGAGGCGCTGGAGCGGCACACCGGGCAGCGGCCCTCGATCGTCGACCTCTTCCGGCACACCACGGTCGCCGCGCAGGCGGCCCTCATCGAGAGCGGCGGCGCCGCGGCCCACGACACCGACGCGGACACCCGCCGCGAGGCGGCTCGCCGCGCCCGCGCCCTGCGGGCCCGCCGCCGGCGCACGGAACAGGAGCCCGGAGCATGACCTCTGCCGACCTCGCCACCCGACGGGGCGCCGCCCCCGCCGCGCCCCTGCCGTCCGGACCGCCGCGCACCCCGCAGGCCCGCTGGCTGCACTGCCCCACCCCGCTGGCCGACCCGGACCGGCGGCTCGTCTGCTTCCCGCACGCCGGCGGGTCCGCCGCGTTCTACCGGGACTGGGGACGGCAGTTGCCCGGCACCGAGGTGCACGCCGTGCGCTACCCGGGCCGGGCCGAGCGGATCGCGGAACCGCCCGCCACGGACCTGCGGGTCCTCGCCGGGGACATCGCTGACGCCGTCGAGCCGCTGGCCGACCGGCCCCTGCTGCTGTTCGGGCACAGCATGGGCGCGGCCGTGGCCCTGGAGACGGCCCGCCACCTGGAGAGCCGCGGCATCCGCCCGGCCCACCTCGTCGCCTCCGGCTCCCGCGACGCCCCCTACCCGACGGACGGCGCCGACGCGCTCGCGGACGACGACACTGCCCCGGACGACACTGCCCCGGACGACGACGCCGCCGTCGTCGCCCGCCTCCTGGCCCTCGGCGGGACCGACCCCGAGCTCGCCGCGGACCCCGAGTTCCAGGCGCTGGTCCTGCCCTACGTACGTGCGGACGGCGCCCTGTTCCACGGCTACACCCCGCTCCCGGACGACCCGGCCCTGCGCTGCCCGGTGACCACGGTCGTCGGCGACGCGGACGCCGACGCCGACTGCCGCCCCTGGTCCACTCTGACCACCGGACCGCACCGCGAACAGCGCGTCCGCGGCGACCACTTCTACCTGGTGCCGAGGCCGCCCTTCGAGCTGCTGCGGGGCCTGTGACCGGTTCGCGGCCGCCCGCAGGCAGGACAACACACAAGACAGGACGGGTCCCGGGCGTCGCCGCCCGGGACCCGTCCTGCACGACACCTCGCTCAGGGCCGCAGCAGCCCGCCCACCCACCAGTCGCGCGGTGTGCCGTGCATGAGGCTGCGCTGGCGCAGCGTGCCTTCCACCTCGAAGCCGAGCTTCTCGGCGAGCGCGCGCGACGCCGTGTTGCCGACCATCGCCCACCACTCGAGGCGGTGCGCCGGCAGCGCGCTGAAGCCCCAGTCGCACAGGGCCTGCGCGGCCTCGGCCGAATACCCCTGCCCGCGCTGCTCCTTGGCCGCCCAGTAGCCCAACTCGTAGACCCCCTCGGAGAGTCTGGTCAGGCAGAACGACCCGACCAGGGCCCCGTCGCTCCGGCGGAACGCGCCGAGGATGTAGTCGCGGTCCGTGGACCAGCCCTGCGGGGCGGTCTCGTTGACGTACTTCTCGGCGTCCTCGCGCCGGAACGGCGAGGGCACCGGCGTGTAGTGCTGGATGTCCGCGTCCTGGCAGGCCGCGTACACGGCGTCGGCGTCGGACGGGGCGAAGGGCCGAAGGAGCAGGCGCGCGGTCTTCAGGGTCACGGGATCCATGCCGGGAGCCTGCCCGGTCGAGGGCGCGGGGGTAACGTCCGGCACGCCGTCACACCCCCTGCGCCGTGGACATGTCGCGCAGCGACGAACGCTTCAGCACCAGCGACTCGTTGCCGATGTGGTCGACGGCCAGGGCCTCGCCCACGAGGCGGCCGCGCACCACGACCTCGCCCGCCTCCACGTCCACCACGGTCCACACCGCACCGGACGCGCCCGCCGCACCGTCGTCGGGGACCTCTGCGAACAGGCCCAGATCGGGGTCGTGCCGCAGGGAGCGGACCCGCTCCGCGGGCAGGCCGAGGCGGTCGAGCACGCGCCGCTGCGCGGCGTCCGGCGCGGCCTCGGGCAGCCCGGCGATGTGCCGCGCCCCGATCCGCTGCAGCAGCGAGATCTTCGCGGCGCGCCGGTAGCGCGGCTGCTCGCACCCGGCCAGGAACTTGGTGAGCACGCCGGACTCCGCCGCCTGACGGTCCATCAGCCCGGCCACGCTGTTCTCCCGGACCCGGTACACATACGTGGCCTGCTGCGGCTTGTGGACCGAGGCGCCGGCCGCGACCATCCGCAGCCACAGGTCCCAGTCCTCGCAGAAGTCGATGGACTGATAGCCGCCCGCCTCGGCATACAGCTTCTTGCTGTACATCCCGCCGACCACCACGTAGTTCTGGACGAGCAGCTGCTCCAGCTGGTCGCCGGGCTGGGGCAGGGCGTTCTTGCGGTACGCCGACTCCCGCCAGGGGCCCACTCCGTTCCACACCAGCGGGCGCGGGCTGATGAGCCCGGGGTGCTCCAGATACGCCGCGCACATCGTCGCGACGTGGTGGGGGAGCAGGAAGTCGTCCGCGTCCAGCTGCATCACCACGTCGGACTCCAGCGCGGCGATCGCGCGCTGCCGGGCGTGCCAGATGCCGCGGCGCGTCTCCGACCTGATGACGGTCATCGGCAGGACGCGCGCCCAACGGGCGGCCAGGGCACCGGTGTTGTCGCTCGAGCCGTCGTCGTACACGACGACCTCGTCGACCGGTTGCCGCTGGGCCGCCACCGAGGCAAGGGCCTGGTCGATGTACTCGGCCGCGTCACAGGCCGGGATGATCACGCCGATGGTCGGCCGGACGGTCATGTTTCCTCCAGAGGGGGACGCCGGGCACGTGGCCTGGTGGACTACGGAAGGCAGAGCGCGGCGGTGGCGTCGTCGTGGATCTTGATACGGGGCCAGCGTGCCGCGCGGCGGTCCTGGTTCTCCCATGTGCGGACCTCCTCGATCAGGGCCCGGGGGCCCGCGCGTTCGGCGAGGTCGAGCAGGTCCGGCCAGCGGGCCACGCCGAACATCTCGACCAGGCGGGTCACCCCGTCGCTCAGGAGGGCGACGCGGCGCAGGGCGGAGCGGGGGCGGGAGCCGGTGAGGGCGTGGTGCGCGGCGGCCGGGTCGGTGTCGGCGATCCAGAACCCGCCCGGGCGGTTGCGGTGTTCGCGCACCACGGTGATGGCGTGCCGCAGTGCCCGCTCGTGCTCGGGCTCCCCGGGGACGTGCCGTCGGCTCGTCTCGCTGAGCTCGGGGGAGATCTCGCTGTTGCGCCGGTCGCAGACGGCCTCGACGCGGTGGCCGTCGTCCAGCAGCACGGTCGCGTCCGAGAGCACCAGGTAGTCCACCAGGTGTTCGCGGAAGCGCACGACGGCCACGGTCGCGGACGGGGTGCCCGGGTGGCCGATGTCGCAGGTGAGCCCGTGGTCCGCGGCCAGTTCGGCGATGGCGTCGGCGAGCGCGTCGGGCAGCGGGACGCCGTGGTCCGCGCCGATCCGGGTGAGCAGGCGCCGCCCCAGTTCGGCGGCGTACCAGGCGGCGCCGTGCGTGCAGCCGGTGTCCACGCCGGGCGGCACACCCGCGCCGTCGAGCACGGCCACCGCGTGCGGGAGCGCACCGGCCCAGTCCTCATTGGCCCGCCCCGCTGCGGGGGCGTCCGCGCCGCCGAACGCCGAACCGGCCGCGGTGGCGAAGGAGACCTGCGGATACGTCATCGACTCAGCGCGGTCGCGGTGTCCAAGTACGCCTCGATGAAGGCGCGTTCCTGGTCGAACAGGTTCTCCGGCAGGGCGAACGGATCGAAGAACCGCGCGTCCAGGGCCTCGTCGAGGTCCGGGTGCGGCATCCCGCCCGCGCTCTGCGCGACGTACACCGCGGTGACCTTGAAGACCTGGTCCCCGTTGGGATATTCGAAGAAGTAGTCCGGGCCCGACCAGACGCCGATCATCTGCGGGTCGAACACGGAGAGTCCGGTCTCCTCGCGCACCTCGCGCACGCCCGTGTCGAGGAAGGTCTCGCCCGGCTCCATGTACCCGCCCGGCAGGGCCCATTCGCCCGTGTCGGCCCGATGGATCAGCAGGATGCGCCGCTGCTCGTCGGTGACGATGACCAGCGTGCCCGGCAGGAGCATCGGCCGGGGGCCGACCAGGGTCCGCATTTCCTTGATGTAGTCCACAGAGGGGCTCCGTTCACGTCAGATTCGCCGGTCGGCCCGGGCACACGGCCCTCATGCCACCACACAGCTTGCCTGAGTGACCAACCTCATGGCAATAGATTTTCCCTTGCTATGCCGAGCTGCGTGACACTATTGTCAAAAATTGCCAACCAAGGCAATCTGGAGGGGGTCGTACGGCGCACCCGCCGGCCCGACACCCCGGCGCAGCAGCGCCACGTCCCCGCGGTCAGAAAGGCACGCCCCATGACGACACTGCTTGCATTCGACGTCCGCGTGAGGCCCCTGACGGGCAACGTCGGTGCCGAGATCAGCGGCGTGGACACGAGCGGTCCGCTCCCGGACGAGGTCGTGGCCGAGGTCCGCCAGGCGCTCCACGACCACAAGGTCGTGTTCCTGCGCGGGCAGACCCTCGACTATCCCCAACAGGTCGAATTCGCGCGGCGCCTCGGCCCGCTGACGCTCGGCCACCCCATCTACGACGCGCCCGAGGGCCGCCCGCACATGCGGGAGATGGACTCACGCCAGGGCACCCGCGCCAACCACTGGCACACCGACCTCACCTTCATCGAGCGCCCGCCCGCCTACGCCCTGCTGCACTCCAAGATCCTCCCGCCGGTCGGCGGCGACACCATCTGGGCCAACACCGCCTCCGCCTACGCGAGCCTGCCCGAGGAACTGCGCGCCCTGGCCGACCGCCTGCGCGTCGTGCACAGCAATGACTGCGACTTCACCGACGACACATACGCCCACCGCGCCGCCGACGGCGACCAGGACCACTACGTCTCCCAGCCCTACGAGGCCGAGCACCCCGCGGTCCGTGTGCACCCCGACACCGGGGAGCGCTCGCTGCTGCTCGGCGGCTTCGCCCGCCGCGTCGTCGGATACGGGCCCCAGTCGGGCCGCGACCTCCTGCGCACCCTCCAGGAGTACGTCACCAAGCCCGAACAGACGGTGCGCTGGCAGTGGCAGGTCGGCGACCTGGCCATCTGGGACAACCAGTCCACCCAGCACTACGCCGTCTACGACTACGGCACCGCACTGCGCCGCGGCGAACGCGTCACCGTCGCGGGCCCCGTCCCCGTCGGCGTCGACGGCCGCCCCGGCACCGCACTGCGCGGCGACACCTCCGCCTACAGCGACGGCTCCGCCTGAACCCCGCCACCACCCCCGAAAGGCCGGCCATGCCGCAAGGTCCCACACCGGTGACAGCCACCACCGAACCCGTCACGGTCACCCCGGCCGACCGGCGCTACCCCGACCTGGTCCGGGGCTGGAACCAGCGATACGTGTCCACACCCGACGCGGTCCACCTCGTCGAGACCGCCGCCCAGGTGGCCCACGTCGTCGAACAGGCCGTCGCGCGCGGCAAACGCCTCACCGTCCGCAGCGGCGGCCACTGCTGGGAGGAGTTCACCTTCCACCCCGACGTCGACGTCGTCATCGACATGACCCGGATGAACCGCGTCTTCTACGACCCCGCACAGCGCGCCTTCGCCGTGGAACCCGGCGCCCACCTCATCGACGTCTACGAACTCCTCTACCGCACCTGGGGAGTCACCGTCCCCGGCGGCACCTGCTACCAGGTCGGCGCGGGCGGCCACGTGGCGGGCGGCGGCTGGGGCATGCTCTGCCGCCGCGACGGCCTGATCGTGGACCACCTGTATGCGGTGGAAGCCGTCGTCGTCGACGCGGACGGCACCACCCGCACCATCCACGCCACCCGCGAGCCGAACGACCCCCACCACGACCTGTGGTGGGCCCACACCGGCGCCGGCGGCGGCAACTTCGGCGTCGTCACCCGCTACTGGTTCCGCTCACCCGACGCCACCGGCGACGACCCCACCACGCTCCTGCCGCAACCACCCGCCGAGGTACTCCTCAGCGCCGTCTCCTGGCCCTGGGACGCCCTCGACGAACGGTCCTTCACCCGACTCGTGCACAACTACGGCGCCTGGCACAAGAAGCACAGCAGCCCCGACAGCCCCCACACCGCACTCTGCAGCCTCTTCTCCCTCAACCACCGCTCGGCCGGAGCCATCGGCCTCATCACCCAGGTCGACGCCGACCGCCCCGACGCGGAGAACCTCCTCCACGACTTCCTCGAGGCCCTCACCGACGGCGTCGACATCCCCCACGAACCCGCCCGCACCACCCTCGGCGAATTCGCCCCCATGCCCGACCTCGCACCGCCGCGCCGGATGCCCTGGCTGCAAGCCACCCGCTACTTCGGCACCGGCAACGCCAACGCCAACGACCCCACGCAGAAAGGCGACTTCAAGTCCGCCTACCTGCGCGACACCTTCACCGACACCCACCTCGCCGCCCTCTACCAGCACCTCTCCCGCGAAGACCTCGGCAACCCCACCGCCTCCGTCATGCTCAGCTCCTTCGGCGGCCAGGTCTCCGCCGTCGACAACGCCGCCACCGCCAGCGCCCACCGCGAAGCCGTCTTCAAGGCTGCCTGGATGATCTGGTGGACCGACCCCGCCGACGAAGCCGCCTGCCTCGCCTGGATCCGCGAGTCCTACCACGGAGTGTTCGCCGCGACCGGCGGCGTCCCCGTCCCCGACGACACCACCGACGGCTGCTTCATCAACTACCCCGACATCGACCTCGGCGACCCCGCGTACAACACCTCGGCCACGCCCTGGCACGCCCTCTACTACAAGGACAACTACCCACGCCTGCAAGAGATCAAGGGACGCTACGACCCCCGCGACACCTTCCGCCACAGCCAGTCCATACGCCTCCCCGAGACCCCCGGCACCCCCTGACCCCACGAATGGACCTTCACGATGACGCGAGTCGACCTCGACAACGGCTGTGTGCTCTCCGCAGGTGAACTGTCCCTGCCCGTGGCGAGCCTGGGCGCACCGAATCCGCTCCCGCCGATGCAGGGCTTCATGGAGGTGCCGGTCGACCTGACGGGCTCCGACCTGCCCGAGCACATCAGGGCGGGTGCCGCGTACGGCACGCTGAAGACCGCGATGCCGTACCTGGTCAAGGACGCGTACGGGCGGGAGCGCCGGCCGGGCCGGATCGCCACGGTCGTCCTGGAGAACGAGGTGCTGCGAGCGACGTTCGTGCCGGGCCTCGGCGGGCGCCTGTGGTCCCTGCTCCACAAGCCGACCGGCCGCGACCTCCTCTACTCCAACCGCGTGCTCCAGCCCGCCAACTTCGGGATCGCCAACGCGTGGTTCGCCGGCGGCATCGAATGGAACGTGGGAACCCACGGCCACTCGCCGACGACCCACGCCCCCCTGCACAGCGCGACCGTCACCGGACCCGACGGATCACCCATGCTGCGGATGTGGGAGCTCGACCGGCTGCACGGCACCGTCTTCAGCATCACCGCCTGGCTGCCGCCGGGCTCCGACGTGCTCTATGTGCACGGCCGCATCGTCAACCCGGGCGACGAGACCGCGCCGACGTACTTCTGGGCCAACGCCGCCGTCCCCGAGTCGGCGGGGGTACGGCTGATCAGCCACGCCCACCGCTCGTACTGGACGGCGCTCGACCGGACACTCAAGCCCGTCCCCTACCCGGACCGCGACGGCGTGGACCACAGCTACCCGGCCCGGTCCGACTACTCGACCGAGAACTACTGCGAAGTGCCCTCCGACCGCCCGTGGATCGCCGCACTCGACGAGCGCGGCTCCGGCCTCGCACAGGCGTCCACATCGACGCTGCGCGGCCGGAAGACCTTCGCCTGGGGGCGCACCGAGGGATGCCGGCACTGGCAGACCTGGCTGAGCGGCGACGCCCCGCAGGGCTACTGCGAATTCCAGGCGGGGCTGACCACGACGCAGTACGAGAACGTCGCCGTCGGCCCGAAGCAGACCTGCGCCTGGACAGAGGCATACGGACTGCTCCAAGTGTCGCCCGCCCTCGTCCACGGCGCCTGGCCGACCGCCGTCGACGCCGTCGAGAGCCACCTGGACGCCCTGGTCAGCGCAGACCAACTGGACCGTGCACACCGGGAGTTGAGCTCCGTGGCGGACCGCGCGCCCAAGGAGTACCACAGCCGCGGCAGCGGCTGGGGCGCCCTGGAGCGCCGATGGGCCGCCGCACGCGCGGCGGACTGGCCCCCGCTCACCGGCACGCCCTTCGACGACGTGACCCTCGGCGCCGAGCAGGCACCGTGGCTCACCCTCCTGCGCACCGGTGAACTGCCCCGCCTCGACCCGGCGAGCGCCCCCCTCTCGTACGTCACCGGCACGGACTGGCGCGACCGCCTGGAGAACGCGCCGCAGAGCTGGCTCACCCAGTACATGCTCGGCGCCCTCGCCCACGCGGAGCACGACCTCGACACCGCGCACACCCACTACCTCCGCTCGCTCACCCACGACGTGACGCCGTGGACGCTGCGCGCCCTCGCCCTGGTCCACCAGGCACGGGGGAACGAGACCGAGGCGCTGCGCACCATGGAACAGGCATGCCACGCCGCGCCGGACTCCGTGCACCTCGCCATCGAGGCCGTCGCCATGCTGCGGGACGCCGACGAACCCGCGCGGTGCCTGCGCCTGCTGGACGCCATGGACCCCGCCCTGCTGGAACACCCGCGGCTACGGCTGCAGCACGCGATCGCGGCCGGGCTCCTCGGCGACCACACCGAGGGCGAGGCGCTCCTCGCGGACCCGGCGGACACCTTCGAACTGCCCACGCTGCGCTCGTCCGAGACGCTCCTGGAGCAGCTGTGGTTCCTCACCCACCCCGAGCGGCCGCTGCCCGACGCGTACAACTTCCGCTGGAACCCGCTGGCCACCGACGACGCGATGCGGGAGCGGCTCCACGGCCGAGCGGCCGGGACCGTCGCCGTCGCGCGCTGATCCGGCGGGCACCCAGGGAGCCGTACTCATGAAGGCTGGTTCGTACAACCTGACGCTGTATGTGTCCGCCAGGGCCACCTCCCAGCTCGGCGACATGATGCTGCCGGTCGGGCTCGCCGCGGGGGTGCTGGCCGCCGGATACGGCGCGAGCGGCGTCGGGTTCGTCCTGGCGGCGCACCTGCTGCCGTTCGTCGCACTGATGCTGGTCGGCGGGGTCCTCGCCGACCACCTGCGGCCCAAACCCGTGCTCGTGGCCGCGGACGCGACCCGGGTGGTGTCGATGGGCCTGCTCGCCGCCGAGTTCGCCGGCGGCCAGCCGACGCTGTGGCGGATCATCGCGCTGCAGGCGGTCACCGGCGCGGCCGGGGCCATGTTCGAACCGGGATCCAAAGGCATGGTGCCGGAGATCGCCCGCGGCCGGGTCCGCGAGGCGTACGCGACGCTGCGGATCAGCGAGTCGATGGTCACCATGGCCGGCCCGGCCCTGGCCGGCCTGCTGCTCGCGTTCCTCGACCCCGCCGTGGTGATCGCGGTGGACGCCACCAGCTACCTCGTCAGCTGTGTGCTCATCCTGCTCCTGCGCCTGCCGCTGCGCCCCCCGGCGCACTCCAGGCTCACCATGGGCTCGAACCTCAAGGAGGGCTGGCAGGAATTCCGGGCCAGGCCCTGGCTGGTGTCCGTGGTCGGTGTCACCTGCTGCGTCGGGATCGTCGTGTCGGGACCGTACCTGGTGCTCGGCACCACCGTGCTCATCGAGGACCGCGGCGCCACGACGTTCGGGATGCTGCAAGCCGTGTTCGGCGTGGGCGCCGTGATCGGCGGATTCGCCGGCCTGCGCACCTCACCGCGCCGCCCGCTGCTCATCGGCACGATCACCAGCATGGCGTGGATGCCCACGCTCGTCCTCATCGCCGTGGGGGCGCCGATCCCGGTGCTCGGCGCATCGATGCTCCTGGCCGGCGCGGGCCGCGCCTACTGGGGCGTCATGTGGTCGGCCGCCATCCAGGCCAACGTTCCCGCCGCCGTGCTCAACCGCGTCTCCGCCTACGAGATCACCGGGACGATGCTGATGGTCCCGGCGGGCCGGGCCGCCGCCGGGCCGGTCGGCGGGGCGCTCGGAGACACCCAAGTGCTCATCGCAGCAGGCGTGTTGGGGACCGCATGCCTGGCAGCGCTGCTCCTCATCCCCTCGGTGCGCAACCTCCCCGGGGCCGGGTCCGACGGGGCCGCCCGCGCCCGGGCCCCGGTGACGCCGTCACCGGCCGAATCAGCCAGCCCCGGAAGAAACGAGGCAGCCCCGTGATCCCGAACGTCATCCACCTCACCTTCGGCTTCTCACCCGACTTCGGCGGCAAACCGTTCTCGCTCGTGCACTACGTCTGCCTCAGGTCGATGGTCGCCGTCAACGACCCGGACCGCGTCTTCCTCTACTACGCGCACGAACCGTCGGGGGAGTGGTGGGAGCGCGCCCTCGAACACGTGACACCGGTACGGGTCCAGCCGCCGACCAGCATCGGCGGTGTGCCCCTGCGCCATCCGGCGCACCAGTCCGACGTGGTCCGCCTCGAGAAGCTCCTGGAACACGGCGGCATCTACCTGGACATGGACATCCTGTGCGTCCGCCCCTTCCACGAACTGCGGGAGGCGGACGTCGTACTCGGCGAACAGGCCGCCTTCGTCGACGGCCGGCTGTCCGTCGACGGGCTGTGCAACGCGGTGATCCTGGCGCGCCCACAGGCCCCGTTCCTGCGGCGCTGGCTCGACGGATTCGATCCGGCGACCTCCCTGTGGAGCGGCTTCCGGTCCACCGGGCGCGACGAGCTGTGGGACGAGATGTCGGTCCAGTACCCGGCTCACCTCGCCCGCCTGTACCCGGACGAGGTCACCGTCGAGGGCTGGCGCAGCTTCTTCTGGCCGTCCTGGCGGCAGGCGGACCTCCAACAGCTGTTCACCGATGACGACACCGGCGCCTACCCCGGCGCCTACTGCCACCACCTGTGGGAGACCCTGGCCTGGCGCGATCACCTCGCCGACCTGACCCCGCAGCGCATCAAGGAAGGCAGCTCCCGCTTCTGCGTCCTCGCGCAGCAATACATCTAGGGGCGAGCCGTGTTCCTGCATCGAGAGCTGCGCGCCATCACGGTGAGCCGTGTCCTGCGCCAGGCATCCCTCGGGCTCGTCAACGTCTTCATCCCGCTCATCATGCTCACCCGCGGCGCTCGGCTGTGGCAGGTGTGCGCGTTCTACCTCGTGTACGCGACGGCGAAACTGGCGGTCAACTACCCGAGCATGCTGCTGATCAACCGGTTCGGCGTGCAGCTGGGCATGCAGGCGGCGATCGCCTTCTCGCTGCTCCACCTCATGAGCCTGACGGCCTACGTGAGCGGCAGCGGTGACCTCGCGGTCCACGCGGGAGCCGTCTCCCTGGCCCTGACGAACTCGTTCCTGTGGAACTCGGAGCATCTGCACGTCTCGCGGGTGCTGGCGCCGGAGCGCAAAGGGCGCGACATCGCCGTCATGACCATCCTGCAAGGTGCCGTCGGGCTGCTCGCGCCGCTCGCGGGCGGCCTCGCCATGGCGACCGGCGGCCAGGTCCTCACCCTCTGCCTGGCCGCGGCCCTGGCCCTGTGCGCCGCCTGGCCGGCCCGCCGGCTCGACCGGATCGGCGGCGGACACCAGCGCGTCCGCGTCATCCGCTACAGCCTGCGGCACGCCCCGCTGCGCGACTCCGTCGCGAACTTCTCGTTCAACGTCAACGCGACGGTCTTCTCCACCGTGTGGCCCGTCCACCTGGCCCTCACACTCGGCAGCTTCGCCACGCTCGGCTGGGTCGTCTTCGGCGCCGAACTCATCTCGCTGGCCCTGATGTTCGTCGCCGGAAAGCGCGGCGACCGCAAGGGACGCCGGGTCCTTCGGGAAGGCTCCGTGGCCACCGGCCTGCTCAACTGCCTGCGGATGGTGGTCACCACCCCGGTGGCCATCGCCGGCCTGGGCGGCGCGCTCCAGGCCGCGGCGTCGTACCAGCAGACGTCGTGGACCAGCATCTACTACGGCCATGCCCGCCGCAGAGGGCCCAACTACATCATGAGCCTGGAGATAGCGGGCGACCTGGCGAACATCGCCGTATGGGGGGCGCTGCTCGCCGCCTTCACGCTGTCCGACGGCGGCACCGGGCCGTTCACCGCGAGCTTCGTCGCGGCCGCGCTCGCCAGCGTGGGCTGCCTGCTCATCTCCAAGGAGCCCACGGCGCACGGCGCCGAGCCCGGCGAGCCGTCCCTCGCCGGCCGCTGACCGGGCGCCGCACGACATCCGACCGCACTGGTGACGACGAGGGGACCTGACCGACATGACCTGGCTGATCACCGGCGGGGCCGGCTACATCGGCGCGCACGTGGCACACGCGCTGCGCGCGGCGGGCGAACAGGCCGTCGTCTATGACGACTTGTCCACCGGCATACGGGAACGGGTGCCGTCCGGCGTCGAGTTGACCGTCGGATCGACGCTCGACCGCGCCCTGCTGGACCGTACGCTCACCGCGCACGCCGTCACCGGCGTCATCCACCTCGCGGCGAAGAAGCAGGTGGGCGAGTCGGTCGAGCAGCCGCTGCGCTACTACCGCGAGAACGTGGAGGGCCTGCGGGTGCTCCTCGAAGCGGCGACGGCGGCGGGAGTGCACTCCTTCGTGTTCTCCTCCTCCGCCGCCGTCTACGGCGTACCCGACGTCGACCTCGTCACCGAGGACGCCCCCTGCATGCCGATGAGCCCCTACGGCGAGACGAAGCTCGCGGGCGAGTGGCTGGTCCGGGCGACGGGCCGGGCCACCGGGCTGCGCACCGCGTCCCTGCGCTACTTCAACGTGGCGGGCGCGGCCACCCCGGAGCTCGCCGACACCGGGCTCTGCAACCTCGTCCCGATGGTCTTCGAGAGGCTCTCGGCGGGCGAGGCGCCGCAGATCTTCGGCGCCGACTACCCCACCCCCGACGGCACGTGCGTGCGCGACTACATCCACGTGGCGGACCTGGCCGAGGCCCACGTGGCCACCGCGCAACGCCTGAGCGGCGCGGCACCCGGCACCGACCTCACCCTCAACATCGGCCGCGGCGAGGGTGTTTCGGTCCGTGAGATGGTCGACGTCATCAACCAGGAGACCGGGTACGCCACACCCCCCGCGATCATGGACCGCCGCCCCGGCGACCCGGCCCGCGTCGTCGCCGCCGCCGACCGCGCCGCCGAGGAGATCGGCTGGCGGGCGAAGCTGGACGTACGCGACATGGTCGCTTCCGCATGGGCGGGCCGCGCCTCATGACGACACCGCGTGCCCGGCCCTGTGCCGTTGGGCGGCGCCCTACGCGTCAGCGCGGAGAGACCCACACCAAGAGACCGAGACACCGAGGGAAGAGCCTGCGAGAGATGACCATGCACGATGACCAAGTAGATGTGACCGCCGAGATCGTTGCGGCTCTGATCGAGGAACAGTTCCCCGAGTGGAGTGGGAAGGCGATCCGGCTCGTGTCGTCGACCGGGACGGTCAACGCCATCTTCCGTATCGGGGACGACCTCTCGGCGCGTTTCCCCCTGCGTCCGGTCGATGCCGGCGAGGCGCTGGCGGTGCTGGAACAGGAAGCCCGGGCGAGCGCGGAGCTGGCACGGGTGTCTCGGTTCCCGGCCCCGGAACCCGTGGCCGTGGGAAAGCCGGGAGCGGGTTACCCCATGCCGTGGGCGGTCCAGACATGGCTGCCGGGAACGGTCGCCTTCGACGCCGACCCGAGTGGGTCGGACGCTTTTGCCGAGGACCTCGCGGCCTTCATCGCCGACCTGCGGGAAGCCGATACGCGGGGGCGGCTCTTCAGCGGCGAAAATCGTGGCGGCGTTCTCACTCACCACGACGATTGGATGGCGAAGTGCTTCGAGGAGAGTGAGGGGCTGCGCGACGTGCCCCGGCTGCGCCAGGTGTGGAGCCGTTTCCGGGAGCTGCCCCGCACGGGCGCCGACGTGATGAGCCACGGCGACTTGATCCCCGGCAATGTACTGGTCGCGGGGGACCGGCTCGGCGGCGTACTCGACACCGGCGGCTTCGGCCCGGCCGACCCCGCGCTGGATCTGGTCAGTGCCTGGCACCTGTTGCAGTCGGGCCCGCGGGAGGTGCTCCGGCGGACGCTGGGCTGTGACGACCTGGAGTGGGAGCGCGGCAAGGCATGGGCGTTCGAACAGGCGATGGGCGTCGTCTGGTACTACGTCGAGAGCAATCCGACGATGAGCAGGATGGGACACCGGACACTCGACCGCATTCTGGAGTCGACCTCTCCACGCGGGTACTAGCCATCACGCTCCTCGGTGCCGGTGCCGGTGCCGGTGCCGGTGCCGGTGCCGGTGCCGGTGCCGGTGCCGGTGCCGGTGCCGAGTGCGGCGAGGGCGCCCGCGACCTCGCCGCGGGTGCCCGCGAAGATCGCGTATCCCAGCCGGTCCACGAGACCGCGCGGAGCCCGGGCCACCGTGCCCTCGCGCGCGAAGTAACGCAGTTCGCGCAGCGCCCCCACCATCGGAGGGTTCATCGCCTTGTCGAGGGTCACCGGGTGACGGAACGGCGTCCTGCCGTCGCCGACGAAGAACCGGATGGCGGCGCACTGCGCGGCAGGGGTTCCCTGGGCGGTTCGGTCGCCCACCACGGCCGCGAGTTCCGCGGTGTTCAGGTTCCACCCGGTGGCCAGTTCCACGAGGCGCGGGATCTCTCCGCCGGCCGGGCGGCCCGCGATCTCCATCAGGACCGGGCCCGTGTCCGTCATGCGGAACTCCGCGTGGCACACCCCTGCCTCCATACCCAGGGCGTCGAGCGTACGGACCGTGGCGGCCGAGAGCTGCTCGCGGTCTGCCTCCGACACCGCTGCCGGGGACACATGGCCGAGCTCGACGCAGTGCGGCAGCTCCGTGAGGTGCTTCTCGGTGATCGCGAGGATCTGGGTGTCACCCGGCGCCCAGGTCACCGCCTCGACGCTGTACTCGAGTCCGACCACGTAGCGGTCCACCGCGACCCGGCCGCTGGCCGAGAGGGCCGCTGCGGCCCGGTAGGCGTCGGCGAGGTCGTCCGGAGCCTCGATGACCCTGACCCCGCCGCTGCCGCCGTAGTCGGTCGGCTTGACCACGACCGGGAAGTGGCCGTCGGCCAGCCGCTCGCACTCCGCGGCGCTGCGGGCGACTCCGAGCTGCGGCGACGGTACGCCCTGCTCGCGCAGTCGGCCGTGCATGACGCCCTTGTCGCGGAAGTGGCCGTCGGGCATCCGCGGTGCCGCCACTCCCAGCTTGCGCGCGACCTCGCGGGCGATATCGGTGGACAGCTCCGCCCAGCACAGGATGGCGTCCCACTCGAAATCGGCGGACGAGGCCGCCTGCAGCATCGAGTCGACCGAGAACCCGTCGCCCGCGCGCCACCAGTCGCACAGATTGACCGGGATGCGGTGCGGCAGGTCGATGATGCCGACGAAGTGCCCGGCGTCGCGCAGGGACTTGAGCCCGAACTCCTTGTGCTCACCGAGGCCGGCGATCAGGACCTTCATCGCGTCTGCTCCTCCTCATCGAAGTCCGCGAAGCCCTGCTCCAGCTGCCGGTACGCGGACTCGGGCGAGCAGCGCAGCAGGCCCTCGGCATCGAGCTCCTTGATCCAGCGTCGGCCGGCATTCACGTCACCGATCGTGGTGATGAGCTGCATGCGGTCCGAGTTGATGAAGCAGCGGTTGGTGGGCTCACGGTTGGTCACCTGCATGACGTCGGCGCCCTCGGGGTGCGCGGGCACCTCGGTGCCGGGGATCTCGGTCGACGGGAGTTCGATCGTCACCGCGCTCGTGTGCACCTCCGGCAGGGGATCGCCGGTCACGGCCGCGATGAACACCGCGTACGGGTCGGTGCCGGTGCTGGTCAGATCCAGGTTGGTCAGACCGCCGAGGCGCGGGTTGATCTCCAGGACGACGATGTCGTCGCCGGCCACGGCGAAGTCGATCTGCCACGGGCCGAACGGGGCGAAGTTGTCCTGGATGTCGGTGACGAACGCGTCGAGCCGCGCGGCGGCCCGCTCGGGCAGCACGTACGGCGAGACCCGCGCCCGCAGTGTCGGGTCGAGCCCCGCGTCCAGCGGGCCCATCGACACCACCGGCCAGCGCACGAGGTCGTCACGCGAGCTGATCAGCTCGATGCCGGTCTCGACGCCGCGCTTGAAGGTCTGCACGATCGCGGGGAAGGCGAGGCCCGCGGCGAGCACGGCGTCGAGCTCCTCCGGGGACTCCGCGTAGAACCGGCCGTCGCCCGCCTGGGACTGGGCCTCCTTGATCACGAGCGGAAACCCCAGCTCGTCGCGGGCGGAGACGACCTCGGCGGCATCGGCGCAGACCGCGCCCGCGGGGATGGGCCAGCCGCGCTCCGTACCGGTCTCGTGCAGCCGGACCTTGTCGCAGGCCACCTCTGCGAACTCCGCGGAGTGCGCGACGAACCGGCCCGCCCAGCGGGCCGCGGCCCGCCCGTAGACGATGGGGAGCTGCTCCTGGCCGTGCGGGTAGGGGTTGGCGATGGCGACGTCGGGCCGCTCGGCCTCCAGGACGCGCAGCACGTCGTCCGCGGTCCAGTCGAGGTTCATCGGCCTGACCTCGACGCCGTCGGCGTCGAACTCGGCGGCCGGGTCGAACTCGACGGCGGAGTAGACCACGAAGTCGGTGTAGCCGCGGGCACGCAAGAGGGGCAGGAACCGGGCGGTCTTGTACTCGCCGAAGAGGAGTGCCTTCGTCACGTTCTTCTCCATGAGGCTATGAGGGCGGGACACGAGCGGTGGGGCCGGCGGCTCAGGCGGCCAGGGGTTCGCCGGCCACCGTCATGCGGTCGGCGAGTGCCAGCAGCCGGGCGTCGATCTCGGCGACGTCGGCGCCGGTGGCGATGGCGTATCCGGCCCGGCCCAGGAATCCGCGGGGCGGCAGCCGCAGTTCGGTTCCCGGCTCGGTCACCCGGCGCACCTCGTACACCCAGGGCTCGTCGGCGAGCGCGGTCGGAACCTCGATGTTCCCGAAGGTCAGATCCGCGGGCGGATACAGGAAACGGATCCCGACCAGGCGGTCCGGCTCCGGGATCGGGGTGGGTTCATGACCGGTGGCGACCGCGCCCATCAGTGCACCGACCGAGAGCCCGGGGATGGCGATCTCGGCCAGGCGCGGGATCAGTTCGCCGCCGAGCCTGCCGTTCACCTCGATCACCTTCGGCCCGTCCGCGGTGAGCATCAGCTCGGTGTGGGTGACTGTGCGGTCGATGCCGATGGCCTGGGTGGCGCGGATCACCACATCGCGGACCGCGGCCTCGGTGCCACTGTCGAGAACCTTGCCCGCGACATGCGCCACCTCTTCGAAGAAGGGCGGGTAGTCGGTGCGCTTCAGCGCGATCACGTAGGGCTCGACCTTGCCGTCGAGGACCCAGCTGTCCACGCTGATCTCCTCGCCGACCAGGAACTCCTCGATGAGGACGAGGCCGTCCGCGATGGCCGCGTTCTCGGAGGTGCGGGCGAAGTCGAACGCGGCCCGCATCTCGTCCTCGGAGTACACGATCTGGACGGCGACGCTCGCGGCCCGGCCGCGGGGCTTCACGACAACGGGGTAGCCGATGGTGTCGGCGGCGGTGATCGCCTCCTCCACCGAGCCGGCCAACTGGAACCGCGCCGAGGGGACTTCCGCCGCCTGGAACAGCTCGCGCTGCCTTGCCTTGTCCCGGCAGGCCCGGGCGGCCTCGACCGGCATGGTCCGCACACCGAGCCGGGCACCGACTTCGGCGGCCAGCGTGATGTGCATCTCCTCCCAGGTCAGGACACCGGCGAAGCGGTTGCCCGCGGCGAGGTCCTCGGCAGCAGCGAACACCGCGGCCCGGTCCTTGAGTTCCGTCTCCCGGTACTCGGTGGCATACGACAGCTGCCAGTTCAGCGGTGCCTGACCGATGAGGACGACGCGGTACCGCTCGGCCAGTCCCTTGAGCGCGTACTCCCGGAATGCCTGGTAGCCCGAGCCGATGACAAGAATGGTCTCTTTCATGTGCCTGCTCCTCGTGCGAAGTTGAGGTGTTCCGCGAGGCCGGAGACGTCACCTGGAAGCGCGCTGCGCCTCGGCGGAGGGACCTTGCACCGCGAGGGCGCACTTCAGCCGGAGCGACTTTCTGGATTCCGGCTCAGTGATGCGGCCCCCAACGTAGCCCGCCTCGAGCCACTTGGCAACTTTCTTGACAAGGGAGTGGTTGCCGTTGGCGAGGACACCGTAGTCGATCGATACGCAGATTTGGCAATTTTCTTGCCTGGCAAGTAAATCCACTCGCCTCGACGGCGGTGAACGGCGAGGCGCAGGCGCCTTAAGTAGCTGCTCATGCCGCCATCTTGGCCTCCCCTTGTACTGCCATCACCTGCCTCCTAGCGGTGACCTTACTTGGCGCAAAGGTTGCCTTCATGTGCCAAGGCTGGCACTATGTTGCCCAAAGTTGAGGCAAGGCAATGGGTAAGGGCTGCCAATGAACGGGACCGCACCGGGGGCAGCCATGAACGGACCGGCCCGCCCAGACAGGCGCATGCCGACAACTCCACGCCACACCGCAGGGAGGGTTCCCATCGCTACCGACCAGCCGAGCGCCGCACCCCCGCGCTCGTTCCTCATCAGTGTCGTCCTGCCCTGTTACAACGAGGACCAGATACTGCGCCGCACCCATGACCGCCTCGCCCGTGCCCTGCACGGCCTCCCGCACGAGATCGTCTACGTCGACGACGGCAGCACCGACGGCACCTGGGAGCTCATCCAGCAATTCGCCGACGCCCCCGGCCGCACCGTGCGCGGAGTGCGCTTCAGCCGCAACTTCGGGCACCAGGCGGCCGCTCTGGCCGGACTCACCGAGGCCACCGGGGACGCCGTCGTCCTGATGGACGCCGACCTCCAAGACCCTCCCGAGCTCATCCCGAGCATGACGGAGCAGTGGTTCAAAGGCTGGTCGATCGTCTCCGCGCGCCGCGCCACCCGCCACGGCGAGACCCAGCTCAAGAAGTCCACCGCGTATCTCTACTACCGCCTCCTGGCCCGGCTCAGCGACCAGCCCGTCGCCCTCGACACCGGCGACTTCCGGCTCCTCGACCGCAAGGTCGTCGACTTCGTGACGTCGCTCGGGGAGAAGGAGCTGTTCCTGCGCGGCGCGATCAGCTGGACAGGTTTCCCCGAGACGAGCATCACCTACGAGCGGGACGCCCGCGGCGCCGGCACCACCAAGTACACCCTGCGCAAGATGCTGGCGCTCTCCCGCACCGGCATCCTCGCCGGAGCCGCCGGCCTGCCCCTGCGGATCCCCACCTATCTCGGCACCGCCTCACTGCTCGGCGCGAGCGCCGCGCTGGCCTGCGGCAGAGCCCGGCAGGCCGCCCCCCTCGGCGCGTTCGGCGCACAGTCGCTGGCCTGCGGAGTGCTGGGCGAGTACCTGCTCGGCGTCTTCCGCCAGATCCAGGGCCGCCCGCCCTACCTCGTCATGGAACGGACCGATTCGAGCCACGCCACCACCGCAGAGACATCCGTGGCCCGCGTAAAGGAGTTGATATGAGCTCGAACCCCCAGAACGCGAACCCCCGCGACACGAACACCCCGGAAACGGGCGACATGCGGGACGCCGTCGTCGTCGGCGGCGGTTTCAGCGGCCTCACCGCCGCCCTGGAACTCGCCGAGCGCGGACACCGCGTGACGGTCGTGGAGCGCGAGCCCGAACTCGGCGGCCTGGCCGGAAGCTTCGACGTCGGCGGCGGCCGGCGCATCGAGCGCTTCTACCACCACTGGTTCGCCTCCGACCGCGAGATGTTCGACCTGTGCGAGCGGCTCGGTGTCCGGGACGCGATCGAGCCCCACCTCACCCGCACCGGCATGTTCTACGCCAACTCCGTCTACCGCCTCTCCCGCCCCCTGGACCTGCTGCGCTTCGCCCCGCTCCCGCTCCTGGACCGCCTGCGGCTCGGCGTCCTCGCCCTGCGCGGCAGGCGTGTCACCGACTGGCGCACCCTGGAGCACCGCACGGCCGAGGAATGGCTGGTCTCGCTCGGCGGCCGCCGCGTCTACGACGTCGTGTGGCGGCCCCTGCTGGAAGGGAAGTTCGGCCAGTACGCGAACCAGGTCGGGGCCACCTGGATGTGGACGAAGCTCGCGCTGCGCGGGGGCAGCCGCACCAAGTCGGGCAGCGAGATCCTCCACTACCTGCGCGGCGGCAGCGAAACCCTGGTCAACGCCCTGCACAAGCGGCTGACCGAACTCGGCGTGGAGGTGCTCACCCGCACCGCGGTCGACGCGGTGACCACCGACGGCGCCGGCGTCACCGGCGTCCGCACCGAGGACGGACAGTTCCTGCCCGCCCGGCAGGTCCTGCTCACCGTCGCCCCCGAACTCGCCGCGAACCTGCTCTCCGCCGCCGGTACCGAAGCTCCGGCCCACGCCGCGGTGCCCGCCCTCGCACGGCAGCTGCGCGACATCCGCTATCTGGCCAACGTCTGCCTGGTCCTGGAGAACAACCGCAGGCTCTCCGACACATACTGGCTCAACGTCAACGACCCGTCGTTCCCCTACGTCGGCGTCATCGAGCACACCAACATGGACTCCCCCAGCCGATACGGCAATCGGCACGTCGTCTACCTCTCCAAGTACCTGCCGGCCGACGCCGAGCTGTACCGGATGAGCGACGAGGAGGTCTTCACATACAGCCTCCCGCACCTGCGCCGGATGTTCCCCGGCTTCGACCGGAGCTGGGTCGAGGACTACCACGTCTGGCGCGCCGAGTACGCCCAGCCCGTGATCACCCCCAACTACAGCCGGTACATGCCCCCGACGCGGACCGGCGTGCACGGCCTGTACCTGGCGAGCATGGCGCAGGTGTTCCCGGAGGACCGCGGCACGAACCACGCCGCACGCGAGGGCCGCAGGACCGGACAGCTGATGGCCGACCGACTGCGCACCGCCGTCAGGCCGGCCGCGCCACGAGCGGAGGAGCTCTCCCGTGCCTGAGCTGCTCACCCTCGACGAGGCCGAGAACCTCGGCATCGACCAGGTCCACGAACTGTACGGAAAGCACATCAGCCGCAGCGAGGCATCACTCCTCGGCTCCTTCGGCTTCGGCCGCGACCTCGTCGACAGCGCCGAGGGCGCATGGATCCAACTGCGGGACGGGCGCCGCCTCCTCGACTTCACCGGCGGGGTCGGGGTCCTCAACCACGGACACAACCACCCCCGGATCCTCGCGGCCCGCGACCGGTTCCGGGAGCGTCGGCGCATGGAGGTGCACAAGATCTACCTCTCGCCCTACGTCGCCGCGCTCGGCCACAACCTCGCCGCCCTGCTCCCCGGCGACCTGAACATCTCGTACTTCCCGAACTCCGGCGCCGAGGCCGTCGAGGGCGCCGTCAAACTGGCGTACAAGTACCACGGCGGCCGGCGCGGCACGGTGCTGCACACCGACATCTCCTTCCACGGCAAGCTGCTCGGCGCGGGCAGCCTCACCGCGTCCTCCGAGATCCACTTCGAGTACCCGCGGCTGCCGGGCACGGACTCCTTCGCCTACGGCGACCTGGAGTCCTTCCGGCTCGCCCTGGAGCGCCACACCGACGAGCGCGGCCGCAGCGACGTGTACGCGGTGGTGCTGGAGCCGTTCAGCGCCTCCACCCTGCGCGAGTGCTCCGCGGAATTCCTGTACGAGGCACGCCGGCTGTGCACCGAGCGGGACATCCTGCTGATCTTCGACGAGGTCTACACCGGCTGGGGCAAGACGGGCCGGCTGTTCCACTTCATGCACCACCCCGGCCTCGTCCCCGACGTGGTGACGACGTCGAAGTCCTTCGGCGGCGGCAAGTCCTCGATCTCCGGCTACATCGCCCGCGAGCCGGTCTTCCGCAAGGCGTACGACAATCCGCGCGACGTCACCCTGCACAGCACCACGTACCACGGCTTCGGCGAGGAGACAGCGACGGCACTGGAAGCCGTCGCGATCGCCGTCGAGGAGGACTTCCCGGCACGTGCCCGCGCACTGGACGAGATCCTCACGCCCGGCCTCGCCGACATCGCCGCTCGCCATCCCTCACTCGTGGCGGGCATCGCCGGCCGGGGCGCTCTGCACGGCGTCCGGCTGCGCCCGGGACCCCGGCTGCCGGCCGCCGTACGCGAGCGGATCCCCGTCCAACTCGCCAAGGATCCACAGGCATTCGCCAAACTCCTCACCGGTGCCGTGATCGCGGCGCTCTACCGGGACCACGACGTCCTCTCCTTCTTCGGCTCCACCCAGGACATCGCGCTGATCGTGGCGCCGCCTCTGGTGGCCGGCGAGAAGGAGGCCCGGCTCTTCCTGGACGCACTCGACGCCGTGCTCGACCGGGGCGCGCCCCGCCTCCTCGCGGACTTCGTGAAGGAGCTGGCGACGGCAGCGAGGAGGACACGATGACGCGCGGCAGTGGCCCCATGCACGCTGCCCTGCGCGCGAGCGGCCTGCGATCGTACTGGCGGCGCCGGTACCCCGTCCTGCGCGAGGCGCCCGCGATGGCGGCCGCCGAGGCGCACCTGCTGAACACCCTGCGGACGCTGCCGCTGACCCAGCGCGCCGTATACGCGATCGTGCTGCGCACGCTGCCCCTGGCGTACTGGCTCGCGACCGGCGGACGCTCCCTGCGCCGCACGACCGACGACGACGCGAACGGCCCCGGGGACGGCGCCGGGGACGGGCGGCCGGGCCTGGAGACGCTGATCCCGCTGCCGGGCTTCCGCGAGGTCGTCCGGTCGAGCACCGCGCTCGCCCTGCTCGGTGCCCTGGACGGCCGTGCCGAAAGGGAGACGGCACGGTGAGGCGGGGACGCGGACGGCAGCGGAACGTCGACACGGACGTCCTCGTGATCGGCTCGGGCGCGGGCGGCTCGGTGGCCGCACTGGAACTGGCGGCGTCAGGGCGCCAGGTGACGGTCCTGGAGGAGGGCCCCCGGGCCGGCACCGCGGCCATCGCCGCGGCCAGCCCGGCCGAGAACATGAGCACCTTGTACCGCAACGGCGGACTCACACCCATCCTGGGCACCCCCACCATCGTCTACGGCGAGGGGCGCGCCGTGGGCGGCACGACCCTGGTCAACGGCGGGCTGCTGTGGGAGCCGCCGCCCAAGCTGCTCGCGCGCTGGGCGGCGGTATCGGGCATCGACGGCTATCGCGCGGCGGACCTCGCGCCCCACCTGAAGACGGTCTCGGCCCGGCTCGGCGCCGTCGTGCAGCAGCACGGCGGCCCCGACGCCAACCGTGACTCGCAGCTCCTGGCGGCCGGCGCCGACCGCCTCGGCTGGAGCTGGCAGCACTCCCGCCGCGCCGTACGGGGCTGTCTGCACCGCAACCGCTGCACCACCGGCTGCCCCAGCGGAGCCAAACAGAGCATGGCCGTCAGCTACCTCCCCCGGGCCGAGGCACTGGGCGCACACATCAGCCCCGACACCCGCGTCCTGCGCCTCCTGCACGACGGCCGCACCGTGCGCGGGGCCCTCGCCACCGGCCCCGACGGCACCCGCACCCGATACCGGGCCCGCTCGGTGTTCCTGGCGGCCGGCCCGCTCGGCACCCCCGGCCTGCTCCAGCGCAGCCGCATCCAGCAGCGCCGCGCGGGACAGGATCTGGCACTCCACGTCAACCTGCGGACCGTCGCGCGCTTTCCCGAGCGGGTGGCCGCGCACGACGGCACCATCTTCACCGCACAGCTGAAGGAGTTCGGCGACCGCGGCATCCTCGTGATGCCGTCCAACGTCTCGCGCGGGACCCTCGCCGCCGCCCTCGCAGGCCGCGACCCCGCCGAGGTCACCCGGTACCTCGACGACTACGACAGGCTGGGCGTCTACACGACGCAGGTGCGGCTGCACGGCTCGGCCACCGTGCGGGCCCTGCCCGGCAGCGGGCTGCTGCTCCGGCACGGCATGACGGCCGTGGACCACGGCGCCCTCGTCGAGGCGTTCCGCATCGGCTGCTCCCTGCTCCTCGCCGCCGGCGCCGACCAGTTGACACCCCCGGTGTCCTCGGCGCCGCCCCTGAGCACCCTGGCCGATGTCGAGGAGTTCTGCCGCCGGGTCCGGCCGGGCGACTGGGAACTGGTGTCGGTGCACGGCATGGCCTCCGCACGGATGGCGCAGGCGGAGCGCGGCGGGGTGTGCGACGAGCGGGGCCGCCCGTACGGCTTCGAGGGCCTGCGCGTGTGCGACGCCAGCGTCCTCCCGGGCGTCACGGGCATCAGCCCCCAGGGCACGATCATGGCGTTCGCCCACGAGATCACCGCCCGATTCATCGAGGACCGGGAGCCGACGGCATGACAAACACGGCACAGCGGCGGCGCCAACGGCCGGCCGAGTGCCACTGAGCGCGGCCACACATCGGCCTACAGTGCCGGGACCCCCGAACCCGAGCCGCGCACGGCCACCCGAAAGGACACCATCACGATGACCACGATTCCCCCCGGTCCCGACGGCCGCGCCGGAATCACCGCGGACCTGGTGCGCCGCCTGATCGCCGCGCAGTTCCCGCAATGGGCCGGGCTGCCCGTGGTGCCCGTGCCCATCGACGGCTGGGACAACAGGACTTACCGCCTCGGCGACCGGATGACGGTCCGGCTGCCGACCGCGGCCGGATACGTCCCCGCGGTCGGCAAGGAGCATGTGTGGCTGCCCCGGCTCGCCCCGCGGCTGCCGGTCGCGATCCCCTCGATCCTGGCCCAGGGCGAGCCGGGTGAGGGATACCCGTACCCCTGGTCGGTGCGCGGCTGGCTGGACGGTGAGACGGCGGTCCCGGAACGCATCGACGACATGGCCGAATTCGCCACGTCGGTGGGCGAGTTCATCCTCGCCCTCCAGCAGTGCGACGTCACGGGCGGCCCGGTCGCAGGGGAGCACAGCTGGTACCGGGGAACGTCTCCCGCGTACTACGACGACGAGACGCGCCGCTCCCTGAAGCTCCTCAAGGGAAGGATCGACACAGGTCTCGCGCAGGAGGTCTGGGAGGCCGCGCTCGCCGCCACCTGGACCGGTGAACCGGTCTGGTTCCACGGCGACATCTGGTCGGGCAACATGCTCGTGGAGCAGGGGAAGCTGACCGCCGTCCTCGACTTCGGGACCTCGGGTGTCGGCGACCCCGCCTGTGAACTGGTGATCGCCTGGGGCATGTTCAAGGGCGAGAGCCGCACGGCGTTCCGCGAGGCGGTCGCCCAGGACGAGGGGACCTGGGCGCGGGCACGGGGATGGGCCCTGTGGAAGTCCATGCTGGTCCTGTCGGAGTGCATCGACACGGACGAGGAGAAGGCCGCGGACAACCGCCGGATCATCGAGGAAGTCCTGGGCGACCACCGGTAGTCGGCTCTGATTCGCTGCCGCACTGCAATGCTTCCGTTGAGCCATCAACTTCCCAGGTCGGAAGGGGAGTTGAGCACTCCGGGACAGGGATTGAGAATTTATCGGCCCTCCCTACGCTCTGCGCAGAACGGATCCAGTCCCTCTCCTGCGCCCCGGGCATCCACGTGACCTACGTCATGCAACCCGCACTCCGCCCGCGGGGTTCACTTCAGGAAAAGGGCGAGGCGCGGCACGACGCTCGGCACTCAGCGATTGAGCACAGACAGTTCAGCGAAAGGCGACTGATCGTGCAGAAGACAGCGGGGGTACGCAGCACCGATCTGGGCCGGTTCCTCCAGAACCGACGCAGCGGGCTCAGGCCCGAGGACCTCGGGATCGACGACGACGGCAAACGCCGCCGCGTGGCCGGCCTGCGCCGCGAGGAGGTGGCCCATCTGGCGCGGGTCAGCGTCAACTACTACACGCGGCTCGAACAAGGCCAGAACCGCAGCGCCTCACCGGAGGTCCTCGACGCCCTGGCCACGGCCCTGTGCCTGAACCAGGGCGAGCGGGCTCATCTCCACGACCTGGCGCGGGTCGGCGGGAGCAGCAAGGCCGTGACACCGGCGGAACCCGTGCGCCCGGCGGTGGCCAGGATGGTCGCCGCCTACGAGCAGGGCCCGGCCGTCGTGCTCGGCAGGCAGGTGGACATCCTGGCCTGGAACCGGCTCGCCCACCTGCTGTTCTCCGGCCACCTGGACGTCCCGGAGACGGCCTGTGACGCCCAGCTGAACCTCGCCGAACTGGTCTTCCTCGAACCGGGCGCCCGGCAGCTCTACCCGTCGTGGGCGCACGAGGCCCGCGAGATGGCGGGCTATCTGCGCATGGTGGACGGCCGTTACCCGGGTGACGAGGGCCTGGCCGCACTGATCCGCCGACTGCGGCAGCAGAGCCCGGAGTTCGCCGAACTCTGGTCGGGGCACGTGGTGTGGGACAAGACGTACGGCACCCGCTGCCTGCACCACCCGGCCGTCGGCGCGATGACGCTGACCTTCGAGACGTTCCGCATGCCGGACACCCCGGACCAGTGCGTGATCCTGTACCAGGCCGAGGAGGGCTCACCGTCGGCGCGGGCCCTGCGCTCCCTGCTCACCGCCGACCGGGACGCGACGGACATCCGGACAACCGACAGGGGGAAACCGGATATCCGCCGCGCCCTTTGAACCGTTACCTCTCGCGAGGGAACGGGGGCTACACGGGGCTATGTGGAGAGAAAGTCCTCCAGCAACGTCGCCAGCGCAATGGGTGTCTCCACCATGGGGTAGTGGCCCGCATTGCCGATGACCGCGAGTTCGGCGTTCGGATAGTGCCGCATCCAGGTCTCCTTCATGGCGTCCGCGGTGACGGCCGGATCGTTCTCGCCGACGACTGCGAGCGCCGGTACCTCGGCGCCGGTGATCCGTGCCGAGAAATCGGTGGTGCGGAAGGAATCCAGATAGCTGCGGAACGCCTCCGGCCCCACCGCCTTCATCGACGCCTCCGCCCAGGAGTCCACCCAGTTCGCGGACAGCTTGTCGCCCGTGGTGAGGTTGATGATGATCCGCCGGTTCTCCACCTTGTGCGCGGCCTCGGCGAACAGGGGGAAGTCCGAGTCCGGTATCGGCATTCCGTTCGCGGGGACGGGGCTGAGGCCGATCAGCTTGCGCACCCGGTGCGGGGCCTTGAGGAGCACCTGCTGCACCGGCTGGCCGCCGAGTGAGTGGCCGATGAGGGAGAACTCCTGCCACCCCAAGTGGTCGGCGAGCGCGAGGACGTCCGAGGCGATCTCGTCGGTGCTGTACGAACCGGCCGCGTCGATCGCCTCGCTGAAGCCCCGCGCATCCATGAACGCGTACGAGAAGCGCGACCCGTCCAGATACGGCCACCAGGCGCGGAACGTCTCGTGGCCGCCGAACAGCGAGTGCAGCACGATCACCTTGTGCGGGCCGTCCCCCGTGACATGGGCGGGCGGAACGTAGCGGCCGGGTACGGACATGGTTTCCTCCGGAAGGGAATCGGGACGATCAGCGGTGTCGGTACCGGTACCGGCACCGCTGCCGGTACCGGGCCGGGGCACGAGGAGCCGGGTGAACTCGGAGAGCAGCTCGCCGAGGTCCTCGCGATGGCCGTGCAGGACGATGTGCCCGTCGGGGCGCACCAGATGGAACCCGGGCCGCTTGCAGTGCAGTTCACGGGCGGCCCGGCGCACCAGGTCCGCGGTGTGGCGGGTGCCGTGCCCCACCGCGGTCACATCGACGACGCGCACCGCACTCCCGTACGGGGCGGCCAACCGGCGCACGGCATCGGTGAGTTCGGCGCCACCCGGCTTCGCACCGGGCAGCACCAGGAGCGTGAACGGCACCGGATCGACGCCGGGACCCGCGAGACCCAGGCCGACGGAGAGCTCACGCGGCAGCGCCGCACCCTCGCGGGCATGCCGGCGCAGCGCCGACCTGACCGAGCACCAGTCGGCCCGCGGCCCGCGCCGGGCGCCCCGTGTCCCCTCTTCCGGACCGGGCGCGTACATCCAGCGCCGGCCGGCGGCGACCGGCAGATAGAACCGGTCGAGGACGCGCGTACGGTCCAGGACCCGCAGCACCGAGTCGCGCAGCGTGACCTGGGCGGTACCCGTCCACATCGCGGCCCGCGTCTGCAGATCGGTGTCGCGGACCACCGCGTCGGCCACCGTCGCCCGCTCGGGCGTGTACGTCGCCAGGAGCGCGGACCGCGCCTCGCCGCGGATCACCGAGGCCAGCTTCCAGGCGAGGTTCTGCGCGTCCTGCATCCCGGTGTTGAGGCCCTGACCGCCCATGGGGCTGTGCGCGTGCGCCGCGTCCCCCGCCAGGAACACCCGGCTCAGCTGGAACGACGCCGCACGGCGGCGGTGCACCCGGAACGTGGTGACCCAGTCGGGCTCGATCAGCCGCAGGCCCCCGGGGCCACGCTGATCGACCAGGCGCTGCATGTCGTCGAGCGTGCCCTCGGTGAGGTCCGCGGGCGCGTTGGTGAAGAAGCGGTACAGGCCGAACGGCTGCGGCACGATGGCCAGGACGCCCTGGCGCGACTGGTGGTAGTGGATCTCGTCGGGGTCCAGCGGATCGTTCGCGATACGAGCGTCCGTGATGAGGAAGCGGTTCTCGTACGTCGCGCCCTCGTACGCGATCCCCAGCTGGTTGCGGACCACGCTGGCCGCGCCGTCCGCGCCGATCACCCACCCCGCGGTGCAGCGCTCGACCGAACCGTCGGCGTGCTCCAGGGTCGCGGTGACCGATCCGCCGGGTGTGATCGCACCGGAGAAGTCGACGCCGTGCAGGGCGAGCAGGCGCACCTGCCGCTCGACGGTGCCGCCCAGGCCCTTCAGGCCCGCGGTGAGCAGCTCCTCGGTGAGCCGCTGGGGCAGACAGTACGGGGCCATGTCCTCGGCCATCCGCATGCGGGCCACCGGCTGCTTGTCCGAGTAGTACGTCATCTGCCGCAGCTTCACGGCGACTTCGCCCACACCGTCCGAAAGCCCCAGGTCCTGAAGGATGTCCAGGGTGCGCGGCCAGACGAGCATCGCCTTGGAATGCACGCTGGGGTGCGCGGCGGCATCGATGAGCCGCACCCTGACGCCGCGCCGCAGCAGCTCGCAGGCCGCGGTCAGCCCGGTCGGGCCGGCGCCGACGATGAGCACATCGCACTCGTTGTCGATGAACATGAAAGTCTCCTGCGTGCTTGCCGGTTGAGTCTTCTCAGCCGAAGGCCAGCGAAATGGCGAAGCTGTCCTCGTGCATGTGATAGCGGTCGATGAGCCCATCCGTGACATGCAGTTCCAGGGCGAATTCAGAGTCGAAACTCTTCCCCGTCGCATTGACCCGGTACCGGAACCGGCCGAGCACCACCGCAACCCCGTCATCGACCAGCGTGCGGTTGATGTCGAATTTCTCCGCAGTCATGTTCTCGCTGGCCATCCTGAAGAAATCACGCACCTCGGAACGCGTGGCTCTACGGCCCATCCAAGGAATGATTCCGGTGTCTCCCGGAGTGAACCAATCCACCGGTTCAGCAATCAATTCAAGGGCGTCTTCGACCGCTCCTGCACCGACCCTCGCGAAGAACTCATCGACGACTGCACGTGTGTTTGTGGGCATGGGTCGAACCGTAAGGAACACGGAATGGCATGAGACAGACCCAGCCAGTGGTACCCAACGCAGCCATATGAAGGGGCGGGTACTGGCTCGATTCCGCTCTTTCCCCGGATGCTCGTCGCCGAATCAACCGACAGGAAGCGAAAGGTCTCTCATGTCAACGATCAACAGCCCCGGGGAAACCCGGATCGAGGACCTCGAGGCCCCCGCCTCTGCGCCCTCGGCTCCGCGGATGACACGGCGCCAGAAGCTCGTCCTGGTGCTGCTCCTCGGCGCGCAGTTCACCCTCGCCGTCGATTTCTCGATCATGAATGTGGCTGTGCCGGTGATCGGCCGCGAACTCGGCTTCGCGCAGGAGAACCTGCAGTGGATCGCCACCGCGTTCGCACTCAGCGCCGCCGGGTTCAGCCTCCTCTTCGGCCGCATCGCCGACCTCGTCGGCGCCCGCAAGATCTTCCTGGCGGGCCTCGGCCTCCTCACCGCCGCCTCACTGCTCGGCGGCCTCGTCGACTCGGCGGGGCCCCTCCTCGCGGCCCGCGTCGCCCAGGGCCTGGCCACCGCCATGGTGACCCCGGCCGGCCTGGCACTGCTCACCACCTCCTTCCCCGAAGGGCCCCTGCGGGACCGGGCACTCGGACTCAACGGCGCCATGCTCTCGGCCGGCTTCACCTGCGGCGCCGTCCTCGGCGGCCTGCTCACCGACACACTCAGCTGGCGCTGGGGCTTCTTCATCAACGTACCCATCGGCATCCTGCTGATCGTCGTCGCCCCGATGCTGCTCAAGAAGACCCAGCCGCAGCGCGGCAGCAAGCTGGACATCCCCGGCGCCGTCGCCGTCAGCGCCGGACTCATCGCCCTCGTCTACGGCATCTCCCAGGCCGGCGAGCACGGCTGGGGCAACGCCTCCACGCTCGTGCCGCTCGCCATCGGCGCCCTGCTCCTGGTCGCCTTCGGCCTCATCGAACTGCGCGCACCCGAGCCGCTCGCCCCGCTGCACATCCTGTCCCGGCGCAGCGTCTCCTGGGGCAACATCGGCGGCGCCGCCACCTTCATCGGCTTCACCGCCATGATCTTCCTGCTCACCCTCTACCTGCAGGACGTCCTCGGCTACTCGCCGATGTCGACGGGCCTCACCTTCGGCGTCCTCGGCCTCGGCGCCTTCCTCGGCGGCGTCACCGCGCCCCGCTGGATCGGGGTGCTCGGCAGCAGCCACGCCGTCCTCGTCGCCGGTCTGCTCACCCAGGGCATCGCGGCCGGTGTGCTCTACTTCGCCGGCGGCGGGCGCGGCTGGCTCGGGCCCGTGCTGGCCCTGGCCTTCGTGAGCAGCTATGCCCACGTCGTCGCCATCGTCGGCTTCATGGTCACCGCGACCTCCGGACTCCCCAACGAACAGCAGGGACTGGCCACCGGCATCACCACGCTGACCCAGCAGGTCAGCATCACCATCGGCATCCCGATCATGAGCGCCATCGCGGTCGCCCAGATCCGGTCGATGAAGACCGCGTCCGCCAAGGCGGCAACGCTGGAAGGCATCAACGTCGCCATCCTCGCCAACGGCCTGCTCCTGGTGGGCATCGCGGCCCTCGTGGGCTTCTTCGTACACCGGCGCCGCACCCACGCCACCCCATCGGCCTGACCCGCGCCCCCACCCGCACACCGCCACCGGGGCCCTCGCGGCTCCGGCGGCGGGCCACCGGCGCCACAGCGCCCACCACCGCCACACCCACGGGGGACCGAGATGAACCGATCCACCACACCAGACAGCCTCCCGGACGCCGGCACCAGCGTCCTGATCGTCGGCGCGGGCCCCACCGGACTCCTGCTCGGCTGCGAACTGCGCCGCAGAGGCATCGACTGCACCGTCATCGACCAGGCACCCGCAATCGACCAGCGCACCCGCGCCGTCATGGTGCACGCCGCCAGCCTGGAAACCCTCTGCGACCTCGGCCTGCGCTCCGAGACCGAACGCCACGGCATCCGCCAGCAGCGCATCGCGTTCCACCTCCACCACGGGGCCGTCTACACCGTGGAGTTCTCCGGCCTAGACACCCCCTACCCCTACTACGTCAACATCCCCCAGCCCGCCATGGAGGCGATCCTCGCCCGCGCCTTCACCGAACGCGGCGGCCGGCTGCTACGGGCGGTGCGCTACCGCGGCCACCACGAGGACGCCGCGGCCCAGCACCTGACCGCCGAACTCACCGACGGCAAGGGCACCTTCCGCATCCAGGCCCGCTACCTCATCGGCGCCGACGGAGCCGCCAGCACCGTACGCGCGGCGCTCGGCCTCTCCTTCGACGGCACCACCTACCCCATGAGCTACCTCCTCGCCGAAGGCAGCCCCCAGCAGCGGCCCGACCCCGACACCTCGTCGATGCACATCGGACCTGACGGAGCGGTCTCCCTGCTGCCCCTGCCCGGCGGCAGCGTACGCGTCGCGGGACCGGCCACCGCCGACCTGCTCACCCGCGACACCGACGTCACCGCCGCCGCGTTCCGCGCAGCCGTCGACCGACTGGGCTTCGGGCCCGCGCTGCGCCTCACCCACACCGACCGCCTGGCCCACTACCAGGTGCACGAGCGGCTCGCCGCCCGCTTCCACCACGGCCGCACCGCCCTGGCCGGCGACGCCGCCCACCTCAACTCGCCCGCCGGCGGCCAGGCCATGAACACCGGCTTCGCCGACGCCGTCGCCCTGGCCTGGCGCCTGGCAGCCCTGGTGCGCGGACGGACCGGCGACGACCTGCTCGCCGACTACGCCCGCGAACGCCGGGCCGCCGCCACCGACGTCGCCCGCACCACGGGCGTCCTGCACCTCCTCCAGGCCATGCGGGACGCCACGACGCCGCACGCCCGCCGACACGTACAGGAGAGCCTCGACGGATACGCCGAGGCATGGAGCCAGCTCTATGCGACCTACCCCGCCGGCACCGAGTCCAGGACCCTCCTGCCGCGCCGCGAGACCCACCGGCTCGACGTGGGCGCCCGCGTCCCCGGCCACACCCCCGAAGCCGACGGCCCCACCCTGCTGCACCACCCCGCAGCCCGACCCGCACCCGGCCTCGCCCCACCCGGAACCCCCACCCGCCCCCTGACGACCCGTCAGGCGGCCTGGCTGCCCGCGGGAGCCCAAGCGGTCCTGGTCCGCCCCGACCGGCACGTCGCAGCCGTCATTCCCGCACCCGGGACGCCGCGCACACCGGACCACACCCGTGAGGAAGTACCCGCATGAGCCCCGGCACCATCACCATCACCGGAACGGGCAGCTATCTGCCCGCCACCCGCCTCGACATCGCCGACGCCGCCACCCGCTACAACGGCGACGGCGACCGCATCCGGGAGACCGGCTACGCCACCGTCTGCGCCGAAGACACGCTCTACCCCGCCGACATGGCCCTCGTGTCCGCCCGCAAGGCCCTCGACGCGGCGCACCTCGAACCCGGCCGGCTCGACCTCCTCGTGGTCACCGCCATCCACCGTCACGGCCACAAACGCCTCTGGTCGCCCGCCTCCTGGCTGCAGTCCCAGCTGGGCTGCGCACAGGCCCTGCCGCTCACCGTCAACCAGGGCTGCAACGGCCAGATGCTGGCCCTCGACCTGGCCGCCGGATTCCTCCAGGGCAAGCGGCAGGGCAACGTACTCGTCGTCGCCGCCGACCAGTTCGCCTCCTCCGGATTCGACCGGTTCACCGCCGACTACGGCATCGTGTACGGCGACGCCGCGGCCGCCGCCGTCCTCAGCACCGGCCACGACACCGGCGGCTGGCGCGTCCTGGCCCGGCACACCGTGTCCGCCCCCGAACTCGAGGGCCTGCACCGGGGCGACGCCCCGGCCCCCGAGCGGCCCGAACTCCTCGCCGCGGAACACGACGTACGCGCCGCCAAGAAGCGCTTCCTCACCGCACACGGCAAGGACCGGCTGCGCGACTCCACCCGCGCCGCCGTCCGCGAGATCCGCACCGCACTCCTCCCGGACGGCGACGACCCGCGCCTGCGCCGCATCGTCTACCCCAACCTGGGACTTCCGCTGCTCACGGAGAACTACTTCCCCGAATTCCCCGGCGGCGCCGAACGCTCCCTGTGGGACTTCGGCCGCACCGTCGGACACCTCGGCAGCGGCGACCAGATCGCCGGCCTCGACCACCTGGCCGCCCACACCCACCTCACCACCGGCGACCGGGTCCTCCTCCTCGGCGCGGGCGCCGGATTCACCTGGACCGGAGCCCTGCTCGAACGCGACTGACGGCCCGAACCCACCGCCACCGGCCCGCCCCCCCCACGACAGCAGCAGACCCCAGCAGCACCAGCCCCCTCCACGGCACCAGCACCGCACCAGCCCAACCCACCGCACCAGCAAGCCCCATCACAGAAAGCAGACCAGCCATGACCGCGACCGTCATCGAGATGCCGACACTCAGCTACACCCGCACCGTCGACCGGGCCCTCGTCCACCGGGACTCGCTCGGCGAGGTATTCCTCACCGACCTGCAGCCGGTCGGCGACTCCAGCTACGCCGCCGGCGCCCAACTCCCGCGCTCACACGCCTACTACGGCGACCACCTGCTGCGGCCCAGCACCTACGACCCGGTGCTGCTCCTCGAGGCGTGCAGGCAGTCCGCCCTCGCCGGCGCCCATGCCTTCTACGCGGTCCCCGAGGACCACAAGTTCATCCTCACCCACCTGCGGATCCATCTGACCCGGCCCGAGCGGATCGTCGTCGGCACGGCCCCCTGCGCACTGTCCCTGCACGTCACGGTCACCGGCCACCGCAGGCGCGACGGCCGCACCACCGGTCTCGACTACGACATGGACCTGGGGGTCAAGGGCACCAGCATCGGCCGGGCCTCGATCGGCCTGCGCTTCAAGTCCCCGGCTAACTACCTGGAGTTGAGGCTGAACAACCGCGACGGCAAGCCACTGCCCACCTCGGCCACCTACCCACAGGGTCCGCCCGGGACCCCCGTGGAGCCGTACCTCGTCGGCCGCGCCAACGCCGACAACGTCGTCCTCACCGACGCCACCAGCCACGGCAGCACGGCCACCGCCACCTTGCGCATCCCCGGCAGCCACCCCAGCATGTTCGACCACCCCCAGGACCACCTGCCCGGCATGGTCATCGCCGAAGCCGCCCGCCAGCTCGCCCTGTTCGGGGCCCTGGACGTCCACGGCATGTCCCCGTCCCGCACCTTCCCCACCGACCTGTCCGTGACCTTCAGCAGGTTCGGCGAACTGGAGCACACCACGCACCTCACCGCCGAGGTCGGCGAACAGCGCAGCACCGACCCCGACGCCACCGGCGCCTACTACACCCAGGGCGGCATGGTGGAGCTCGGCGATCCGGACCAGACAGGCATCGACCAGGTGCCGGTACGCGTCGAAGCCACCCAGAACGGCGCCTCCCTGTGCGTCTTCTCCCTGTCCTTCTCCCGCATCGGAGCACAGGGCTGATGAGCCGCCACACCACCGCGGCAGGCACCATGACGGCCGACACCGACACCGACACCGACACCGACACCGACACCGGCACCGGCACCGGCGCCGCGGCGTTCTTCGACGTGGACGAGACCCTCATCCGCCCCAAGAGCATGTTCAGCTTCCTGCGCTTCCACCTGAACCGGCGCGGCGAACCCGACAGCACCTACGACCGCCTCACCACACCGCTGCACCGGGCCGCCGCGCAGGGCGTACCCCGGTCCGAGATCAACCGCCGCTACTACCGCCTGTACGCCGGGGAGAGCGCGGCCCGCCTCGCCGACGCGGGCCACGCCTGGTTCGACGCCGAACTGACCACGGGCGACCTCCTGATCCCCGAGACCGCACACCGCCTCCACCAGCACAGACAGCGCGGCGACTTCGTGGTCCTCCTGTCCGGCTCCTTCTACGCCTGCCTCGACCCGCTCGCCCGCCACACCGGCGCCGACTGGGCCATCGGCACCCGCCCCGTGATCCGCGACGGACTCCTCACCGGCGACGTCGTGACCCCGATGATCGGCACAGCCAAGGCGCGCGCGGCCCGCATCGTCGCGGCCTGCCACGGCCTCGACCCCGCCGCGTGCACCGCATACGGCGACCACCACAGCGACATCGAACTGCTCGCCTCCGTCGGCACACCCGTGGCCGTCGGCGCGGACCCCGTACTCGGCGCACACGCGCGGCGGCACGGCTGGGAGCGGCTCGCCGCACCGTCGTACCCCCTGGCACCCGCCGCCCCCTGATGCCCCACCCACGCCCAGGAGAGGCCATGCACCATCCCATAGGAATCGTCAGCACCGGCTCCCACCTGCCCGACCAGGTGGTGAGCAACGAGGAGATCGCCCGCACCGCGGGCGTCACCGACGAATGGATCGTCCGAAAGACCGGCATCCGCGAGCGCCGCCGCGCCGCCCCTCATGAGGCGACCTCCGACCTCGCCGCCGCGGCCGCCCGGCGCGCGCTCGAACAGAGCGGCCTGCGGCCCTCAGACATCTCCTACATCGTGGTCGCCACCTCCACCCCCGACCACCCACAGCCCGCGACCGCCGCCATCGTGCAGCACCTCATCGACGCCAGGGCTGCCGCCTGCTTCGACATCAACTCCGTGTGCAGCGGCTTCGTCTACGCCCTCGCCATCACCGAACGCATGCTCCGCGCCGACGGCGGACAGGGCTACGGCCTCGTCATCGGAGCCGACATCTACTCCCGGATCCTCGATTACACCGACCGCAAGACGGCGATCCTCTTCGGCGACGGCGCGGGGGCCGTCGTAGTGGGGCCCGTCCCCGAAGGATCCGGCGTCACCCACACCAGCCTCCAGACCCGAGGAGACGCACACGGCCTCATCCGCGTGCCCGCCGGCGGCAGCCGGCTCCCCGCCGCACCCGAGACCCTCGCCCAGGGCGGGCACTACTTCCAGATGGACGGACGCGGCGTCCGCTCCTTCGTCCACGAACACCTGCCCGCCGCCGTCGCCGGACTCCTCGAGGAGGCCGGCACGGCCGGCGACCGTATCGCCCACTTCGTTCCGCACCAGGCCAACGGCGCGATGCTCACGGAAGTCTGGCCGAGCCTCGGACTCGGCTCCGCCACACTGCACATGTCCCTCGAGTGGTACGGAAACACCGGCGCCGCCTCCGTCCCCGTCACCCTCGACGAGGCACACCGCGCGGGCCGTCTCGCCGAAGGCGACCTGATGGTGCTCAGCGCGTTCGGCGGCGGCATGTCCATCGGCACGGCGCTCATGAGCTGGGCCCCCACGGCCCACTCCACGCCGCCCACCGCCACACTGCCCCTGGCAGAACGCTGCCGCGGCATCCTGCCCCTCCTGCCTGCCGGCCTCGCCACGATGTAACGGCCGTCCCAGGAGCCCCTCCCGCCCCACCTACCCGATGCCGCTCACGCCCACCCCGGGCCCTGAGCGGCATCGGCACACCCGGCCCCGCCCGCCCCGGCCCCGGCCCCGCACCGCTCACCCCCCGTCGGGCAGCCACCCCTCCCGCTCCGCCATGGCCACCGCCACCTCCGCGAAGCGCGCCGCGACAGGCGACAACTCGCCCTCGGACAACACCAGTTGAACCCACAGCGGCGGCACCCCACGCAGCGGAATCCACCGCAGCCAGTCCGCGAGACCATCCGCCGACGCCTCACCCACCACACCCACCACCCGGCCATCCCGCAACAAGCGCTGCGTCGGATCGAAGGAGACCGGCCGCTCCACCAGAGCCGGCTGCACCCCCGCCTGCCCGAACAGCTCCACCAGACCGTCGTAATGTCCCGGATTCGCCTCCCGCGAGTGCACCAGCACCGGGAACTCCGCCACCTCCGCCACCCCCACCTCCGCCGCCCCCGCCAGCGGATGCCCATCCGACACCAACACCCCCCGACGCTCCGCCCGCAACGACCGCAACCGCACCCCCGGCACCGCCACGGCCGACCGCGCCACCCCCACATCCGCCGAACCGGCAAGCACCGCATGCGCGATGTCCGGGGTACGCGTCACCTCCGCACCCACCTGAATCTCCGGATACACCGCCGCAAGCGCCTCAACCAGCTGCGGCACGGTCCCGTACCCGGCACTCGCGCTGTACGCGAGCCGCAGCCGCCCCAGCTCACCACGCCCCGCACGCCGCGCCGCGTCCCACACCTCGTCCAGCGCCGCGAGCGCCGCCGCCCCACGATCCCGAACGGCCCGCCCCGCCTCCGTCAGCCGCACCACCCGCGTCGTACGGAACAGCAACCGCACCCCCAACTGCCCCTCCAGCTGGCGGATCTGCGCACTCAGCGCCGGCTGCGCGATGTGCAGCCGCGCCGCGGCACGCGTGAAGTTCTCCTCCTCCGCCACCGCCAGGAAATAACGCAACAACCGAGCCTCAGGAGTCACCCGCCCAGACTATGCGGGTGGCAGCCCATTCATAACCACCGCTTCTGAACCCATAGCCACCTGGTCTTTCCCTCCACCCCAGGCGCCTTCCTACCGTGAAAGGCATGACGACGACACCCCTCCCCGACACCATGCGCGCCTACGTCGGGACCCCCGACGGACCCCGACTGCGCACCGTCCCCCTGCCCGAACCCGCCCCCGACGAGGCCCTCGTACGCGTCGAGGCATTCTCCGTCAACCGCGGCGAACTCCGCCTCTTCGCCAAGCGCGCCGAAGGCTGGCGCCCCGGCCAGGACCTCGCCGGACACATCGTCCGCGAAGCGGCGGACGGCAGCGGCCCCGCCCTCGGCACCCGCGTCGCCGCCATGGCCGACTTCGGCGGCTGGGCCCAGTACACCGCCGTCCCCACCCACCGCATCGCCCACATCCCCGACGGAGTCGAAGCCAAGTCCGCGGCCACCCTCGGCGTCGCCGGACTCACCGCCCTGCGCGCCCTGCGCCGCGGCGGACCACTGCTCGGCCGACGCGTCCTCATCACCGGCGCCAGCGGCGGCGTCGGCTCCTTCGCCGTCCAACTCGCCGCCGCCGAAGGCGCCGAAGTGACCGCACTCACCGGCACCCACCGCACCCTTGACCTCAAGGCACTCGGCGCCACCCACACCGTCACCTCACTCGCCCAGGCCGAAGGCGACTTCGACCTCATCCTCGAATCCGTCGGCGGAGAAGTCCTCGTCGCCGCACTCAAACGACTCGCGCCCCTCGGCAACCTCGTGCTGCTCGGCACCTCATCGGGACGCACCGCAGCCCTCTCCATCGCCTCCTTCGTGCCCCACGCACACCAAACCCTCCACCCCTTCTGGGTCTTCGGCTCCGGCGAATCCGTCACCGAAGACCTCACCCTGCTTCTGCGCACCATCAAGAACGGACAGATGACCCCCGTCCTGGGCCACACCGAACCCTGGGAGCGACTGCCCGAGGTGATGACCGCCCTACGCGAACGGCGCCTCTCCGGCAAAGCCGCCCTCCTCGTCGACAGCGCGGTCTGACATGGCCCGCATCGCCATCGCCTCCGCCGCCCACAAGGCATCGACCGGCACCATCACCGCCACCCACGCCGCCTCCCGCGGCCACGACATACGGTTCATCCCCGATATCGAGGACACCGCCACCCTCGTCCCCGCACTCCACGGCGCCGACGCCCTCATCCTCGTACCCAAACGCGGCGACGCCCGCCGCCACACCGAACACGCCACCCACCTCCTGCTGCGCGAAGCCACCCGCGCCCCGCACCCACCCCAGATCGTCCTGCTCAGCTCCTTCGCCGTCGGCCACGGCCCCGCCCATCCGCTCAACCGCACCAGCACCACGCTCCTGCCCAGCCGCATCGCCGCCGAACAAGCCCTCCGCACCGGCGGACTGCCCTACACCATCGTCCGCCCCACCTGGATGACCGACGACCCACCCGCATCCCACGCCCTGACCCTCACCCAACACCCCCACACCGACGGCATGGTGGCCCGCGCCGACATCGCCGCCACCATGGTCGCCGCCGTGGAACAACCCACCGCCCGCGGCACCACCTTCGCCCTCTACAACGAACCCGGCGAACCCCTCACCGACTGGGCCGCCGCCTTCGCCGGCCTCCACCACGACCCCGCCACCGCAACACCCGCCCCCCGCCCCGCCAAGGAGCCGGCATGACCACCACCACCCACACCCTGCCCGCCGCCCAACACGCCTGGGAAGCAACCTTCGACCACGACGAGGAAGGCCGCCCCCTCGCCCCCCGCCACCACCGGCTCCTCATGCTCGACGTCACCGGCACCCCCACCGCCGCCGACGCCGACCACCTCGAAACCACCCTGCGCACCCTCGAACAGGAACTGCCGCACGGCCCCACAGGCATGCTCACCTGCATCGGCTGGGGACCCGGCTGGTTCGAGCAGCACACCGGCCACCGCTCACCCGTCGCCCGCCCCGCCCCCATGGCCCGCTGGGAGAACCCCCGCCTCGAAAGCTACGACGCCTGCCTCCACCTCGCATCCGACAACGAAGACATCCTCGCCGACATCACCGACCGCCTCTTCGGCGACGGCCCTCTCGACCAGCGAGAACGCCTCCAACTCACCGACCTGCGCACCGGATTCGTCGGACGCGGCCTCCCCGCGGCCCGCAGACCAGACGCCGCCATCCCCGACCGAGCCCCCCTCATGCTCGGCTTCCACTCCGGACTGCGCGGCAACCAAGCACCCGAAGACAGCATCACCATCACCACCGGACCCCTCACCGGCGGCACCACCATGCACGTCAGCTACATCGACCTCGACACCGACAGCTGGTACGAACAAGACCCCGACACCCGAAGCGCCCAGATGTACTCCCCGCACATCAGCGCCGACCAGGCCGAACGCCTCGCCGACGACGCCAAGAGCGACGCCGACACCCTGCCCGCCACCGCCGCCGCCCACGGCCGCGTAGGCCACGCCCAGGCCACCGGACGAGCCCGGCTCGGCGGCGTCCCCCGCATCAACCGCAGAGACTTCGCCACCCTCGACCACGGCACCCCCGGTACCCACTTCGTGTCACTGCAGCGCACCATGGAGGACTTCAACGCCACCCGGGCCGTCATGAACGCGGGCGACGCCCCCACCCACCACGCCCGCATCGGAGTACGACGCCGCAACGGCATCAACGCCTTCATGGAAGTACGCAGCCGCGCCACCTTCGCCGTACCCCCACGCCGCGACCGCGCCTACCCTCTTCTCACCGCACGCGACTGAACATGACCCCTCAACGACCCTTCAGCGCGCGACACACCTCGGCGACAACTCCTCGAGCAGCCGCTGCGACACCGACCCCGGCTCCGCACTGAACACCAGCGCCCGCGCCCCGCACTGATCCTCATGCTGCAGCACCACACGCGACAGCTCCAGAAAGCCCACCGCGGGATGCTCGAACAGAGCAGCCCCGCCCCCATCCGGGCACCCCGCGCTCCGGACCGCGGGATCGGACCACATGGCCTCGAACTCACCGCACAGCCCGGTGAGTTCAGCGACGACTCCCGCCAGCCTCCGATCCCGCGGAAACCGCACGGCAGCCTGCCGCAGCCCTGCAACCACCCACGCCGCCTCACCCGCCCAATCCGCGAAGAGCCTCCGAGTACGCGCCTCGAGAAACAACATCCGCGCCAGGTTCACCCCCACACCTCGATCCGAAGGCGCATCCGGATCCACATACGCATCCGGATCCACGTACGCATACGGCAAAGAAGGCTCACTCCGGTGCAAATGCCAGGCCAGCAGCGCACGTCCCAGAGGATTCCAGGCCACGATGTCCCAGCGATGATCGACCAACACCACCGGCAATGACGGCAACGACTCCGGCACCCGCCGCAGACGGCAGCTCTCCGCCGACGAAGCCTGACTGCCCGCCAGTTCGAGCAGCCGCACCCGGTGAGCCTCATCAAGACGCAATGCCCGTGCCAGCGACTCGAGTACCGACACCTCCACACCGTGCGCAAGCCCCTGCTCGATCCGCGTGTACTGATCCAGACTGATCCCCGCCAACCGCGCCACCTCCTCACGCCCCAAGCCACCAGCCGAAAGCAGCCCTGCACCACCCCGCAGCCCGACCTCCCCCGGCGACACGCGACGGCGCTGCAGACGCAGGAAATCCCCTAAACAGGCAGATGAGTCCATGCCAGGAGTCTCCCGCGCCGACACTCCTGAGCGCACCCAGGGAAACTGCCCCAGCCGGTCATCCGATCCGTGCCCGGAGCACCACCTTCAGTAGGCAGCGAACGCTTTTGCGGAACGGCCACAAGAAGGGGGAGGGGGCCCCGGAAGGCGCGGCCCGTGGAAGGGGAGGTCCGTGGAAGGGGAGGTCCGTGACAACGGACGAGGAACTGCTCACCCATGAAGGAGCGGGTCGACGACAGCACCGGGCGCTCCGACACGCCCGCGCCCTGCCCGGGCTGAGCGGAGCCCGGGCAGGGCGCTGAGACGGGGTGCGATGCGGCGAGATCAGTTCATGTACCCCAACTGGAAGGCGAGGAGGGTGAGTTGGGTCCGATTGGTCGCACCGGTCTTGCCACGCAGGCGACGCAGATACGTGTCGACGGTATGTGGGCTGATCTTCAACTGGCGGGCGATGGACCAGTAAGTGTCGCCGCCCGCGAGGAGCGTGAGGACCTGCTGCTCGCGGTGGGTGAGAGCGGGCGGAGTGGCAACGGTTTCGGTCATGACGGACTCCAGGACGGACGGAGAGGGAGAGCGGGGCGGGGCAAGGCGGGCCCGGGCGGGGGTCAGCCGCCCCAGGAGCTGTCGTTGCAGGGGCCGGACGGGGGGCAGACCGAGGTGTGGCCGTCGTCGCTCGAGGTCGCCTCGGCGGCCGGCGCGGAGCGCACCGTCGACGTCGCGGGGAGCGGAGCTGCGGCATGCGCGACGGCGGGGGCGCCGGTCACGAGGACCGCGGTGAACAGCGCGGATACCGACAGACGGCGACGCAACGACGGGCGATTCATGGCAACTTCTCCTGTTCGTCGTCCGGATTCCCAAGTGGCCGGGAATCCGTCGTGTTCGGACGAGGAACAGCCTGTGCCGGTGCCTATCCTGACCGCGAGGGTCCGGGCGCCTCACCAAAGTGCCTGACAGTAAAGCGACAGGGGAACAGAAATGGGCAAAGGCGGACAGGAGGGGGCTTCGGGGTCCGCGACCGGGGACATAGCGGAGGTTCCTTCGAGCGAGGCGCCGCCGGGCAGAACCCCTTCGGACGGCGAAGACGCGACCGCCGCGCCAGAAGACAGACCGCCAGCCGCAGGAACAGCGGCAGAGACAGCCACAGAGGCACCGGCAGAGGCAGCCACAGAGACAGACGCGTCAACGGAGCACGACACCGACCCTCTCGTCTACTCCTGGGTGCTCGAACACCACACCGCCGACCCCGACGCCCTCGCCACAGGCATCGGCATCCCCCGCGACGCCGCCGAGCGCAGCGTCACCCGCCTGCACGCCGCCGGGCTGCTGCAGGCCGACCCCGAGAACGAAGGCACCGTCTTCGCCGTCGCACCCGAGACCGCATCAGCCCGCAGAGCGGCCCCACTGGAAGCCCGCATACGCGAGGAGCAACGCGAACTCGCAGCCATACAGGCCGAGTTGGACCGCTTCCTGCCCTACTACCACCTACGCCACACCTCCTCCGCGGCCCTCGACGTACTGGCCAACGTCCAAGAGGTACGCGCCGCCCTCAACAGGGCATCGGCCCGCTGCAGAACCGAGATGCTCACCAGCCAGCCCGGCGGCGGCTCCCGCGTCCCCGAAGCGATGCAGGAAGCGCTCGGCCGCGACCGCGCCATGCTCGAACGCGGCATCAGCATCCGCACCCTGTACCACCACACAGCCCGCTTCAACGGCCCCAGCCAGGCATACGTCGCCGCAGCGTCCGCACTCGGAGCGCAGTACCGCACCTGCCACGTCCTGTTCGGACGGCTCATCGTCTTCGACCGCGAACTCGCCTTCATCCCGGTGCAGGACGACTCCTGGGGCGCCGTCGCCATCCGCGAACCCGCGACCGTCTCCTACCTCTGCCAGATCTTCGAGCACGCATGGGAACAGGCCAAGCCGTTCGCGGACGCCGCAAGCCAGGGCCTCGAAGAAGTGGCCAACGAGATCCACGAGACGATCCTCCGGCTGCTCGCCGCGGGCCTCAAAGACGAGGCCATCGCCCGACGGCTCGGCATGTCACTGCGCACCGCCCGCCGGCACATCGCCGACATCATGGAGGAACTGGACGCGGCCAGCCGCTTCCAGGCCGGGGCCGCGGCCGCCACCCGCGGACTGCTCGACCGGGATTCCCCCGCCCCCGCATAGCCGCGTACGGGCAAGCGCCGGTCCCGGATTCTCGTGACTGTCGGGCCCCTGCGGCGTACGGCATGGTGGTGGCGACAGACATGCCCCCCACGGCGCCCGGTCGGAGACACCCCATGCGTCACCTGCAAGAACTCGCCGCCTTCCTCTCCGTCCACCTCGGTCGGCGCCCCGGCATCATGTGGGCGGAAGAAGACCACCCCGCCTATCTGGACACGGTGACCGCCGCCGACCTCGACGCCCTGGCCGACGGAATCACCCGCCTCACCGGACACACAGCACGGTGCATCCGCCCCGACGACATCTCCCACGTCTCCCGCACCACCGAGGGCACGGCCTGCACACACACCCTGGTCCACCAGACGGCAGGCGCCGGCAGCTGGCAGCTACGGGCCGCCCCCGACACCCCACCCACCCTGCGCTGCCGCCTGCTCCCCGGCGAGGTCCTCTACATTCCCCCGGGCCACACCTGGACCACCGAACTCACCGCGCACGCACGGTACTTGCTCACATACCTCGACGAGCAGTCCTGAACGTGTCCCTGCGAACCGGTCCATGACTGCCGGTACCGAAAATACGTGACTATTCCCCCTCACCCCGATCCGGCAAAGTTATTCCTGCGAACGAGAGAACGGCCCGAAAGAAGAGCCCAACTCTCCGGACGCACAAAAGACTTCGGGAATCCCAACAGGGGATGACCGGCTACCGGAAAGAGGTAATTGAGATGGCGAAGGTTCTGCGTGCCCTCGGTGCGAAGTCCAAGGTCGGCGGCCGTTACATCCACTTCGACGCGTCCGCTGTCCCGCAGCCCCGCATGGGCGGCCGCTACATCCACTTCGACGCCGCCTGATCAGACCGGTCGACAGGCGGGCCCGGAACGGCCCTTGACCCAAGGGCCGTTCCGGCCCCCCGGACACCGCACCACACCACAACAAAGGGTGATGACAGTGACAATGGCCGAGGCGCTCACAACACCAGCCGGTACGGAAATCCCCGGCCCCCGCGGCCGGCCATGGGTGGGCAACGTGCCCGACTACGAGAAGAACCGCATCCGCTTCCTGCAGGAAAACCACAAGCGATACGGCGACTTCTTCCGCTTCGACGCGGCATCAGTAGTAGTCCGCGACCCGGACGCCATCCACGACTGTCACACCCGCACCAACACCGACTTCGTCTCCGAAGAAGCGATCATCTCCGACGCCCCCCTCTCCAACGCCCAAGCGGGCCCCTGGATGCAGGCACGCCGACCGGCATGGAAAGCCATGCGCCCCAAATCCTGCCTGCCCTACGGCAGACAACTCACCGACGCATTCGCCGCCACCCTCCACCAAACCGCCGGGCAATTCTTCGACCCCCAACGGGTCTTCACCGACTACACCAGCGCCGCGCTCACACACATCTGCCTCGGCGAGGACAGCCCCCGCGTCGTCAGCGCCGTCGAACAGCGATTCCAGGCATTCATGGTCCTGATGAACCGCTCATGGCAGCGCCCCCGCTGGCTCCCCGACCCCGCCCTGCGCCGCGCCCAAGAGGCAGACCGCGAACTCAACGCCCTGCTGCGCGAACGCCTGGAGCGCACCACCGGACCCGGCACCGACCTGGCCTCGATGCTCATGGACGCCGACCTCGGCATGAAAACCGCCGCAGGCTTCCTGAAAGGCACCCTCCTCGCAGGCTACGGCGTCCCCGCGATCTCACTAGCCTGGATCGCACACGCCCTGGCCGACAACCCGGAACTCGCCGAGCGCGTCTCCGCCGAGGCCCGCGCAGAACCCGACCTCACCGAGGCATACGGCGCCGGCCGCCTCCCGCTGGCCGAAGCACTCGTCAAGGAACTGCTGCGGCTCTACCCACCCACCTGGCTCATGGGCCGCCGCGTCTACCGCAACACCGAACTACGCGGCCGACACCTGAAACCGGGCGAGACCGTCCTGTTCAGCCCCTACCTGGTCCAACGCGACCCACGCTGGTGGGGCGAACGAGCCGACACCCTCGACCCCGACCGGTGGCTCGCCGACACAAGCGGCGGCGCCCGACACCGCCACGCCTACATCCCCTACAGCGGCGGCACCCGCGTCTGCATCGGCAGCGCCCTCGGCAACACCCTGCTCGTCCTGTGCACCGCGCACCTGGCCGCCCACCACCACGTCGAACCGGACCCCTCGGCGGCCGTGCACCCCCACTTCGGCACCATGCTCACCCCGCGCGGCCTACGCCTGCGCTGCCGCCCCCGCCACACCACCTGAGCCCAAGCAGCCCAAGCAGCCCAAGCAGACCGAGCAGGCCGACCAGCCCGAGCAGACCGAAAAGAGCTACCGGTGATCGACAACGAAGAGACCTACGGCACGCGCTGGGCCCACACCTACGACACCATGATCGCCGAGACCATCGGCGACACCGCGGCGAACGAGGCCGCCGACGCCCTCGCCACCATCGCCCGCACCACCGGCGCCACCGAACCCACCGCACTCGAACTCGGCGTCGGCACCGGCAGAGTGGCCGTCCCGCTCGCCGAACGCGGCATCCGCGTCCACGGCGTCGACCTCGAACCCGCCATGCTCGACATCCTCAAGGACAAGGCACAACACCTCGACGGCCAACTCACGCACGCCATCGGCGACATGACCGTGGCCGCCGACCTCACCACCCCGGACGCCACCACCCCATACGACCTCGTCTACTGCGTCTTCAACACCCTCGGCTCCCTGGCGGACGGCAACGCCCAGCGCGCCTGCCTGACAGCAGCCGCCTCCGTACTCGCCGACCACGGCCGCTTCGTCATCGAGATCCCCGTACCGATGCTCGACACGTTCTCGCGCTCCGGCCGCCGCACCGCCCACCTCGGCCGCCGCGGCGAAGGAGTCTGGCTGGAAACCGCCCGCCACGACCCCATCAGCCAAACCATCTCCCTCGAATCGATCGTGCTCTCCGAGAAGAACGGCGTGCAGATCCAGCCCGTCCACTACCGCTACACCTGGCCCAGCGAACTCGACCTCATGGCCGAACTCGCCGGACTCCGCAGAATCTCCCGCCACGCCGGCTGGGCAGGACAGCAATTCACCCCCCGCACCGTCTCCTACGTAGCCCAGTACGAACGGATCCCCAGCTGATGGGCCGCACGTACCGCCTGCTCACGGCCGCCGCCGCGATCACCTCCCTGGGCAACTCCGGGGCCATGGTCGCGGCGGCGTTCGCCGTACTGCACAGCGGCGGAACCGCCACCGACGTAGGACTCGTAGCCGCAGCCCGCACCATCCCACTCATCGCGTTCCTGCTCATCGGCGGCGCCGTCGCCGACCGACTCCCACGCCACCGCGTCATGGCCGCCGCCAACACCCTCAACTGCTGCTCCCAAGCCACCTTCGCAGCCCTCGTCCTCACCGGCACACCTCCCATCTGGCAGATGGCCCTGCTCGCCGCACTCGGCGGCACCGGACAAGCCTTCTTCGCCCCCGCCGCCGAAGGCATGCTGCTGTCCTGCGTACCGCGCGAACAAGCAAGCCGCGCCTTCGCGTCCTTCCGCATCGGCGTCAACGGCGCCACAATCACCGGCGCCGCACTCGGCGGCGCACTCACCGCCTACGCCGGACCAGGCTGGGTCCTAGCCGCCGACGCAACAGCCTTCGCCCTAGCCGCAGCGCTCCGCTCCGCCCTCCACACCAACGACATCCCACCCCGCACACACCGCAGCAAAACCCTCCTCCAAGACCTCCACGAAGGCTGGCAAGAAGTAGCCGACCGCCGCTGGCTATGGGTGATCATCTCCCAATTCGCCATAGTCAACGCGGCGTTCGCCGCAACCCAATCCGTATACGGCCCCCTCGTCGCCCGCGAACACCTCGGCGGCGCAGCCACCTGGGGCACCGCACTCGCCGCATTCGGAGCAGGCACACTCCTCGGCGCACTACTCATGACCCGCTGGAAACCCCGCCGCATGCTCCTCGTCGGCGCCTGCGGCTCCCTCATGGCCGCCCTCCCCCCAGCAGCACTAGCCACCACCCTCCCCCCACCCGCACTCGCCGCCACAATGACCGCCAGCGGCATCGGCGTCGAGATCTTCGCAGTCACCTGGATGACCGCCCTGCACCAAGAGATCCCCGCCGACAAACTCTCCCGAGTCTCCTCCTACGACTGGCTCGGCTCAGTCGGCATGGTCCCCATAGCAACAGCCCTAGCAGGCCCCATACAAAACCTGACCGGCACCCCAACCGCACTATGGGGCAGCACAGCCCTCATCACCCTCCTCACCCTGGCAGCCCTGACCGTCCCAGACGTACGCCACCTCACCCGCGAAACAGCCCACACCCGGATAGAACGCCAAGCTGCACAGCCCACGACCGCCCGACCCCTTGGAGCCCGGGCGAACCCCTCTCAGCGAGCCGTGCCCTCGCCACCTCCCAGCCGTTCCTGAAGCAGGAACAACCCGAAGACCACTTACGGAGGGGCCGAAGTGCCGGGCCACACCCACGACTTCGGATAATGCGGAGCCCACGGCATACCCGTCGACGAAGCCCTGGCCCACCAACTCGACCGCCTAGCAGGCGGCATCGCCTCCCCCCATCACCACCAAACGCGGCCTGATGCAAAGTCCCTGCAGACGGGCGCTAGATGGTCTTCGTCGCGAGAATGGCACCACATTTTCGGACTCATGGAATGGGTGGTACAAGGAGTGACGGATAAAGTTTGGGGCACTGGAGTTTCTGCCCAGACATATCGTTTCTGATATAGTCGCGGTATGAGTCTGGATTATTCCCGGATGCGGAACATCGCTGATGATCTCTCGGAGTTCGCTCAGCATCTCGAAGGTTCATGGACGGTGGAGATCGGCGCTGGTGGTCCGGTCATGATGATGATGAGTCCGGTCAATCGGCACGAGAGGATTGCTGGCAGGGTCCGTGACCAGATCAACCAGCAGGTCGGCGTGACGCATCCGGGGTGGGTTGCGGAGACCGGACCCGAAGTAGAGGATCCGAGGATTGGTCGTCTGCGCCGGCCTGATGTTTTGGTGTGTGACGAGAGCGCGCTCGATTCTGATCGGGATTCCCTCGCTCCGCATGAGGTGCTGGCATGCGTTGAGGTGGTGTCGAAGTCCAACCCGAACAATGATTACGTCGACAAGATGGCTGACTATCCTGCCATGGGTATCAATCTGTACATGATTGTTGATCCGCGGGATGGCACGATCTCTGTTCACGACGAGCCATACCACGGTAGGTACCAGAACAGCGAGCCTTACATTTTTGGTGACATTGTCCCTTTCGGCCAGTGGCGGATTGATACTGGAGCCTTTCGCAGGTATGGCAAGGATGACGACGAATGAGGCTTGCGCAGCTGAGGGAGCGAGCTGGTCTAACTCAGGCAGAGGTCGCTATGCGTATGGGCACGGCTCAACCTAATATCTCGCGCCTGGAGCGCCTTCCAGTTGAAGAAATAAGTCAGCGTCAGCTCCGCCGTTACCTTGAAGCTCTGGGTTCCCAACTCGTCCTTGTAGCCCTCGACTTGGCAGGGGAAGAGATTCCTCTCACCACGTAATGTTAGGGTCAATCTAGTAACCCCGGTCTGCCTTAGAATTTGCGGAGAGAGTTGCAGGTAGATTCGATTATTGCGTCACGGAGTGATGCAGCATCAACTCGCCTTTTGGGTAGAAGAGTTGCTATGGCATGTAGTTTCTTTGCTCTTGTGTTGGGCAAGCTATCTTCTGACGCACCGTCAGTTTGTTTACGGTGGAAGGGCCCTACGCGCGTTGCTGCTAGTGGTAGGAATTCGCGGAGCGAATTCCGTCTGGCTGAATCGCGGAGCGATTCAAGCCCTGCGTCACGGAGTGACGCAGCATCAATTCCGTTGCGGAGCAATGGAATTGGCCGCACGGAGTGCGGCAGGGTTCCGCCGCGTAGCGGCGG
>NZ_JBHYJB010000046.1:0-94870 GCF_042740175.1 Streptomyces sp. NPDC059009 | reverse complement strand
CGCTTCCGCGTGCCTCCGCGTGCCTGCGCGGGTGGGAGCCGGCCGCTTCCGCGTGCCTCCGCGTGCCTGCGCGGGTGGGAGCCGGCCGCTTCCGCGTGCCTCCGCGTGCCTGCGCGGGTGGGAGCCGGCCGCTTCCGCTGTGGGCAGGCGTCCCGCACGGCGGGACGGGTGGGCACAGCCCACGACGCAGGGTGCGATGAACCAGAAAGATCAGCCCCGACGACCTCGGGCAAGCAACAGAGAGGCCAGCACCGAACCGGCAAGCACCAACCCCGAGTTGACCACAACAGCACCGGTCACCCCAGAAAGCACCGAGCCCCGCGCAGCGACCACCGCACTCATCACCGGAATCCCCAACGTGATCCCCACCTGCTGGGTCATCGTCGCGAGCCCCGTGGCCAGCCCCTGCTCATGATCGGGAAGCCCCGACGTCGCCGTGGCCGTGAAGCCCACGAGGGGCGTGCGCACCGTCCCGTACCGCCCGACCACCCGCCCGCCCAGCGGCCCGCCGAGCACGGTGCCGAGCCCGAGCACCCCGAAGGCCAGCCCCGTCGCGAGCGGCGAGTAGCCGAGGACCTCCTGGAGGTACAGGGTCAGCAGGAACACCAGCGAGGTCTCCGTGGCGAAGGCCACGAGCCCGGCCACGTTGCCCCACACGACGCTGCGGCGCCGCATGATCCGTACGGGTACCAGGGGCGCCGCGGCCCGCTGCTCGACGAACCAGAACCCGACCAGCAGCGCCAGCCCAACACCGATCCCCACCACACCAATTGGGTCGGCCCAGCCCTCCGCCCCCGCCCGCGTCAGCCCGTACACCAGGGCCAGCAGGCCACCCGTCACGGTCACCGCGCCCGGCACGTCGAGCCGGTGCCTGCACACGATCTTCGAGTCACGGATGACGGACGGTGCGAGAGCGACGACGGCGGCGGCGACCGGCACGTTGACGAGGAACGCCCACCGCCACGACAGCAGCTCGGTCAGCAGCCCGCCGAGCACGGCGCCCGCCGTGAACCCGGCCGACATCAGGGCGCCGTTGAGCCCCAACGCCCGCTCCCGCAGCGGTCCTTCGCGGAAGGCCGTCGTCAGCAGGGCGAGCCCCGCCGGGGTGACGGCGGCCGTCGCGAGACCTTGCAGGACGCGGGCCACGATCAGCGTCTCCGGCGTCGTGGCCAGCCCGCCGAGCAGCGACGACAGACCCAGCACCGCCATCCCGCCGACGAAGAGCCGCTTGCGCCCGAAGAGGTCGGCGACCCGCCCGAAGAAGAGCGTGAACCCGGCGGCGGCCAGCGCGAACGATGTCGCTATCCACTGCAACTGCCCGAGCGGGAAGCCGAGTCCGGCGCCCACGGCGGGCAGCGCCACGTTCAGGATGGAGAAGTCCACGGCGACCATGAACTGGGAGCCGAGGAGGAGCGTCAGGACGAGCGTCTGCCGGCCGGTCATGCGGGGCACGGCCTCGGTGGTGGCCCGCGCGTCGGACGCGGGCTCTTGGAGCGGGGACATCGCACGTGACTCCTTGTGGCTCAGAGGGAGTCGATGTCGACCGCACGCGCCATCGCCGCATAGCCCGCGTCGTTCGGGTGCAGGTGGTCACCGCTGTCGTACGCGGGGCGGATCCGCTCGGGGTCCGCGGGGTCGGCCAGCGCCTTGTCGAAGTCGACGTACGCGTCGTACTCGCCGGACGTGCGCACCCACGTGTTGAAGGCGTCGCTGACCGCCGCCGCGTGCTTGCCGTAGTGGTCGGAGCCGCCGAGCGGCAGCAGCGTGGCCCCGACGATCCGCTTGCCCTCCGCGTGCGCCTCGCGGATCAACGTCCGGTGCCCGTTGATGAGTTCGCGGGCGGACACGACGGGCGCGGGCTTGTAGGTGGGCTTGTCGGTCTCGCTGAAGCCGATGTCGTTGAGCCCTTCGAGGACGACGACCGTGGAGACGCCCGGCAGGTCGAGCGCGTCCCGGCGGAAGCGGGTGGAGCTCTTGTCGCCGTACCAGGCCGAGTCGTTGAGGACCATGTTGCCGCCGATGCCCTCGTTGACGACGGGGCGCGGCGTGCCCGCCTTGGCGAGGCGCCCGGCGAGCGCGTCGGACCAGCGGCGGTTGAGGTCGGTGGAGGAGGCGAAGCCGTCGGTGATGGAGTCGCCGAAGAGCACGACTCCCTTGCCCGCGTGCTCTCTCGGCCCGCCCGTCACGTCCACGCCCGACAGGTAGTACCAGGACTCCGTCGACTCCTTGAACGCCCCGCCCCCGGTGTCCCGGATGTGGTCGCCGTCCGCGCGGTAGCTCGTGGCGAAGGACTGGGCGTGGAAGGTGGCGGGCCCGGTGGTCCGCTTCAGGTGCAGCGTGACGGTCACGGACTCAAAGGGCTTGAGGTCCAACTCGGCGGCATCACTGGAGAGTTGACCGTACGCGGGGATGGTCACCGAAGGCTTTCCGCCAAAGGTGAGCCGCCGCACCGATCCGTCCTCGACGGCGGAGCCCTTCGTTCCCTTGGTGCGGGCGACGGTCGCGCCTGCGATGTGCAGGGGCGAGGGTCCGTACGCGTTGGAGAGCCGGATGCGGGCCCGGTCGCCGCCCGCCGTGACACGGACGACCTGGCGCAGGGTCTGTCCCGAGAAGCCGGACTCCGACCAGTTCGCCTTGAATCCGGTGCTCGGGCGCTGCGGGGCCGCGGCCCAGGCGGCGCTCCAACTGTCGTGGCTGTTGGATTCGTTGTCGGCCTGCGCGGAGGTCACGGCGAGGCCCGCCGTGAGGGCGAGCGCGGCGGTGGCGACGACGGTCTTGCGGGCGAGCGTCTTGCGGGCGGCAGCAGACATGGGAATCTCCGGGGAGTGAGGGAGGGGGAGGCGCTCGGTCGTCCGTGAACCGGACAACTCAAAGATCCGCCGACGCCACTTCCCGATCAACGGCGAAGCGTGAAACGATCCACGCGCTATCGCTTATCGATGCAGGTCAGAGGCTATTCGTAGGGGGAGCGGCCGTGGAACGGCATGAGCTGGAGACCTTTCTGACGCTCGCCGAGGAGCTGCATTTCGGACGCACCGCCGAGCGGCTGCTGCTCTCGCAGGCGCGGGTCAGCCAGACCGTGAAGAAGCTGGAGCGCAAGATCGGCGCCCCGCTCTTCGAGCGCACCAGCCGGGTGGTGCGGATGTCGCCGCTCGGACGGCAGTTGTACGAGGACGTGGCGCCGCTGCACGCGCAGATGGAGCAGGCCCTGGCGCGCGCGAAGGACGCGGCGCGGGGCGTCGAGGGCGAGCTGAAGGTCGGCTTCCTGGGGTCGGGCGCGGGCTCGCTGACCGCCGCCGTCCTCGCGACGTTCAAGGAGCGCTGCCCGCGCTGCGAGGTGCGGATGCGCGAGACGCAGTTCCAGGACCCCCTGGGTGCCCTGCGCGGCGGCGAGGTCGACGTCCTGTTCACCTGCCTGCCGGTGGCGGAGCCGGACCTCACCGTCGGCCCGGTCGTCATCAACGAGCCCCGGGTCCTCGCCATGCCGCTCGGCCACCCCCTCGCGGGCCGCACCTCGATCTCCCTGGAGGAGCTGGCGGGGGAGACCTTCTTCGGCGTCGTGAACAGCGCGCCCGCCTACTGGTGGGACTTCCACGTGCCGTCGCGCACCCCGAGCGGCCGCGAGATCCACCGAGGCCAGGCGGTCTCCACCTTCCAGGAGCTGATGACGCTCATCGCGACGGGCCAGGGCATCTCACCGGTCATCGCCTCCGTCGAGACGTACTACTCACGGCCCGACGTGACATTCGTGCCGATCCACGACATTCCGAAGGCGGACGTCGCGCTGATCTGGCGGACGGAGGGCACCAACTCCCGCACGCAGGCGTTCATCCGCGCGGTGGAGGACACGGTTACGGCCAATGGCGGTCCCGCCGAGTTCTAGGGAGTGCGGGCGCGGGCAGGAACCGTGTCCAGCATCCTGACCCCGCGCCCCCGGGGTCAGGATGCGTCCCGTGACCGCCCTGACGTTCTCCGCCGCGTTCATCACGTTCTTCTCGGTCGTCGGCCCGCCCAAGGTGCTCCTCGCCTTCGCGGAGCTGGCCCAGACCCGGGAGCTGTCTGCACTGCGCCGGATCGCCCTCGTCTCCTCCGGTGCCGCCGTCCTCGTGGGCCTGGTGGTGAGCGTCTCCGCGCCGTGGGTGCTGAAGCTCTTCCACATCTCCACGCCCGCGCTCCAGCTCGCGGGCGGCATCATCTTCTTCCTCTACGCCGTCGGCCTCGTCCTCGGCATCCACCTCGGCTCCGACGGCCCGCACGCCGCGACGCCCGACCTGATCGGTGGCGTGCGCGAGCTGCTCATGCCGTACATCGTGAGCCCGCTCGCCCTGACGGCGGTGCTGATCGAGGCCGCCGAGCGCGAGAACTCGTGGAGCTGGCGCTCGACGGTCGGGGGCGCGTACGTGTCCGTGATCGCCCTGAACCTGGTCTGCGTCCTGCTCCTCGGCCACTTCCTGCGCCGCACCCACCACACGGTCACCGAACTCCTCGTCCGCCTCCTCGGCCTGCTGCTCGCGGCGGTGGCCGTGGACCTGATCCTGGACGGCCTCTACGACCTGGGCGTCAAGGCGCTGCATCCGCCGTTCGGCCAGTGACGCTCGCCGGCGGCGCCTGTGCGACCAGCATCTCGGGCCGCCCGCTGACCAGCAGCCACGCGGGCAGCGCCGCCACGCACAGCAGCGGCAGCAGGTCCAGGTCGAGGACGACGGTCGCCGCCGTGAACAGCGACAGCCAGCCCTGCCGGGTGGTGGCGAGCAGCAGCCCGAGGATGGCGCAGCTGACGGCGAGCGCGGGCTGTACGGAGTCCACGAGGGCGTGCGCGCACAGGCCGAGCGCCGTTCCGGCGAACACGGCGGGGAAGATCCGCCCGCCCCGGAACCCGGCGCAGGACGCGACGGTCAGCGCCGCCAGCTTGACCACGCCGAGCAGCAGCAGATTCCCCGCCCCGCGCCCGCCCGCGTCCGCCGTCAGCTCCTTCATCTCCTCCAGGCCCTTGAACAGGGTGAGTTGACCGCCCAGCGCCCCCAGCGCGCCGAGCACGACCCCGCCCACGGTCAGCATCAGGACCGGGTGCGGCAGGGCGTGGAAGACCCGGTGCAGATACGGGAAGGCGGCGACGGCACCGAGTCCCGCGAGCGCGGCCAGCGGGCTGATCACCAGCGCCGCGGCCCCGTCCGCCCAGTGCGGGCCCCGGAAGTCCGGCAGGTCCACGGAGAACGCCGGGTGCGCCACGAGCACGGTGGTGAGGGCACCCGCGCCCGCCGCGACGAGGGGCGCGAACAGCCGGTCCCACAGGGGCTGTTGAGGGCTGCCCCCTTCGCTCCCGCTGCCGCCGCCACTGCTGAGTGACTCCGAGAGCACGAGGGCCGCCGCCACCGGCGTCCCGAACAGCGCCCCGATCGTCCCGGCCGCCGCGAGCGCCGCCCACGCCGCGCCCGGCACCCGGGGCAGCGCCCGTACGCCGAGCCCGTACGCGAGGGCGATGTTGATGGCCGTGATGGGGTTCTCCGGGCCGAGGCTCACGCCGCCCGCGAGTCCGACGAGCGCGGTCAGCGCGATGCCGGGCAGCACGCGCAGCGGCAGCGGCGGGTCGACGAGCCCGGTCGTCGCCGGGTCGGGCCCGGCGTGCCCCGGCACCTTCCACACGAGGAGCCCGACCACCAGTCCGGCGGCCGTGAGCACCGCGAAGGTCCACCCGGCAGAGGTCCCGTCCACGCCCGCCCAGTCCGGCACGGAGTCCCAGAGCAGGTCCTGCAGCCGGTCCGCGACGGCGGAGAGGGCGAGCAGCACGAGACTGCTCCCGACGCCGATGAGCAGCGCCGGGAGCACGGTCGGGAGCAGGGCGCGGGCCTGGGCCGTCCCGCCGCCGCTGGTCATGCGCGTCAGCTGGTGGTCGACCCGGTGGACGACCGGTCGTGGCACAGCGCCCAGATCACGAAGATCCCGATGGCGATGGAGATGAGACCCCACAGCGGCTGGTACGGCAGCCACACGAAGTACACGACGATCGCGAGGGCCGCGAGCCCGATGCCGGTGGCCCGCGCCCACTCGGCGCCCTTGAGGATGCCGTAGCCGGTCACCGCGACCAGGATCCCGAGGATCAGGTGGATCCAGCCCCACGTGCTCAGGTTGAACTTGTAGACGTAGTCCCCGAGGCGCTCGTACACGTCGTCCTTGGCGATTCCCGCGATGCCTTCGAGGATGCCGAGGATGCCGTTGACCAGCATCAGGACACCCGCGAAGACGGTGCCGCCGACGGCCCAGCCGCTCTCCGCGTCCCCGCCCTTGTCCGCGTTCTTCTCCGTCTTTTCCGTGTCGCTCATGCTTCGACCCTGTGAGGGGCGCGGGCGTGCGGCTACCCGGGTGGGCCGTTCAGGTGTCGCGGTCGTGGTCGCACTCGAACCAGATGGTCTTGCCGTCGCCTCCCGGCAGGTGCCACACCTCCCAGCGGTCGGTCACCGCGTCGACGAGCAGCAGTCCGCGTCCGCCTTCGGCCAGGCCGTCGGGGTAGGGGGGTTCCTCGGGCGGGAGATCCGGACTCCCGTCCGCGACCTCCACACGCACTCCCTGCTCGCGCCGCCGGATCAGCACCGTGCAGCGCCGGTCCGGCACATGGCGTACGACGTTGGCGACCAGCTCCGTGAGGGCGAGCACGGCGGCGTCGGCGAGCGGGTCCATGCCCCAACTCGTGAGGTAGCTGCGGAGGATGAGGCGCAGGTGCCGGGCCGAGTGGTCACTGACCGTGAGGCTCATCCGGTAGGAGTCGCCAACTCCGGGGTCCAAGAGGTGAGTTGCGTGATTCACGTCACCAGACTGAAGCGGTTTGATTACGCTGGGCTACGTCTAGAGAGCAACACTGCCGGGCGTTGCCGGCTGGGGGTGGCCGTTCCCATGGTGCGCATCAATGAACTGGACCCCAGCGCGTCGCCGCTGGACTACTACGGCTCGGAGCTGCGCCGCTTGCGGGAGGCGGCGGGCCTGAAGCAAGGGCAGTTGGGGGACTGCATTTTCTGTACGGGTTCCTTGGTCGGACAGATCGAGACGGCGAAGAAGGTGCCGACGCGGGACTTCTCCGAGCGGGTGGACGCGGCGCTGGGGACGGATGGGGTGTTCTCGCGGTTGGTGGGGCTGGTGTTGCGGAGCCAGTTGCCGAGCTGGTTCCAGGCGTATGCGGAGATGGAGGCGAGAGCGGCGTATATCTCCACGTTCCAGGCTCAGTTGGTGTACGGCCTTCTCCAGACCGAGGGATACGCCCGTGCCGTTCTCGAAACGGGTCAGCCCAGCAACCTCGATGACCTGGTGGCCGCGCGAATGGAGCGGCAACGCATCTTGAGCAGGGAGCGGCCACCTCTTGGGCTGGTTGTCCTCGACGAATCCGTACTCCATCGACCGATCGGTGGGGTCGACGTGATGCGAGACCAACTCGCGCACCTATTGAGCTTCCAGGAAGCACGGTGGCTGCAACTTCAGATCCTGCCGTTCGGGGTGGGGCAACACGCAAGCTTGGATGGGTCGTTCAACCTGCTCCGGTTCGACGATGACCCGGACTTGATCTATACAGAGGACCTGATCTCGGGCCACATGACGGCCAACCCGGAAACCGTTCGTGAGGCCAGCCTTCGTTACGCTAGCTTGCAGGCCGCCGCCCTCTCTGCAGAGGATTCGGCAACTCTGATCAGGCGTGTACTGGAGGAACGTTATGGGCACGAAGCCGGATCTGACCAACGCACCCTGGCGTAAATCCAGTTACAGCGGCAGCACAGGCGGCGACTGCATAGAAGTCGCTCAAGCCCCTTGCAAAGGCACCGTTGCGGTTCGCGACAGCAAGAACCCCGGTGGGCCCACCTTCTCCGTCGCGCCGCACGCCTTCGTGGCCTTCGTGACCGCCGCATCCCAGGGAACCCTCTAGCAGCAAACGGCGCGATCCGGCCCCGGCGGCGTCAGGTGAGGCCTCGGATTGCGTCGAGTGGCCGCCGTGCCAGGACCACCGCTCGAACACCGGTTTGCCCCGCCCGCCCCGGCCAACCGCCTGCGCACACCGTCCCGTACGCGGCGTGAACTTCCCGTTTCACAGGGTGAATTGAGCCACTCAGTCACCGGAGCTACACAATCCGTTACCGCTCCGCATAGCCTTCCTGAGTGTCACGGAGCCAGTGGTTCGGGCGGCCACTGCTCTTGGTGTCCGGTCGTACGCCGCGTCGTTCTCCACTGCCGGAGCGACGGGGCGGACCGGACACCGTCTGGGGGAGAGGGGAGGGAGGCCGCACCGTTTCAGGAGCGGTGCGGCCTTCTGCCTCCAGGAGGGGAGGCGGCGGACAAGTGGGGTCACGGGACCGGTAGTTGGGGCTACCAGGTGGGGCGTGCCCCCACTCCGCCGTCCACCACCAGATCGGTTCCCGTGATCCAGGACGCCGCGTCCGAGGCGAGGAACACGCAGGCGGAGCCCACGTCTTCGGGGCGGCCGAGGCGGGTGAGGGGCGCGGCGGCGGTCCAGCGGGCGACGCCCTCGGGCCAGGCGTCGGCGAGGCCGGGCCGGTCGATGAGGCCGGGCGAGACGCTGTTGACGCGGATGCCGAGGGGCCCGTACTCCAGGGCGGCGGAGCGGGCGAACATGATCAGGGCGGCCTTCGAGGCGCTGTAGTGGGCGTGCCCGGCGGCGGGGTGGGAGCCTTCGATGGAGGCGATGTGGGTGACGGACCCGCCCCCTTCCTGGTCCCGCATCCACCCCGCGGCCGCCTGCGTGCAGCAGAACGCACTGTGCACGTTGGCCTCGTTGACCTCACGCCACTCGGCAGCCGTCATGCCCGCGAGGTCCTGAACCGGTTGTACGCCCGCGTTGTTGACGAGTGAATCGAGCCGCCCGCGCCAGGCGTGGGCCTCCTCGACGAGGTGGTGGCAGTCGGCCTCGTCGGTGAGGTCGGCCGGGACGGCGAGGGCGTCCCCGCCGCGGTCGGTGATGCGCTGCACCAGCTCCCGGGCTCCCTTGTCGCCCCGGTGGAAGTGGACGACGACGGCCGCCCCCGCCTGGGCGAACCGCCAGGCGATTCCGGCACCGAGGAGACCGCTGCCCCCGGTGACGAGGGCGACCCGCCCGGACAGCAGGGGCAACGTCTCGTCGCGCAACGACTCATCACTCATGCGCCCCATCCTCCGTCATCCTCAACGGGGCGTCGGGACGGCACAGTTCGCGGATGACCTCCGCCCGCCCCGGATACCGCGCAGCCAGCGCATCGGCGTCCCCGCCCTCGTAATCCCGCTCCATGAACCCCGGCGCCATGGTCGTCCCGACCAGTGACCAGCCCCCGCCCGCCGCGACCCGCGCCCCCATCCAGGTCCCGGCGGTCACGACGAACTGCACGATGTCCGGCCCCAGTTGGACGATGCGATCGCTGCCGTCCGGTGCGAGCAGCACCAGCTCCAGCGGATCCCCCCGATAGAAGTGCCAGATCTCGTCGATGGGGAGCCGGTGGAGGGCGGAGAAGTCGTCGGGGGCGGAGGTCAGGAGGACGAGGATCGCGGAGCCGGCGGGCCGCCCGTCCGGTCCGGGCGGCCCCGCCCACGTACGGCGGAAGCGGCCGCCCTCCACGGGCAGCGGTTCGAGCCCGTGGCGAGCGGCAAGGGCCTCCGGGTCGTCAGGACTTGAGGATGTGGACGTCATAGAAGAACTGGTACCGCGTCGGGTCGTCCGGCAGGAACCAGTGGAAGCCCTCCAGCAGGAACACCGCGACGAGGTTGACGGCGATGATGAGGGCGACGAAGCCGAACACCAGCCGCCCGACGGTGCGTTGGGGGCGGATCTGGATCTCGCGGGCCGCCGTGAGGTGGGCGAGCGACATGACGATGCCGACGGCGACGACGGACGCCATGAAGAGGATCCACGCCCACACGTACATGTGCAGGCCGAGCACCGGGGCGCCGTAGCCCTTGTCGCCGGGCAGGATGTGCAGCATGGTCTGCCGCCAGGCCGCGAAGCCGCCCCCGATGCAGGCGACGAGCGCGAGACCCCAGCCGGCCATGTAGTCGCGCCCGGTGACGGTGCCGGTCATGCCCTTGCGGACGATGTGGAGGGCGCCGAGCGCGGCCAGCAGCATGAACATGCGCTGCACCATGCAGAGCGGGCACGGGTAGTCCCAGCTGCCGAACTGGACGCCGAGCCCGGCGCAGACGATGCCGGTCCAGCCGACGGCGAAGAAGCAGGCGAACCAGTACTGCACCTGGCCGAGGAACCCCTCGGCGTCCCGCTCCGCGAGCGGCGCTGTGGTCGTGGTCATCAGTAGCTCAGCCCCAGCTTCAGGCTGCTCGTGATGTGGTGCGAGAGCAGCAGGATGGTGGCGAGGAGCACGATCCACCAGGCGGCGAGGACGAGGGTCCGGGAGCGCTGTTGATAGAGCGCGACGATCGTGGCCAGGAGGCCACAGAAGATGAGCGTGTCCATGGCCCCGGACGGTAGGAGGGCGGGCGTGCGCGGGCCGGGGAGCGGGTGCCGGACGCGCGCGAAGTCCCACGGGAAGGGACACGGGCCGTACGCCGGTTGGCGGTGCGGGGGCGGCGGGCCGGCCCGCCGGTGCGCAGCCTGGTCGTATGACGCCCCCTGCCGCTCCGGCCGCCCCCGAGGGCCCTGGCGGTCCCACGGGCTCTGCTGGCCCTGGCGGTCCGGCTGACCCTGCGGGTCCTGGCGGTCCGGGCGGTGGCCCGTGTCGGCGTGCGGTGTGGCAGCGGGGAACCGGGGCCCCGCCGGGGGGCTCCCGGCTCTACGGGCCCGAGCACCCCCACGGGCCCGAGTCCCTCGGGGACTGGTGGCGGCAGTTGCCGCCTGCCGCCGGGTCCGCCGTCATGGCCACCGGGATCCTCTCCGTCGGGCTCGGTCTGCTCGGGTACGAGGGGGTCTCGCGGGTCCTTCTCGGGGTGGCCGGGGTCGCCTGGCTGGTCCTCGCGGCCGCCTTCGTGAACCGGTTCGTGGGGGAGCGGACGCACTGGGAGGCGGACGCCGACACCCCGGCCGCGCTCACCGCCGTCGCCGCGACCACCGTCCTCGGCACCCGGTTCACCGGGCTCGGCTGGCGGCCCCTCGGCGCCGCACTGCTCGCCCTCGCGGTCGTGCTCTGGCCCGTGCTGCTCACGTTCGTCCTACGGCACCTGGGGCGCCGTATGCCCGGCGTCGTCTTCCTCGTGTGCGTCGCGACCGAGGGCATCGCGGTCCTCGCCGGGACGCTCGCCGCCGCCTGGCCCGCCCCGTGGCTCGCCCGCGCGGCCCTCGTCTTCTTCGTCCTCGGGTTCGCCCTCTACGCGGCGGTCTTCCCGCGCTTCGGCCTCCACTACGTCCGGGACGGGGCCGGGGACCAGTGGGTGGCGGGCGGGGCGCTCGCCATCTCGGCGCTGGCGGGCGCGAAGCTCGTGGGCGCGAAGCTCGCGGGCACGGAGCTCGTGGGGCCGGCAATTTTCGAGGGTGCCGCCCACGACGTCCTGCGCACCGTCACCCTCGTCGTCCTCGCCCTCGACCTCACCTGGTACGCGGTCCTGCTCTGCGCCGAACTGCGCTGGCCCCGCCCCCACTACGACGTGCGCCGCTGGGCCACCGTGTTCCCCATGGGAATGACGGCGGTGGCCACGCTCTCCGTGGCCACCGCCGCCCAGGTCCCCTGGCTCACCCGGCCAGGACAGGTACTGCTGTGGATCGCGCTCGCCGCCTGGCTGCTCACGCTCGCCGGTCTGCTGCGCCGAGCAGCCCGCGCACCGCGGCCCGGTCCACGCTCGTGAGGGCGCGGAGAAGGACCGGGGTCAGCAGGACGAGGGCGACGCCGACCAGCGAGACACCGGCGATCTGCCACGGCGACTCGATGTAGTACTCGTGGTGCGTGCCGCCCGACGTGGTGAAGTCGAAGACGCGGTAGCCGGGCCAGTCCAGGTAGTGCGGGAACACCCAGGCGTAGGTGGGGAAGAGCGCGACCACCCAGCCGGTCACGAAGAACGTCACCGCGAGCACGAAGCTCGCCACCCGCCACGGGAACATGACCACCTGGAACACGAGGGCCTTCCAGCCCGCCGCGTCCGCGACCCGCGCCCGCACCGCGCCCCACGCGCCCGCGCCCTCCGGCACCGCGACGGGCGCGGGCGCCGCCACGTCCAGGCCGAGCGCGCCCCGGGCCCGCCCGCGCTCGGCGGCCCCGAGCCCCCGCGCCCCGGCGAGCATCGCGGCGAACACCGGCAGGCCGAGCAGCGTCACCAACAGCCCCGCGCCGAGCGAGAACAGCGTCACCGCGAAGGCGAACCCGACGATCGCGACCGGCAGCGACCCGACGGTGTACCCGAGCTCGCGGAAGGTGACGGCGCTGAACGGGGCGCGCCAGAAGCTCCGTCGGGGAGCGGCCACGGAGCCGGAGTAATGGGTCGGGTAGTCGGTGGAGCGGGGAGTGGTGAGCGTCGTCGTCATGGCGGGCCTCTTCGTCTGCGTCTTCGGCATCGGTGGGGACGTTCCGTGCTGATGCCTCAACTCTCGCCGAGCAGGCGGCCCGAGGGCATGGGGCGACCATGCCTCTTGGGGTGGTGCTAGGCCCCCTATACGGGGGACCGGTTGAGACCCGCTACACCGGGGACGGGGTGAGGCCCGTCTCCTCTTCCTGTTCCGCCTCCGACTCCGGCTGCGCCGCCAGGCGGTGCGCGCCGATGACGCTCGCCGTCCCCTCCGGGTCGAGGAGATGCACGGGCAGCCGCGTCTGCGCGCGGATGTGCTCCTCCAGGCCGGGCAGGAGCGCCCCGCGCCCGCACAGCAGGATCCCCCGGTCCAGGACGTCGTGGGCGAGCTCGGCGGGGCTGTCCGTCATGACCGCGCTGATCAGGTCGACGATCTCCTCGCGCAGCCGGAGCGTGAGCCCCGGCAGGTCGGCGGGGGCGAGCTCCTGGGCGCGGGGCCAGCCGCCGGTGAGGTCCTTGCCGCGTACGGGCAGCGGCTCCATGGCCGAAGTGGCCTGTGCCAGACGGAGTTTGGCGTCCTCGGCGGACTCGGCGCTGACCATCAGGCCGTACCCGAGGCGGAGGTGCTGGGCGAGGGCGGCGTTCACGGTCTCGCCGCCGTAGTCGGAGCTGCGGGCCGCCATCGTGTAGCCCATGGTCATCATGGCGGCGGAGGTGCGGTGGGTGCCCACGTCGACGACGAGGGCGCCGGAGGGCTCCCGTACGGGCAGGCCGAGGCCCACCACGTGGGAGAGGGACTTCGGTATGAGACGTATGCGGCGCAGGCCCGCTTCCTCGCAGAGCTCGGCGAGGGCGCTGCGCTGCAGGGGCGTCGCCCCGTCCGGCACGCACACCGCGGCCTCGCCGTCCTCCCCGGGACCCGGGACGCCGGCGTCGGCCGCCGCGGCGCGCAGGGCGGCCCGCAGCAGGCGTACGGCGGCGTGGGGGTGCGTCACGACGCCGCGCGCCACCGGCTGGATCACCTCCAGCTCGGCGGGCGCCCGGCCGCGCAGCCGCAGCGCGTCGGTGCCCCAGGCGCGCACCTTGCCCGCGTGATCGAGGGCGACGATCGAGGGCGCGCACAGGACGGCGCCGCCCACCGGGCCCGTGCACAGACGCAGGGTGGAGCTCCCCAGGTCCAGTGCGAGGGTCTGCTGCCGTGTCCGCCGCATGGTCCGCCCTTCCCGCCGCCGATGCGCGTCGCGCGCTCTGCTCCTGACTCTCGCAGCAGGTCAGCGGGTGCGCGAACGCTGGCGGGCTCTCCTTAGGCCACCCGAAAACGGGTGCCGTGAGAACGCGAAACGGCGAGCGGAAATTCGATGCCGCCGGACGCGGGAGCGCGGGTAGCGTCGGCGTCCATGACTCCCGCGCACCCGCTCCCCGCCGACCCGACCGTCCTGCACCCGATGCCGGAGCAGCCCCGGGTGGTGCTCCTGAAGCCCCTCGTCACGTCGCCGCTGATCGAGGTCGGCGAGTTCTCGTACTACGACGACCCGGACGACCCGACGCGGTTCGAGACCCGCAACGTCCTCTACCACTACGGCCCCGAGAAGCTCGTCATCGGCAAGTTCTGCGCGCTCGGCGAGGGCGTCCGCTTCCTCATGAACGGCGCCAACCACCGCATGGACGGCCCCTCCACCTTCCCCTTCCCCATCATGGGCGGCTCCTGGTCCGACCACTTCGACCTGATCTCGGGCCTGCCGGGGCGCGGCGACACGGTGGTGGGCCACGACGTGTGGCTCGGCTACCGGACGCTGGTGATGCCGGGGGTGCGGATCGGGCACGGGGCGGTGGTGGCGTCGGGCTCGGTGGTCGTGGACGACGTACCGGACTACGGGATCGTGGGCGGGAACCCGGCGCGGCTGATCCGGACGCGGTACAGCGAGGAGGAGGTGGCGCGACTTCTCCGACTGGCGTGGTGGGACTGGCCGCTTGAGCACCTCACGGCGCATGTGCGGACGGTGATGTCGGGCACGGTGGCGGAGCTGGAGGCAGCGGCTCCGTAATCGGGGGAGTGCCCTACAGGGGCGCGGGGCTGTGTCGATATGCGGCTCCGCCGCGTGGGCGCGACAAGCCCCCACCGGCCCGCAGTGGAAGAACCACCCGTCAACGGGGCCCCCGAACAGCACTGCGCCCGACCACCGTCCCCGCCCGGTCGATACAGATGACGTCGACCGCGACGGGGGCACCCCGCAACACGGCCAGGGCCTGGTCCCGGGCCTCCGCCGCCACCAGGTCCCCCAGCGCAACCCCCGCCGCCAGGCTCAACTGCAGCGCCGCAAGCCCCGTGTTGGCACCCGCGATGTCCTCGCAGAGGGCCGCGTCCGCGCCCCCTCGGCGGGCCAGCCCGGCCAGGAACCCCTTGTCGACCTGGGACCTCCCCGAGTGCAGATCCATGTGCCCCGCCGCCAGCTTCGACAGCTTGGCGAAGCCCCCGCAGAGGGTCAGCCGGTCCACCGGATGCCGCCGCACGTACTTCAGGACGGCCCCCGCGAAGTCCCCCATGTCGAGGAGTGCGTCCTCCGGCAGCCCGTACTCGGCGACGACGGTCTTCTCCGACGTCGAGCCCGTGCACCCGGCGACATGGGTGTGCCCGGCGGCGCGCGCCACGTCGACGCCGCGCCGGATGGAGTCGATCCAGGCGGAGCACGAGTAGGGGACGACGACGCCGGTCGTGCCGAGGATCGAGAGCCCGCCGAGGATGCCGAGCCGCGGGTTCCAGGTGGAGCGCGCGATCTCCTCGCCGTGATCGACGGAAACGGTGATCTCGACGTCGCCCCGGGCCCCGTACGCCTCGGCGACGCGCGCCACGTGGTCGCGCATCAGCTGCCGGGGCACGGGGTTGACGGCGGGCTCCCCGACGGGCAGCGGAAGGCCGGGCTTGGTGACGGTGCCGACGCCGGGCCCCGCGACGAAGACGACCCCCGCACCGGCGGGGAGCGCCCGCACGGTGGCCCGCACGAGGGCGCCGTGCGTGACGTCCGGATCGTCCCCGGCGTCCTTCACCACGCCCGCCATCGCCCACGCGCCGTCCCCCAACTCCTCGGCGGCGAGCGCGAACGACGGGGTGTGCCCCTTGGGCAGCGTGACGGTCACGGGATCGGGGAACTCACCGGTCAGCAGCGCCGTGTACGCCGCCGTCGCCGCGGCCGTCGCACAGGCCCCGGTCGTCCATCCGGCCCGCAGCCCGGTGTGCTTGAGTTGACCGCTCCGCCCACCCCCGGGGGCACCGACACCGTCGGCCCCATTCGCCCCACCCACCACACCACTCACGAGAGGACCCACCCCACCGTGCACGTCCTGATCCTCGGCGGCACCGCCGAGGCCCGGCGGCTCGCCGAGGTCCTGCACACCGCCGCGCCCGCGGGCACCCGGGTCACGACCTCGCTCGCCGGTCGCGTCGCGGCGCCCCGGCGGCCCCCGGGGGACGTCCGCGTGGGCGGCTTCGGCGGGGCCGAGGGGCTGGTGGGGTGGGTGCGCGAGCACCAGGTGGACGCGGTCATCGACGCCACACACCCTTTCGCGGGGACGATCAGTTTCTCGGCGGCGGCGGCCACCGCCACGGCCCATGTTCCCCTGCTCGCGCTCCGCAGGCCCGGCTGGGTCGCGGGCCCCGGCGACGACTGGCACCCGGTCGGCTCCCTCACCGAGGCCGCCGCCCTCCTGCCCGCGCTCGGCGCCCGCCGTGTCTTCCTCAGCACCGGCCGCCTCGGGCTCGCCGCCTTCGCCCCGCTCGGTGAGTTCCACTTCCTCCTGCGGTCGGTGGAGCCGCCCGAGCCGCCCCACCCCCCGCATCTCCAAGTCGTCCTGGACCGGGGGCCGTTCACCCTCGACGGGGAGCGGGAGCTGCTGCGCACCCACCGCGTGGACGTCCTCGTCACCAAGGACAGCGGCGGCGCGGCCACCGCCCCCAAGCTGGCGGCGGCCCGGGAGGCGGGCATCCCGGTGGTGGTCGTGCGGCGGCCACCGGTCCCCGAAGGGGTTCCGGTGGCGGCCGACGTCGAGCAGGCCGTCGCCTGGGTCCTTACTCTTCCTCGCTCGCCAGCGCGTTGACCGCCGCGGCCGCCATCGCGCTGCCGCCCCTGCGCCCCCGTACGACGAGGTGGTCCAGGCCGAGGCGCTGCGCGGCCAGGGCCTCCTTGGACTCGGCGGCGCCGACGAAGCCGACCGGTACCCCGATGACGGCGGCGGGCCGCGGCGCCCCCTCCGCGACCAGTTCGAGGAGCCGGAAGAGGGCCGTCGGCGCATTGCCCACCGCGACCACGGCCCCCTCGAGGCGGTCCCGCCACAGCTCGAGGGCGGCCGCGCTCCGCGTCGTGCCCAGCTTCGCCGCGAGGTCCGGCACCGCCGGGTCGGAGAGCGTGCACAGCACCTCGTTGCCGGCGGGCAGCCGCCTGCGGGTCACGCCGCTCGCCACCATCTGGACGTCACAGAGGACCGGCGCCCCCGCCCGCAGCGCCGCCCGCGCACGGCTCACCACGTCCGGCGTGTACGCGAGGTCCCGTACGAGATCGACCATCCCGCAGGCGTGGATCATCCGGACCGCGACGCGGGAGACGTCCGCGGGCAGCCCCGCGAGGTCCGCCTCCGCGCGGATGGTGGCGAAGGACTGGCGGTAGATCTCCGCACCGTCCTTCTCGTACGTGTATCCGCCGTCCTTCTCGTACTCGTGCTGGTACCCGTACTCGTGCACTCCGGCCCGCCCGCCCTCGTCGTCCCGCACCGCTCTGACCGCTCTGACCGGCCCGATTGTCCCTCAGAGGCCCCGGCTGAGGTGCCGCCGCCCGCGCCCCCTGCCATGTTGAAGTCATGAGCCACGACCACGGCGCCCCCTCGGCGGCCCAGGGAACCCTCACCGGGACGTACCGGAACCGGCTGCTGTGGACCATCGGCATCAGCGCGAGCATCACCCTCATCCAGGTCGTCGGCTCGCTCCTGTCCGGCAGCCTCGCGCTCCTCGCCGACGCCGCACACAGCCTCACCGACGCGATCGGCGTCTCCCTCGCGCTCGGCGCGGTCACCCTCGCCCAGCGCGCCCCGACGCCGCGCCGCACCTTCGGCTTCTACCGCGTCGAGATCTTCTCGGCGGTCCTCAACGCCCTGCTCCTGCTCGGCATCTTCGTGTGGGTCCTGTACTCGGCGATCCAGCGCTTCAACGAGCCGGTGGAGGTGAAGGGCGGGCTGATGTTCGCCATCGCCGTCCTCGGCCTGGCGGCGAACGGCGTCGGCCTCTACCTCCTGCGCGACGCCAAGAACGACAGCCTCAACATGCGCGGCGCCTACCTGGAGGTGCTCGGCGACGCCCTCGGCTCCATCGCCGTCATCGTCGGCGGCCTCATCATCCTGTTCACCGGCTGGCAGGCCGCCGACCCGATCGCCTCCATCGTCATCGGCCTGCTGATCGTGCCCCGCTCCTACCAGCTCCTGCGCGACGCCACCCACGTGCTCCTGGAGGCCACGCCCCAGGACACCGACCTCGACGAGGTCCGCCGCCACCTCCTCGACGAGCCGGGCGTGGTCGCCGTCCACGACCTGCACGCCTGGACGGTGACGTCCGGGATGCCGGTGCTCACCGCGCACATCACCGTCGCCGCCGACGCCCTGCGCGCCGAGGACTACGGAAAGCTCCTGGCCCGCCTCCAGGACTGCCTCGGCGACCACTTCGACATCGCGCACTCGACGCTGCAACTGGAGCCGGAGGGACACCGGGAGCCGGAACGGGTGCTGCATTCGTAGCACTGGGTGCGGGCCCATGGGGGTGAGACGGGCGCGGGCGGGATTGGCGGCGCCGGTCGGGGAGGAACACCTTGCGCCATGAGTGGAACACGTACGAGATCGGCCCTGGCGAAGGTGACCGCCGCCCTGTTCGCGGCGCTGGCCCTCACCCTGGGCGCGGCCTTCGAGTCCCCTGCCGCCCCCGCGGCCCCGGCCGCCGACCCCACGCCCGCCGGGTCCGGGGCGCAGCAGCGCTTCGTCTCCCCCTTCACCGGCCTGAATGCCCGTCAGGGACCGGTCCTGGCCGTCAAGTTCGACAACCACAGCATGGCCCGCCCGCACACCGGACTCGACCAGGCGGACATCGTGTACGTCGAGAAGGTCGAGGGCGGCCTCAGCCGCATCATGGGCGTCTACTCCAGCCGCTACCCGCGCACCCTCGGCCCGGTCCGCAGCGGCCGCGAGTCGGACCTGGAGCTGCTGCCCACCTTCGGCCGCCCGGTCCTCGCCTACTCCGGTACCCACCCCGGCATCAACCGGCTGTTCCGCAAGGCCCCGTTCCCGACCCGCTCGCACGGCAAGCTGCCCGGCGCCTACTTCCGCTCCGGCAGCCGGGTGCCCCCGCACAACCTGTTCGTGCACCCGCGGGCGGTCCTCCGCTCCGCGCCCACCACGAGCAAGGCCGCCGACATCGGCTTCCGCTTCGGCCCGGCGCCGCGCGGCGGCAAGCCCACCGCACGGCGCACCGTCCGCTACGGCGCGGCCACGCACTCCTTCACCTGGTCGCCCCGGCGCGGCCGCTGGCTGGTGTCGATGGACGGCAGCCCGGCCAGGGCCACCAATGGCGCCCGCCTGGGCGGCCGCACCGTCGTCATCCAGTACGCGAAGATGTGGCCGACGCGCTTCCGCGACTCCAACGGAGTGCCCGAGCCGTACATCAAGACGATCGGCACCGGCCACGCCACGGTCCTGCGCGACGGCAAGGCGTACGCGACGCGGTGGAGCCGCCCGACCCGCAACAGCCCGACGGCGTTCACGCTCCGCAACGGAAAGCGGATGCCGTTCGCGCCGGGCCAGGTGTGGGTGGTCTACCAGAAGCAGTGACTCCCGCTGCCGGCCGCCAACTAGCCTCTGCTTGCGCCTACTTGGGGAGCTCGGTCCCGAAGCCGAGCGCCAGGTAGGACTTGGGGCCCTTCTTCGACGTCGGCCTGGACAGCAGATCGGTGCTGATGTAGAAGCGGCCGTGCGTGAAGCGCATCTCGGAGTCGAGCTGCGGGATGCCCGCTCCGGCGACGCTCGCCTTGCTCTTCAGGAGCGTCGACTGCTTCATCGTGCGGCCGTCGATGGAGACGATCTGGACGCCCGAACCCCACTTGTAGGCAAGGACGTTGCTCCCGTCCATGCGGATCGGGAACATCTCGTACGGCTCTCCGGCATCGGCCCGCTCACCGGTGGTCTTCCCGGTGCCGAGGGCGTACGAGATGATCTCGTTCGTCGAGCTGAACTTGCCCTTGCCGTCGTGCCGCGCGGTCGCGAGGTACAGCTTGTCGTTGCCGACGGTGATGCCCCGGCAGCCGTTCACGATGCCGGTGGGGCAGTCGAACTGGAACTTCCGGTCCGGCGTCACGATCTTCGAGCGCAGCTTTCCGCGCCGGTCGATGGCGAGGATGTCGCTGGCGCCGGCGCCGGAGATCTCGCCCGAGTCCACGCCGACGACCAGCGGGTCGACGGAGAAGATCTTGGGGCTGCGGACACCGCTGGGCAGCTTGTACGTGATCTTGTCCTTGCCGGAGGCCGGGTCGAGCACCTGGACCTTGTAGCGCTCCTTGCCCGTCTCGCCGCACGCGCGCACCGCGCCGAGCCGGCTGCCGCCGCCCGTGTAGCCGAGGTCCTGGCACTGGGACGACAGGGACGGCCGCCACAGCTCCTTGCCGCTGCGCAGATCGAAGGCGACCCCTCCATAGATCCCGCCGACGCCGACCGTATTGCCGCTGATGGCGGCCTGGTTGAACTCCATCTTCCGCGACTGGCTGCCGAGGGTGACCGACTTGGTCCAGAGCTTCTTGCCGGTGTCGACGTCGAAGGCGACGATCTCGGTGCAGCGGGGGAAGAGGTCCTGCGCGGACGGCTTGTCGTCCTTCTTCTTGTCCCCCTTCTTCCCCTTGCCCTTCTTCCCCTTCTTGCCCTTGTCCTTCTTGTCGTCCTTCTTGTCGTCCTTGGGCTTCTCGGGCTTCTTCGTGGGCTGGGCGGCGATGACCACGCTCACGCCGTCCTTGCTGATGTCCGGGGAGGCACCGCACGACTTGCCGGGCAGCGGGAGCTGCCACTTGTCCTTGCCGGTGACGGCGTCGACGGCGCCGATGCGGTTGACGGACGCCTTCGCGTACACCTTGTCCGTGAGCCAGGAGCCCTTGGTCTCCCAGGAGTTCGAGCCTTTGGGTAGCTCCGGTCCGGGCGCCGAGACCTGGAAGGTGGCGGTGGGATCCTTCGGGACCCGCTCCTCGGGCCGCACGTAGGCGGGCCCCTTCGGTCCCTTCCCCTTGGCGTCCGCGTCCCCGTCGTCGCTGATGGCCTGCCAGCCGAACCAGCCGCTCCCGCCCACGAGGACGGCGGCCGCGGTGGCGGCGGCGCCGAGCACGGCCCGGCGACGGGCCGCGGACGGGGCGGCCGCCCGGCGCCTGGACTCGCTGAACTCGCTGAGCGGGTGCGGCCCTTGGGGCGGTCCGAAGCCGTCGGGCGGCGGGGTGGGCTGCGTCATCGGGTGTCCACCTTGAGGTGCGAAGAGAGAGCGCGGGCTGAGGTCGGTTCAAGAATCTCCGAACGACAGGATGCCCGCCCGCTTCCCTTCGGTTCCGGCGCTTTCCCCTTTTTTGTAATCGGTGTTCACTTTGCTGGGCCGGAGGTCAGCGCCCCGGGCGCGGGAAGGGCCCGCTGCCGGGCGGGCTGTGGACGATCTCGGCGGCCACGTCGGCGATCTTCAGGTGGTTGCGGCGGGCGTGATGGCGCAGCAGGTCGAAGGCGTCGCCGACGGTGCAGTCGAGCCGCTCGGCGAGGATGCCCTTGGCCTGCTCGATCAAGACCCGGCTGTTCAGGGCGTGTTGGAGCTGCTGCTCGCGGTTCGTCGCCTGCCGCAGGGCGTTGCGGTGGTCGAGGCCCGCGGTGGTGGCGTCGGCGAGCAGGGTGCTCCAGCGCAGGTGCTCCGGCAGCAGGGCGCCCTGCGGGTGGTGGAGCGTGAGCGCGCCCAGGGAGCGGTCGTCGTGGCGCAGGGGCAGGGCGGTCACCGTGGTCACCCCGGCCTCGACGGCCCGTGGGGTGAAGTGGGGCCAGCGGACCCGGCTGTGCTGATGGGTGAGATCGACATTCGTCAGGGGTTTCCGGGTGCGCCAGCTGTCCGTGCCGGGCCCCTCCCGCACATCGCCCTGGATCAGCTCCAGTTGACCGGCGACGTCGCTGGTGGCGGTCGTCTGCACCGGATGGGCGTCGGCGTCCAGGAGACTGCAACTGGCCGCTTCCACGCCCGGGATGAGGACGGCGGCCCGGGCGAGACGGCGCAGCAGCTGCTCGTCGCTCTCACCGTTCAGGGGCGCGTCGGCCAGGGTGATCAGCGCAGGCGCCATGGCGAGATCCTGCGCGGGAAGGGACAGCGGGGGCGAGACAGGAGGGCGAGGCATGGCGACAACCCTTGGACGATGGGGAGTTCCACATTTGCACGCTGAACTGTTGCCGATTTGCTGACTTGTGCTGGTGGCACATGACCGCACAGCGAGCGAAGCACATCCCGCAAGCAGTCCGCTACCCCGCGTCAGCGCCCTTCGTCACCCGGACGCGGTAGGTGCCGTCGTCGTCGGTGCCGAGGACCTGGACGGAGACATTGTTCCTGGTGTCGGTGTAGGTCTGACCGGGAGTGAACGTGGCGTCGCTGAAGTCGGCGCTGACGTTCGGGTCGGTGTAGCAGCCCTCGCTGCCGGGGGTGGAGTCGGCGACGCGGACGGGCCCCGTACCGGTGTTGACACGGGTGCTGACGGTGGCGATCAGAACCCCTGGCCGGCACACCGCCGCGTCGAGCTCTCCCTTCGTACGGGCCTCGACGGTGATCAGCTCGTTCGCCGAGACCGGCACGGCGACCAGCTTGACCCCGCCGCTCACCGACAGCGGACTGAGCGTGAACTCCCGTGTCCCGTCCTCGGCTTGGCACCCGACCTGGTCCGCGTCGAGCCAGCCCAGCTTCCACTTGTGCCAGGCCATGAAGTCATTGGTGGGCCCCCAGTCCTCGTCCATCGGGTCCCAGTGGCCCGCGAAGTGCGGCGGGTACCCGGACCGGGTGGCGTACAGGTCGGGGAGCCCGAAGGCGTGCCCGTTCTCGTGGGCCAGGACGCGCCAGGCGCTGTCGCCGGTCTGCCGGCTCCAGATGAAGGACCCGGCCCAGGGCACGGACCCCTTCCCGAGGTCCATGTATCCCCCGGCGAAGGTGACGGAGAGGACCTTCTCGGTGGCGGGCGGACCGGCGTTGGGGGTGGCGAGGACGTTGAGGACGTCATACGAACCGAGGTCCGCCTCGTCGCCGACCGCCGCGACGATCTCCCGCGTGACCGCCTCGTACCCGGGCTGGAACGGCACGCCGCGGTCGATGCCGTACGCGCTGAACGGCTTGGACATGCGGATCCACTGGAGGCGGGGCGTGGACCGGTAGTCCATCTTCCCGTACGAGCTCTTGCCGTAGTAGTCGGCGACGGCCGGGAAGAACTCGGCGTAGCGCTCCTGCGGGGTGCCCTCGGCCGGGGCGTCGGGGAAGTCGATGAAGACGGTGTACGCCTTCACGGCCCCGGACGACGTGCGGAAGTTGCCCGGCGTCGGCACGCCCTCGAACTGGTAGGCGCCGCCAGGTCCGCTGAGGGCGCAGGGCCCGGAGGGCGGGGCGGACACGGCGTCCGCGGCCGCGGCGGGCGGAACGGTGGCGGCGAGGGCGGCAGGGGCCGCGGGGGCGGCGAGGGCGGTGAGGGCGGCGAGCAGAACGGTCGTGGTGGCGGCGGCCGCGGCGGCGGCCAGGGATATGCGCTTCATCAGGGCTCCCGAAGGTCGGCTTGTGGTGGCGCTGTGCGACCAGCACAAGCCGGGGAGTCCGGCCCGCGCGCGACGGGAGGGCCGGATGGCCCCAACAAAAGAACCCCCAGACCGTCATCGGTCTGAGGGTTCGAAGAAGAGCGGGTGACGAGAATCGAACTCGCACTCTCAGCTTGGGAAGCTGATGTTCTACCACTAAACTACACCCGCGTAGTACGGCCCCTGAAGCGGCTTCGTACTGGCGGACACTGTACCTCATCCCGGGCTCCGGGCGCCTCCGCGTCCAGGGCCCGGCTGCGTTCTGAGAGGTGTAAGTGACTGCGGGTGAAGGGAGTTGGGGCGTACGGTGAATCGCGGTCGTGCCGCCTGGAGCCGCGTCCCTTTCATCCCTTAATGTGGCCTTTCGTCGTCACGGTATTGGGGAAGGGACTCGAGGACTTGATGGAGCGCACCGTCGTCCGTTGTGCCGAGGGGCACGTGTTCAGCACCGCTTCGTTTCCGATGCAGCAGGCCGACCGGCTCGGCCCCGGGCGGCTCCTCCGGTGTCCCCGGTGCGCCCGGCTCCGGCACGCGGTGCCGGTGACGCTGCAGAAGCGGTAGCAGCAGGCAGCAGCAGGAGCGGTAGCAGGAGTCGTAGAACAGCGCTGGAGCGCAGGGCGCGCGGGGCGGTCGCGGAGAGTGAATTGCGGCTGGCCCGCGCGCTCTGCGTATCCTCGGGGCGTGCTTCTCTCAGACAAGGACATCCGGGCCGAGATCGACGCCGGACGGGTGCGGATCGATCCCTACGACGAATCCATGGTGCAGCCGTCGAGCATCGATGTGCGGCTCGACCGCTACTTCCGGGTGTTCGAGAACCACCGGTACCCCCACATCGACCCGTCCGTCGAGCAGGCCGACCTGACGCGGCTCGTGGAGCCGGAGGGGGACGAGCCGTTCATCCTGCACCCCGGTGAGTTCGTGCTCGCGTCGACGTACGAGGTCATCACGCTCCCCGACGACCTGGCGTCGCGCCTGGAGGGGAAGTCGAGCCTCGGGCGGCTCGGGCTCGTCACGCACTCGACCGCCGGGTTCATCGACCCGGGCTTCTCGGGACACGTGACCCTCGAACTGTCGAACCTCGCGACGCTGCCGATCAAGCTCTGGCCGGGCATGAAGATCGGCCAGCTGTGCATGTTCCGGCTCACCTCGCCCGCCGAGGCACCGTACGGCTCGGAGCGGTACGGGTCGCGTTACCAAGGACAGCGCGGGCCGACCGCCTCGCGGTCCTTCCTCAATTTCCATCGGACACAGGTGTGACATCCAGCATGAGTGACGTGCGCGAGAACCTTACGTACGAGAAGTTCGGCACCGCCGTGCGCGAGCTGGCGCAGACCATCGCTGACGACGGGTACGAGCCCGACATCATCCTGTCGATCGCCCGCGGCGGCGTCTTCGTCGCCGGCGGTCTCGCCTACGCGCTCGACTGCAAGAACATCCACCTCGTGAACGTGGAGTTCTACACGGGCGTCGGCGAGACGCTCGAGATGCCCGTGATGCTGGCGCCCGTTCCGAACGCGATCGACTTCTCCAACAAGAAGGTGCTCATCGCCGACGATGTCGCCGACACCGGGAAGACGCTGAAGCTCGTCCACGACTTCTGCCTCGACGAGGTCGCCGAGGTCCGGTCCGCCGTGATCTATGAGAAGTCGCACTCGCTGGTGAAGTGCGAGTACGTGTGGAAGCGCACCGACGAGTGGATCAACTTCCCGTGGAGCGTCGAGCCGCCCGTGGTGCAGCGGGCCGGGCAGGTTCTGGACGCGTGAGCCAGTGGACCGCGGGCCGGTCCACGGATGTACGAGGGCCCCGGTGAGAGTGCGTCACTCTCGCCGGGGCCCTCGTGTGTGTCCGCCTAGAACGTGCCGAGCTTGATGATCGACAGGATCGCCAGGAGCTGGATCGCCGAGGCACCCAGGGCCTTCGGCCAGGGCAGGTCGTGGGACTTGCTCACCATCGACGTGAGCAGCGCGCCCGCCGCCAGCCAGGTCGCCCAGCCGAGGAGCTGGACGAAGGGCTGGTCGCCGCCGAGGAACATGGCCACGATCAGGCGGGGGGCGTCCGTGAGGGACATGATCAGCATGGAGAGGCCGACCGTCGGCTGCCACGCGCCGTTGCCGCCGAGCTGGCGGGCGAGGCTGTGCGTGACCACGCCGAGGATGAAGGCGCTGATCGTGATCGCCACGGCCGTGGTGAGGACGTACGGGACGGCCGCGGACAGCGTCGCGTTGATCGCGTCCTCGCGGGCGCCGTCGAAGCCGAAGATCGCGAGCAGGCCGTAGAGGAACGTGACGATGACGGCGGGCGCCCACATCGCGTAGTCCCGCATCTGCAGGAAGGTCGGGCCCGGGCGGACGACGATGCCGCGGAGCAGGTCCTTCCAGTGCAGCTTCGGGCCGATGGGCGGGGCCGGTGCCTGGCCCGCGCGATAGGTGTCGCCCTGGCTGTACGGGTCCTCGCCGAGGGAGAACGCCTGCGTGCTGCCGGGGTTGTTGGCGGCGTACGGGTCGTAGCCGCCGTGGCCCGGGTCGCCGGGTCCGCCCTGGCCGCCGCCGAAGTACTCCGGCTCGCCGTGGGCGCCACCACCTGCCTGCGGCCACTGCTGCTGCGGATGGCCCGGCTGCTGGGGGTACCCCTGCTGTTGCGGGTAGCCCGGCTGCTGCGGGGCGCGGCCGTAGGCGTGCGGGTTCGGCTGGGAGCCGTACGGGGGCGGGCCCTGGGGGGCCTGCTGTCCGCCGTACGGCTCCTGCCGCGGTCGTTGTTGCGGGGCGCGGTTGTCCCGGCCGCGTCCGATCCTGAATCCAGCCACGGAATCGAACGTACCTGGTCTGCCTGAGTGGGGCGTCCCTCCTCCGGAGGAGAGGGCTGTTTGCGGCCGTCCTGTGACAACCCCTAGGGGGACCCTGAGGGGATATCCCCCCAGCCCTACCGGCCGAGGACGTCTCGTACGCCGTAGGGCGCCTAGCGGGGCAGTACCGACCCGTACGACACCGCGCCCGACAGGCCCAGCTTCGCCGGGGTCACCGAGTGGGTGTCCTCGAAGGGTGCGTCGTCCGGGCCCCAAGCCGCCCATACGCCGCCGGAGTCGGCGTTCTCGCCGGGCGCGCCCACCGCGTAGTCCGTGTAGCGGCCCGCGTAGAAGCCGGTGGCCGCCACCGTCGCGCCGAACTGGTCGCCCGCCTCGGCGGTGCCCTCCACCCCGTCGGAGTTCTGGGTGGTCATCCCGCCGACGAACGTGGGCTGGTCGTAGGACGCCTCCAGGTAGGAGTACGCGCCCGCGTTCTTCGCCGTGCCGACCGCCTCGTGACTGTTGCCCACGAGGAGGGCGTCGTACTGGTCGCCGGTCGGGTCGTGGATCGTGGCGAGCGAGGTGCCGAAGTTGTCCTCGGCCTCCGCCGTGCCGCCCACGCCGGGCGAGTCCTGCGTGGTGCAGCCCGCCGCGCCGCCGAGCGTGGTGCCCTTGGCGCCGAGGACGAGGGCGACGGCGCCGCCGAGGGTGTCCTTGCAGTACGTGTTGCCGGGGTCCGCCTCGGGGTTGGGCCTGACCAGGCCGATGGCGAGGTCCTTCGTCCCGTCGTGGTTGTAGTCGCCGATCGCGAGGGAGTCGCCGTAGTCGGGCGCACGCCACGTGTTCTTCCACTCGCCGGACGCCTTGCTCAGCGCGCGCGTGCCCGCGACCTCCATGCCCTTGTGCGTGGTCACGAGCTCGTCCGTGCCGTCGCCGTCCAGGTCGCCGGAGGCGTACGTGCGCGGGGCGCCGAAGGCGTAGCCCTCGACCAGGGAGGGGGTCGTGGCAGACGATGCCGTGACCGGGCCCGGCCGGGTCATCGTGGTCGTGCCCTCGTCGCCCTGCGAGGAGAAGACGAGGTCCTGTGTGCCGTCGCCGTCGTAGTCGCCGGCCGTCATGATGCGGCCGATACGGGTGTCCTCGGTGCCGCTCTTGAGGGCGGTGATGCCGCCCTTGGTGAAGCCGTTCGCGGAGCCCCACACCACCGAGACGGTCCCCATCGAGGGGGTGTCGCCGATGGCCTCCTCGGGCGCGGAGACGGCCAGGTCGCTGTAGCCGTCGCCGTTGAAGTCGGCGGCCGTGACGGCGGTGCCGAAGAGGTCGCCCGCCTCCACCGTGCCGGGCACGCCGCTGGTGCCCTGGGAGACGTTGACCGAGCCGTGCCTGCCGAGGCCCTTCTCGCCGCCCCAGACGACGTTGACGTATCCGGCCTTGGCCTTGCCGCCGACCGTGGCGGAGGGCATGCCGACCGCGAGGTCCGTGTAGCCGTCGCCGTTGAAGTCGGACGTCAGCTTCGAGGGCGTGGCCGCGGAGGCGCCGCCCGCGGTGAGGCCCGAGAGTCCGAGGACGGTGGCGGCGCACAGGGCGCCGGCGGCAAGCAGCTTGTTGCGCTGACGCACGGGTGTGCGCACGTGTTGTCCGTGTCGTGACACTGAGTTTCTCCAACTCACGTAAAAGTAAAGGGGGTTCAGTGGGCAGGGGGGAGGTGGGGTGAGGTGAGGTGGGGTCGGGGTTCGGTGGAGAAGGGTCAGCGCAGCGTGTGGCCGAAGTCCGCGTCCGCCCCGCCGCCCACGCGGAAGTCCGAGCCGTTGAAGGACGTCGCGTACGAGGACGTGAGGCCCGTCGTCGTGCCGCGCAGTACCCACACCGCGCCGACGTCCGCCGTCGTGCCGATGTCCTCGCCGTTCGCCGCGATCGCGAGGTCCGCCCTGCCGTTCTTGTTGATGTCCTTGAGGCGCAGCGAGGAGCCGAAGTGGTCCTCGGGCTCGGCGACTCCGGGGACGCCCGCCGTCTCCTGGTGCCAGGACTTCCCGGCGCCCAGGCGGCCGTTCGCGGCGCCCTTGAGCAGGACCACGCTGCCGGTGCCCGCGACGCCGTCGACGGTCTCGCCGGGCGCGCCCACCGCGACGTCGGGGTGGCCGTCGCCGGTCACGTCGCCCGCGGTCACCGCCGCGCCGAAGCGGTCGCCCGGCTCGTCCGTGCCGGGGACGCCCGCGCCGGACTGGTCGTACGTCACCGGGGCGCCCAGCCCGTTGCCGTGTCCGCCCATCCGGACGGTCACCGAACCACCCTTGCCCGCCCCGGAGTTGCCGGTGACGAGGTCGTCGAAGCCGTCGCCGTCGAGGTCGGCGTGCGCGGCGGCGTCGCGGGTCGCGGTGGGGTCGTCGCCCTCGGCGAGGACCTTCGCGTAGTAGCCGTAGTCACCGGCGCCCGCCGGGAGGTGCGCGGTGTAGGCGCCGCCGTCGGCCCGCTCCCCGTACAGGACGTACGAGACGATGTCCTTGGACTGGAACGTGCCCGCGTCCATGCCGGTCAGGCGCACGCCCTTGGGCAGGAAGTCGACCTCCAGGCCGAAGGGGCGGTCCGGGTCGGGCACGCCGTCGGCGTAGTACCACCAGTTGTCGCCGCTGATCACGGCGAGGTTCGGGGAGCCGTCGAAGTCCATGTCGCCGAAGGCCACGCCCTCGCCGAAGCGGCCCTCGGTGTCGGCGGGGGCGTTGAGGGCCAGACCGCCGGAGGCGAAGCCCGACTCGTTGCCCCACAGGATGGTGACGGAGCCGGTGGGCCTGCCCTCGACCCGCTCGCCGGGGGCGCCGACGATCAGGTCCGCGAAGCCGTCGTGGTTGACGTCGCCGCTGGTGAGGCTGTCGCCGAACTCGTCCTCGGGCTCGGTCTTCCCGGGCACCTCGGAGGTCTCCTGGGTGAGCGTGAGGTGGCGGGCGGCCGCGACGCCGTTCGCCGAACCGAGCGTGACCGTCACGGAGTTGGTCCTGGGGTTGCCGATGGCGAGGTCGCGGTAGCCGTCGCCGTTGTAGTCGTCGCTGAGCGTCGTGGCGGCGCTCGCTGAGCCCGCGAGGGGCAGGGTGGGACCCGCCGCGGCGAGGGCCGCGACGGTCGCGGTGGCGGCCAGTGTTCGTACGCGCACGGGAACTCCCTGACAGAGGGGTGGAGCTGTCGGGGATGTGACTCGTGGGGTGTGCCAAGGGTTGTGCGCCGGGGGCGGGAAGTTGGCTTCCAGGTGAACGGGGCGCGGGGCAAATCCCCCTATGGGGGGCTGAGTTGGACGTATGGCTGCCCGGGTCCGACCCGCGGGAGGCAGAGCCCGGGCCCGACCTGCGGGCGGCTCAGCCCGGGCCCGACCTGCGAGAGGCCGGATCCGGCCTACGGGCGGCCGAGCCGGACGCCGAGTTCCTCGCTGCCGAAGTGCCGCACCCGCCCCACGTCGAGCCCGTCCGGCCCGCCCGGGAACACCAGGAACCGCCCGTCCTTCTTGTCGTGCCGCTGCGTGAACGCGACCACGTCCTGGCGCCCGTCGCCGTCCGCGTCGAGCAGCGCCTGCGCCCCGAACGTGAACGCCTCCACGCCGTCCGGCAGCTCCTTGTCGTCCCCGCTCACGGTCTGCCCGGCCGCCACGTCGAAGCCGCCCTTCGCCGACGCGGGCAGCAGGATCAGCTTGTCCGGGTCGATGAGGTGGAAGCCGGGCCTGCCGGTCAGCAGGTCGGCCTTGCGGTCGCCGTTGACGTCGCCGATCTCCGTGCCCGAACCCCAGGTGGAGCCGCGCCCCTGGAGGACCTCGGGCGAACGGCCGCCGCCGGGGCCGGACTTGGAGCCGTAGAAGAGGGTGAGCTTGCCGGGTTCCAGGTCGCCGGGGCCCGGTGAGACCACGAGGTCGTCGATGCCGTCGCCGTCCACGTCGCCGGCGGTGGCACCGCCAGGGCCCTCGTAGCCGCCCATGGCGGAGCCGATCGCCTCGGCGGAGTCTCTGGTCAGGCCCTGCGGGCCGCCCCGGAAGTAGGCGGTCTGCGGCGGCCCGTCCGGCGGGTCGTCGTTCTGCTCGTAGTCATCGGCGTCGTACGGGTAGGTGAACAGCGCGTCCGTGTGCCCGTCGCCGTCGAAGTCGCCGGTGACGCCGCCCTGCGCCGCCCCGTGATCACCGCTGACGCGGCCCGTGCGGGCGGGTCTGCCGTCCTTGAAGGGGCCGAACTGGATCGTTCTGCCGCCGGTGAGGTCGGCGTGGCCGTCGCCGTCGAAGTCGCCCGCCGCCGTCGGCCGGAAGGCGTCCGGAACCGAGAGGCGGCGCGGCTGCGAGACGCCGCGCCGCCCGCCGTGCAGGGCGACGGTCTCGGCCTTCTTGCCCCGCTGCCGCAGGGCGACGAGGTCGGGGAAGCCGTCGCCGTCGAGGTCGGCGCGGAGCGGGGAGCCGTACCCGGAGTCGGGGCCGCCGCCCGGCAGGGTGGTGTGCCAGCCGGGGTGGAGCCCGGCCTTCGAGCCGTAGACGACGACGAGCGAGGTGCCGTGCTCGCGGGAGGTGAGGGGGCCCGCGAAGTCGTCGTAGCCGTCGCCGTTGAGGTCCTTCAGGTGGACGGGCTGCCCGGGTTCCGCGGGCTTTCCCGCGGCCGGGCGGGTCCCGGAGGGCGCGGGTGCGGCGCCGCCGTCCGGCTCCCCGGCGGTGAGGAGCCCGCACCCGGACAGGAGCGCGGCGCAGCACAGCGCGGCGCCGGGCGCTCGCCACTTCGCACCGGCCGTCGGCCGCTTCACGAGGACGCCCCCTTCTCCATGGTGGTGAACTCGGCCGTGGAGAAGGTGAGTCGGGCCTTGCGCGACACCAGCGTCCCCGACTCCGCCCCCGGATGGACGCCCACCGTGTCCCCGCCCGAGTCCAGCGACGTCTGGAGCACCAGGTCGGCCTTCTTGTCCCCGTCGAAGTCCGCGACCTTCAGGACGCGCGTGGTGCCCTTGGCGGAGCCGGATCCGACGAGCGCGGTGGCGTTGTCCACGAGCCCCGACGCGCGGGCCCGCAGCACCCGGACGTCCCCGGCGGCGCCCCCGTCCCCGCTGCCCGCCCCGCTCAGCACGAGCTCGCTCAGCCCGTCCCCGTCGAAGTCCCCGGCGTCCACGGCGACATCGCGTGACTCCAGCGTGCCGCGCACCGTGCCCGGTACGTCGTACCGGAGGGCGACGCCGCGCGGCCCGGCGACGGCGGCGTCCGTGCCCTTGCCCTTCCCGAAGCGCCCGAAGGCCACGTCGGTCCCCGACGGAAGCAGCACCCCGGTCCGGTTGGGCCCCTTCGGCCCGCCGCGGACGACGCTGAGGGTGCCGCCCGCCTTCCGGACCACGATGTCGTCGTAGCCGTCCCGGTCCACGTCCGTGGCGGGCAGCGGCAGGATGTCGTTGCCCGGCGAGAGCAGCGGCTTTCCGGCGGCGCGCGGGGCGCCCTTGCGCGTGAACGGCCCGCGCAGGAAGCTCAGCCGGGCCCCGCTGGCGTGCACCACGAGGTCGCTCGCGCCGTCCCCGTCGAAGTCCCCGCAGGCGGGCTGGTCGGCCCAGTCGTTGCCGAACCGGGCCTGCGCCGGGACCTGGAGCTTGACGGCCTTGCCGGCGAGCCCGCGCGGCGACCCGAAGAGGATCTGCAGCGGCACGGGCGGCTGCCCCTGTCCGTCGTACGGCGGGTCGGTGGAGACGACGAGGTCGGTGAACCCGTCCTTGTTCAGATCGCAGGACGCCTCCGACTCGAAGGCGGCGGGCAGCTGGCCCTTGGTGCGGGCCCCGTTGGCGTGCGCGGTCAGCAGCTGCCGCGCCCCGGGCGTCAGTCCGTCCGGCCCGCCGTACAGCACCCCGATCCCGGCGTCGTCGCCCCCGTCGGGGTGCGCCAGGTCGTCGAGTACGAGATCACGGGCGCCGTCGCCGTTGAAGTCGTCGTCGACGCGGCTGCCCTTGCCCTGCGGGACGGGCCGGAGCGCGGCACCCTTGCCGGCGAGGCTGACGGGCTTGTGCCGGTCGCCACCGGAACCGCCGTCACTGCCGCTGCCGCCACAGGCGGTGGCGAGGGTGAGCAGAGCCGCACAGCCGACCGCCACGGAGACGAGCCGTGCCCGCCCCCCGTACCCGCCCGGCCCCGAGCTCGGTCCCTGCCCCGGGCCCCGGCCCACGGGTCTGTCCCCGCTCACGCCACCGTCACGTATGCCCGCACTCCGCATTGCCGCTCCACCCCGACCACACCAGACGTCACAACGCCCACATGATGCGCCTGCACCCTGCACACGAGTAAGCCCGGGGGGATGCCGCTTTGGTCACGCAGGGGTCACAGGTGCCGACGTGCCTGCCGGCATGACGAACGGCCGGTGCCTCCCCTCCTCGGGGCGGCACCGGCCGTTCGGCCTTACGGCTTGCGCTACTTCACCGGCTCCGGCTCCGGCGCGTCCGCCGACTCCTCCTCGCCCGCCGGGTCGACGGGCGTCTTCACGGAGTCGAGCAGCAGCTGCGCCACGTCCACGACCTGGATGGACTCCTTCGCCTTGCCATCGTTCTTCTTGCCGTTGACCGAGTCGGTCAGCATGACGAGGCAGAACGGGCAGGCGGTGGAGACGATGTCGGGGTTCAGGGACAGGGCCTCGTCGACGCGTTCGTTGTTGATGCGCTTGCCGATCCGCTCCTCCATCCACATCCGCGCGCCACCGGCGCCACAGCAGAAGCCGCGCTCCTTGTGGCGGTGCATCTCCTCGTTGCGCAGGCCCGGGACCTTGCCGATGATCTCGCGCGGGGGCGTGTAGATCTTGTTGTGGCGGCCCAGGTAGCACGGGTCGTGGTAGGTGATGATGCCCTCGACCGGGGTCACCGGGATCAACTTGCCCTCGTCCACCAGGTGCTGGAGCAGCTGGGTGTGGTGGATGACCTCGTAGTCGCCGCCGAGCTGCGGGTACTCGTTGCCGAGGGTGTTGAGGCAGTGCGGGCAGGTCGCGACGATCTTCTTCGCGGTCTTCGGCTTCGCCGACTCGGGGACGACCTTGCCGTCGTCGTCGAGCTCCTCGCCGAACGCCATGTTCAGCGCCATGACGTTCTCCTGGCCGAGCTGCTGGAACAGCGGCTCGTTGCCGAGGCGGCGGGCCGAGTCACCGGTGCACTTCTCGTCGCCGCCCATGATCGCGAACTTGACGCCCGCGATGTGGAGGAGCTCCGCGAATGCCTTGGTGGTCTTCTTCGCGCGGTCTTCGAGCGCGCCCGCACACCCGACCCAGTAGAGGTACTCGACCTCGGTGAGGTCCTCGATGTCCTTGCCGACGACCGGGATCTCGAAGTCGACCTCCTTGAGCCACTCCAGGCGCTGCTTCTTCGCCAGGCCCCAGGGGTTGCCCTTCTTCTCCAGGTTCTTGAGCATCGTGCCCGCCTCGGACGGGAAGGCGCTCTCGATCATCACCTGGTAGCGGCGCATGTCGACGATGTGGTCGATGTGCTCGATGTCGACGGGGCACTGCTCCACACACGCACCACAAGTGGTGCAGGACCAGAGCACGTCCGGGTCGATGACGCCGTTCTCTTCGTGCGTGCCGATCAGCGGCCGCTCGGCCTCGGCCAGGGCGGCGGCGGGCACGTCGGCGAGCTGCTCGGCCGAAGCCTTCTCCTCGCCCTCCATGGACTTGCCGCCACCGGCGAGCAGGTACGGGGCCTTGGCGTGCGCGTGGTCGCGCAGCGACATGATGAGCAGCTTCGGGGAGAGCGGCTTGCCCGTGTTCCAGGCGGGGCACTGCGACTGGCAGCGGCCGCACTCGGTGCAGGTGGAGAAGTCGAGGATGCCCTTCCAGGAGAACTGCTCGACCTGGGAGACACCGAAGACGGCGTCCTCGGCCGGGTCCTCCCAGTCGATGGGCTCCCCGCCGGAGGTCATCGGCTGCAGCGCGCCGAGCGCCACGTCGCCGTCCGCCTCGCGCTTGAACCAGATGTTGGGGAAGGCGAGGAAGCGGTGCCAGGCCACACCCATGTCGGTCTTCAGGGCGACCGTGATCATCCAGATGAAGGAGGTCGCGATCTTCAGGCCCGCGAAGAAGTACGTGAGCTGCTGGAGCGTGGAGACGTCCAGGCCGTCGAGGGCCGAGACCACCGGGTACGAGATGAAGAACGACGCCTCGTAGCTGTCCACGTGGTGCTGGGCGCCCTCAAGGGCGTGCAGCATGAAGATGCAGACACCGACGATGAGGATGACCGTTTCGACGAAGTACGCCTGGCCGGTGTTGGAGCCCGCGAAGCGCGACTTGCGACCCGGCTTGTCCGGGCGGCTCAGCTGCCGGATGACGATCAGCGCCAGAATGCCGAGCACGGTCATCGTGCCCATGAACTCGACGTAGACGTTGTACGGGGCCCAGTCACCGATGACCGGCAGCAGCCAGTCGGCCTTGAAGAGCTGGCCGATGGCGTTGACGATCGTCAGCAACAGGGTGAGGAAGCCGACCGCCACGAACCAGTGCGCGACGCCGACGACGCCCCAGCGGTTCATCCGCGTGTGGCCGAGGAACTCCTTGACCACCGTGATGGTGCGCTGCTTGGGGTCGTCGGTACGGGTGCCGGCGGGGACGGGCTGGCCGAGCCGTACGAAGTTCCAGATCTGGAGGATGGCACGGCCGAACAGCGCGACGCCGACCGCGATTAGGACGAGCGACACGATGATCGCGGCGAGTTGCATTGAGGGCTCCTCGGGCCTGCGAGGCGGACTTCGTAGCTGACTGACTGGCTCAGCCGACTACGCGATTACTAAGCGGTAACTTATGCAGTCCGTCTGAGACTACCCACTTACGCCGCCGCACTGTAGTCGGGCCCGTGGTGATCTGTGTCGCTGAGGCAACCCTGAGTGGTGCCGTGGCCCCATTGACCCATGACAGTTCTGCACCGCGTACGGCGGGCGGCCCGCCGTGTCGGACTCGACGTCGGCCGCTATCCCCAGGAGACCGACGACTTCCGCACCGCCCTCCTGCTGCGGGAGCACGGGGTCGGCGTCGTGCTCGACGTCGGCGCGCACACCGGGGGATACGGGGCGGGCCTCAGGTCGCACGGCTACCGGGGGCGGATCGTCTCCTTCGAGCCGGTCGCCGAGCACCACCGCCGCCTCGCCGCCCGCGCCGCCCGCGACCGCGCCTGGACCACCCGCAGGCTCGCCCTCGGCGCGGCGCCCGGCGAGGCGGCCCTGCACGTCGCGGGCAACGCGGGCGCGAGCAGCTCGCTCCTGCCGATGCTGGAGCGGCACGCCCGGGCGGCGCCGGACAGCGCGTACGTACGGCAGGAGCGGGTCGAGGTGGGGCGGCTCGACGCGGTGTGGGACGAGGTGGTGCGCCCCGGCGAGCGGGTCTTCCTGAAGCTGGACGTGCAGGGCTTCGAGCGGCAGGTGCTCGACGGGCTCGGCGCGCGGGTCGCGGACTGCGCGGGCCTCCAGCTGGAGATGTCGCTGGTGCCGCTGTACGCGGGCGGGGTGCTCTACCGGGAGCTCCTCGACTGGGCCGAGGAGCGCGGCTTCGCCCTGATGAACCTGCTGCCGGGGTTCGCGGACGCGGGCTCGGGGCGGATGTACCAGTGCGACGCGGTGCTGATGCGGGAGTGATGCGGCAGTGATGCGGGAGCAGTTCAGGAGGTACGGGCCACGCACGCCACGTCCGAGAACAGCGTGGGCCGGGCGCGGGCCAGGAAGGTGCCGAGGCGCTCGCCGAGGAAGCGCGGGCTCTCGAAGTACGGGTGGAAGGCGGCCTCCGCGTAACCGCAGCGGCGCGTGAGCATCAGGCCGAGCGAGCGGTGGGTGAAGTAGTGCAGATGGCCCTCGTCGTAGAGGTCGGCGGGGGCCCCGGCGTAGGTGGTGAGGCCCTCGTCGGTGCTCGCCGTGGACGGGAAGCGGCCCGCGGCGAGCTTGAGGCGGCGGGTCCACTTGGCGAGGTTCGGGGTGTCGACGTAGGCGAAGCCGCCGGGCCTGAGCAGGGAGCGGATGTCCCGCATCGCGCCGAGCGGGTCGACGAGGTGCTCGATGAGGGCGATCATCACGACCGCGTCGAAGGGCCCCTGGACGGTCGCCGACGGCCGCTCGGCGTCCGCGTGCGCGAACCGGATGCGCGGGTCGCCGAACGTGCGGCGCAGTCCGGCCAGGCGCGGCGGCGAGATGTCGCCGATGGTGTAGCTGCGGAACGGCACGCCGCCCGCGCGCAGGCTCTCCGCCACCACCCCGTTGCCCGCGCCGAGTTCGAGGACGTCGGCGCCCTCGGGCAGCAGCAGGGCGAGCGCGGTGACGGCGGCGGCCGCGCGGTGCGTGGGCCGGGGCGCGGCCAGGGGGAACGGGTCCGGCGGGGGAGCGGTGCGCTCGGCCGCGTACTTCGCCTCGTAGTGCTCGGCCAGGCGGGTGGGGATCACGGGGCCTCCAACGCTCGGTGCGGCGTCAACATCCTTATTTGTAGGCGAATGTATCTTTTGCCCGAATTGATCAGAGTGGATCACTGACGGGCAAGGAGACGTGTCGTGGCTGGCATTGACGCGGTGGTGACCGGAGCCGGTGGCTTCATCGGAGGGCATCTGACCCGGGCCCTGCTCGCCGAGGGGAAGAGCGTCCGCGCGGTCGACCGCAAGCCGGTCGAGGAGTGGTACCAGATCCACGACGACGCGGTGAACACCGTCCGCGACCTCTCCCTCCGCGACGCCTGCGTGCAGGTGCTCGACGGCGGCGCCGGCGAGGTCTACCACCTCGCCGCCGACATGGGCGGCATGGGCTTCATCGAGTCCCACAAGGCCGCCTGCATGCTGTCCGTCCTCTCCAGCACCCACATGCTGCTCGCCGCCCGCGACAGCGGCGTCGGCCGCTACTTCTACTCCTCCTCCGCCTGCGTCTACGCCGCCGACAAGCAGACCGACGCCGACGTCACGGCGCTGCGCGAGGAGGACGCCTACCCGGCGATGGCCGAGGACGGCTACGGCTGGGAGAAGCTCTTCAGCGAGCGCATGGCCCGCCACTTCCGCGAGGACTACGGGCTCGCCGCCCGCGCCGCCCGCTACCACAACGTCTACGGCCCGTACGGGACCTGGACCGGCGGCCGCGAGAAGGCACCCGCCGCCGCCTGCCGCAAGGTCGCCGCCGCCGTCCTGTCCGGCGCGCGCGAGGTGGAGATCTGGGGCGACGGCGAGCAGACCCGCTCCTTCACCTACATCGACGACTGCGTCGAGGGCACCCTGCGCCTGGCCCGCAGCGAGGTGACCGAGCCCCTCAACGTCGGCTCCGACCAGCTCGTCTCCATCAACCAGCTGTACGCCATCGTCGAGCAGATCGCCGGGGTCGAGCTGAGCCACCGTCATATCCCGGGCCCGCTCGGGGTGCGCGGCCGCAACAGCGACAACACCCGGATCTACAAGGAGCTCGGCTGGCAGCCCGGGATCTCCCTCCTGGAGGGCCTGGAGCCCACCTACCGCTGGGTGTACGACCAGCTGAAGGCCCAGCTCGACGGCCGCCCCCACCAGGTCTGACCCGACCTGACCCGACCTGACCCGACCTGAACCGAGCCGAGGTGAACTGATGTTGAGCATCCCCCGCGTCGATGTGCTCGGCACCGCCGTCAGCGCCGTCGGGCCCCGCGTCGCCCTCGACGAGATCACCCGCTGGGTGCAGTCGGACGGCGCCGTCCGCAGCTACGTCTGCGTCACCGGCGTCCACGGCGTCATGGAGTCCGTCCGCGACCCCGAACTCCGCGCCGTCCACAACGCCTCCGGGCTCACCGTCCCCGACGGGATGCCCATGGTGTGGGCCGGGCACCGGGCCGGGGCGTGGTGGATGGACCGGGTCTACGGGCCCGACCTGATGCTGGCCACGCTGCGGCGGGCGGCGGAGCGCGGGTGGTCCTCGTACTTCTATGGCGGCGGGCCCGGGGTCGCGGAGCTGCTCTCTTCACAACTCCGCTACCGCATGCGGGGGTTGCGTGTCGTCGGCAGCTACTCCCCGCCGTACCGGCCGCTCACCGCGGGCGAGGACGAGGACGCCGTCGCGCGCATCAACGCCAGCGGTGCCGACCTGGTCTGGGTCGGCCTCTCCACGCCGAAACAGGAGCGCTGGATGGCCTCCCACCGGCCCCGCCTCACCGCGCCCGCGCTGCTCGGCGTCGGCGCCGCGTTCGACTTCCACGCGGGGCTCGTGCCGCAGGCGCCGGAGTGGATGCGGGGGCGGGGGCTCGAGTGGACGTACCGCCTGGCGAAGGAGCCGCGGCGGCTGTGGCGGCGGTATCTGCGGAACAACCCGGAGTACCTGGCGCGGATCGCCCTCAGCCCGCCGAAGCTGCTGCCGGTGCCGCATCCGGCGAAGCCGCATCCTGCGAAGCCGCATCCTGCGAAGTCGCAGGCATGAAGGTCGCGCTGGTTCACAGCTTTTACGCCTCCGGGCAGCCCAGCGGCGAGAACGAGGCCGTGCGTGACCAGGTGGGGGCGCTGAGCACGGCCGGGCACGAGGTGCACCTGGTCGCGGCGCACACGGACGAACTGTCCCGTGACCCTCTCTACCCGCTGCGTGCGGCCGGGCGGGTGGCGACGGGGTGGGGTGCCAACCCCCTTGCTGAGCTACGGGAGTTCGGGCCGGACGTCGTCCACGTCCACAACCTCTTCCCCAACTTCAGCCGCTCCTGGGTGACGTCGTGGCCCGGCCCGCTGGTCGCCACCGTCCACAACTACCGGCCCCTGTGCGCGGCCGGGGACCTCTACCGGGACGGTGCCGTCTGTACGCGGTGCCCGGATGGTGACCGGTGGGCGGGGCTGCGGCACGGCTGCTACCGGGGGTCGCGGCTCGCCACGGCGCCGCTGGCCTGGGCGGGGCGGGGTGGGGCCGGCGGGGATCCGGTGCTCGCGCGGGCGGACCGGGTGGTCGTGCTGTCCGAGTCGGCCAGGGAGACGTATGAGCGGGCGGGGGTGGGCGCGGGGCGGCTGGCGGTCATCCCCAACTTTGTTGTGGACGGCGGGGGTTGGGCTCGTACCGCGCCTGTTGATGCTCCGTGGATCTTCGTCGGGCGGCTGTCCGCCGAGAAGGGTGTCCTCGAACTGCTTCGCCGCTGGCCCGAGGGCGAGCCCCTCGACGTGGTGGGCGACGGTCCGCTGGCCGGGGACTGCCGGGCCGTCGCGCCCTCGTCCGTGCGGTTCCACGGGCAGCTCGGCCGTGCGGAGGTGCGGCGGTTGCTGCCGCGCGCCCGGGGGCTCGTCTTTCCGAGCCGCTGTCGTGAGGGTGCGCCGCTGGTGCAGGTGGAGGCGTTGGCGGCGGGGGTGCCTGTGCTGGCCTTCGAGGGGTCGGCGGTGGCGGACGTGGTGCGGGAGCGGGGGGTGGGTGTGGTCACCGGGTGGGATGCGCCGCTCGGGCCGGTTCTGGTGCGGGCTGCGGGGGTGTTCTCGGGGCTGCGGGCGTGGTGTCGGCGGACGTACGAGGAGGAGTTCGGTGAGCGGACGTGGGTGGAGCGGATGCTGGCGTTGTACGGAGGGTCGGGGCGGGGACGCGGCGGTATGTCCGTCCTCGAAAAGCCGGGGGCGCGGTAGGGGTACACGAGTACTGGCTTGGGTGGGGTGCTGTACTGCGGGCGGACATACCGCCGCGTCCCCACCCCTTGCGCCGTCGCCCGTCTGCGGGCCGTCTCCCCTTTCCGCACGGGGGCGCGCCACACCAGGCCCAGCATCACGCCTGCAGGCCGTCTCCTCTTCCCGCCTTCCCGCGCGGGAATGGGCCCCTTTCAGCCTCGGGGGGTGTCTTTCAGCCCGTCCGGCGTTTGAGGACGAGGCCGTTCAGGCCGATGGGGGGTCTGGGGGCGCAGCCCTCAGGGGTGCGCCAGGGGCGACGGAGTCGGCGGATTCGGGAAGGGGCGGGGATGGGGAAAGAGCCCCGCAGGGGCCACCCCTGAGGCGGTGGGCGTGACGCGGCCCCGGGTCGCCGTGGTCGAGCCCTATCTGGCTCGCTATCGGGTGCCCCTCTACCGGCAGCTTGCCGTTGACCTGCGGGCGCGCGGTGTCGATCTCGTGGTGGCACACGGCCAGGCCACCGGGGCCCAGGCCCGACGCACCGATGGCGTGTCGGTGCCGGGCGCCGTGGTGCTGCGGCAGCGGTCGTTGCGGGTGGGGAGGCGGGAGCTGCTCTGGCGGGAGTTGGGTGAACTCGCTTCGTCTGTCGATGTGTTGGTGCTTGATCAGGCTCTGCGGAACCTGGAGAACCATCTGTGGCTGGGGCGTCGCCGGGGCCCCGCCGTGGCGCTCTTCGGGCACGGGGGGACCTACACCGTGGCGCAGGGGCGCCTCGCGCGTGCCGCCAAGCGGGGCATGACCCGGGGCGCCGACTGGTTCTTCGCGTACACGGACGCGGGGGGTGAGGACGTCGTGCGGGACGGGTTTCCTCGCGCGCGCGTCACCGTCGTGCGCAACGCCGTCGACACGGGCGAGGTGGCCGGGGCGCGGGAGCGGGTCACGGAGCGGGAGATGGCTGAGTTCCGGGCCCGGCACGGGCTGGTGGTGGGGCGGACCTGTCTGTTCCTCGGGGGCTTTGACGCCGCCAAGCGGATTCCCCTGCTGGTGGCTGCTGTTGAGCGCATCGAGCGGCAACTGCCGGGGTTTCGGCTGCTGATGGCGGGTGACGGGGAGCTGCGGGAGCTGGTGCGGGGTGCGTCTGCTGTTGTTGATCTGGGGCCGGTCGCGCGGGCCGAGGACAAGGCGCTCCTCGGGGCCGTGAGCGAGCTGCTGCTCATGCCGGGGCGGGTCGGGCTGTGCGCGGTCGACTCGTTCGCGCTGAGGACGCCCGTCGTCACGGCCGAATGGCCCTTTCACAGTGTGGAGTTCGAGTATTTGGAGCATGGGCGCAACGCGTGGGTGGTGCGGGGCGGGGAGAGAGAATTCGCTGCTGCTGTAGTGGAGTTGCTGCGGGACGGTGAGCGGGTGGAGCGGTTGCGGGCCGGGTGCGTCGAGGATGCCGCGCGCTACACGGTCGAGGGCATGAGCGAGCGGTTCGCCGACGGGCTGGAGCGGCTGCTAGCCCTCCGGTGAGGGGGTGGCGGCCGCAGTGAGGCGGGGGCTCTTTCCCGTACGGCGGGTGAGCAGGCCCCGGGACGCCACGACCCCGTACACGGGGAGGCGTTCGCGCACCATCAGCAGCGCCGCCCCCGCCGGGACCAGCGCGCACACCGCGCCGAGCAGCGCCCCCAACGGGCCCCCGCCGCCCGTCACGCTGTGGCCCGCCGTCGCCGCGAGGCCGAGCCAGCACCCGGCCGCCGCGTGCACCGCGTACGCCCGCAGCAGCGGTGGGAGCGCGACGGCCGATCGGGCACGCCATGTCCACAGCTGTGCGCAGATGCCCGCCGCCGGGCCCGCCGCCGTCGCCCCCGCGACAGCGGTGAGGCTGTGCGTCGCGGCGGCGATGCCGAGAGACGTCAACATGCCCAGGATGCAGGCCAGTTGGGTGCGCAGTGTGGCGCGTTCCGCGTGGCCCGCCTGGTCCACCGAGACGCCCACCGCGCAGAGCAGCGACAGCGCCGCACCCGTCGCCAGCCAGGGCACCAGCGGTCCCGCCGACTCCCAGCCGGGGCCGAGCAGCAGCCGCAGCGCGTCCGGCCCCGCCCCCGCGACCGCCCCGAAGAGCAGGAAACCGGCCGCCGACGTGGTGCACAGCAAGTCGTGCACCGTCCGGCGCGGCAGCCGGTGGTCCTCGGCCGACTCCGACAGCGCGGGCAGGGCGGTCTGGTGGATGCCCTGGAGCAGCATGTTCTGCGGGATGCCCGTCAGGAGCTGGGCCCGCGAGTAGTGGCCGACCGCCGCGGGGCCGTAGACGGCGGACACGCACCACAGGGGTGCGTTGGCGATCGCCGTGTCCATCAGGCCGTATCCGGCGAAGAAGCTCGACGGGCCGATCAACTCCCTTATGGGGACCGGGGGTCCGTCGGGGAGGGGGATGCGGGTGAGGCGGTGTGCGGCGATCAGTGCCGTGCAGGCCGATGAGACCGGGAGGGACGCCGCGATGCCGTAGGGCGCGATGCCGCACAGGAGGAGGGCGAGACCCGTCGCCGCCCCCGCTGCCTGTCCCGCCACCTCGGCCGCCGCCGCGGGGCGGGCCCGTCCGCAGCGCCGCAGCCCGCACAGCGATGTGAACGCCAGGGGATGGGTGAGGAACTGGGCGCTCAGCAGACGCAGCATCGGCTCCGCGTCGGGGATGCCGAGCAGCCGGGCGGCGGCGGGGGCCGCGGCCTGGGCAGACACGAAGCAGAGCAGGCCCACGGCTGTTGCGATGCGGCGGGCCGTGCGCAGGAGTGAGCGGGTGAGGGCGGGGCAGCGGAGCAGGGGCGTGATCAGACCGGCGTACGAGATGTGGCCCAGCAGAATCATCACGCTCAGCGCCGCCGCGTACGCGCCGAAGCGGTCCGGGGCCACCAGGCGCGCGGTGCCCGCCGTGTAGCCGAGCTGCACGACCAGGGCCGCGGCCGAACCGCCGTAGTTCCAGCCGAGGTTGCGCAGTGCCGACCGTCCCGACTGCCCGGAACGCCCCGACTGCCCCGACCGCGTCGGCCGTGTCGACCGTGTCGACCGTGTCGACCGTGTCGTCATGGGGTCGTGGGGGTGAGCGGCGTGCGCACGAGGGCGGGGGGCGCCGACTGCGTGCGGGCTTCGGCGTGCACCGCGCCGTGGCGGAGCAGCAGGCCCAGCAGCAGGCCCTGCTCCACCGTCGGCGCGTACGTGCAGCAGAAGACGCAGACCCCGGCGGTCGTCAGCCACAGGGCGAGCCCCGTGGGGGTGCGGCGGTCCGTGCGTCGCAGGGCGGCGACGATCGCCACCGCGGCGGCCACCAGGCCCAACAGGCCCGCGCGCAGCAGGAGATGGAGGAAGTAGTTGTGCGGCTGGCTCTCCACGACGCCGCCGTCCACGAACCGTGCGTACCCGGAGCCGAAGGGGAGGCCGAACAGCCAGTCCGCCGTCCCGTCGAGACGGTCGAGCAGCAGCCGCCAGCCCGCGATGCGCCACTGCATCGTCCCCTCGTCGGTGGCCGACGTGGTCAGGTTCTGGGTGAGTTCGCTGCCGGACAGGAGCAGCGCCCCGGTCACGCCGAGGAGGCCGGTGAGCCCGGCCGCGACGAGCGAAGCCGTCCTGCGCACCCCGGAGCCGGGGCGCAGCAGCAGCCAGCCCGCGCCCATCACGAACGCGGCCAGCCACACCGTGCGGTGCTGGAGCAGCAGCACGACCACGAGGAGCGCCGCGGCCAGCAGGCGGTGCCCGGGGCCCGTCCGGCGGGCGCAGAGCAGGGCCACGGCGGCCTGGGCGACGACGAGTGCGGAGGCCGCGTCGTCGGGCCGCGCGTTCACCAGCTCGCCGCCCACCAGGACCTGGTCGGAGCTGCTGCCGATGCCCGTCCGGGTCCACCACACCACCGCGACCGCCGCATAGAGGGAGGCGAGGAGCGTCCAGATGCGCCAGACCTGGGTGTCGAGGCGGGGGCTCGGCGGGGCGGACGCGGTGTAGGCGGCCGCCACGAGCAGATACGCGAAGGCGCCGCGCGCGTCGTTGCCCGCGGGCTCCAGGCCGTAGGCGCGGGCGCCGGTCACGAGGGACGCCAGCATCAGCAGGGCGAGGGCGCCAAGGGCCGCGTACCCGAGGTGCGGGCGGGTCGTGCGGCGGAGCAGCGCCACCACGGTCGCGACGGCGGCGCAGGCGGAGAGGACGTCGAGGGGGTAGAGGCTGATCAGGCCGAGGTCGAGCGTGGGCACCTGGCCGCGCGCGACGACCTGCCACGCCTGGCCCCCGGCGAGCAGCGCGACCCCGGCCGCCGGGACGCGGACGAGCACGAGGAGCAGCCCGGCGGCGGCGAGCGCGGCGGTGAGGGCGAGGAGGAGCGTGGTGGGTGAGGTGGTGGCGACGGTGGAGGCGGCGGCGGTGGCGGTGGTCATCGGGGGGTGGCCTCGTTCCCGCGGGGGCCCGAGCGCTGTCCGCGCAGGGCTCTGAGTGCCGTCCGCGCGTACGGGGACAGCATCAGGAGCGGAGCCCAGGGCCACAGGTGGCGGAGGCAGTACGCCCACCACTGCAGGGGCGGGAGTTCGCGCTGGGACGTGACGCGGCGCAGTGCCTCGCGCACGCCGATGCCGGGGGCGTGGGAGCCGGTGCCCGGCGGGTTGGTGTCGCAGACGCCGACGTGGCGCGGCGCCACGTACACGGGGATCCCGGCCCGGCGCGCCCGCAGGCCGTAGTCGAAGTCGCCCATGGAGTGCCGGAAGCGGCGGTCGATGTCGCCGAGCCGCTCGCGCACGGGGCGGGGCACGAGGACCACGTTGCCGTTGCAGGTGTCGCAGGGCTCGGGGCGGCCGGTCGGCTCGACCAGGGCGAAGTCGTGGGTGCGCGGGTGCCAGCGGGGGCGGGTGCGGCGGCGGCCGGAGTAGGTGGTGGCGGGGCCGTCCGTGGCGTGCACCGCCCCGGCCAGGACCGCGGGGGCGGGCAGTGCGTGGGCGGTGGCGAGGAGGTGGGCGAGGGCGTCGTCGGCGAGGACGACGTCGTCGTTGAGCCACAACTGGTGGGTCCAGGGCGGCAGTCCGGAGCGGCGGCTGTTGCGGCTGGCGAGGCGCATCCCGGCGCCCCAGAAGACGTCCGTGCCGACCCTCATCACGTCCACGTCGGGGTACTGCTCGGCGACGGCGGCCGCCGTGCCGTCGCCGCTGCCCGCGTCGACGAGGTGGACGGCGAGGGTGGCGCCGGCGGGCAGTCCGCGCTGCCGGTACAGGGCCGCGAGGGCCGCGAGCGTCCTGTCCCGGCGGTTGTGACAGGTCATCAGGACGGCGACGCGGGGGATGTTCACGGGTGTTTCCACGGGCGTCTTCTCTCGGGGCGGCAGAGTGGTTCGGGGTGTCAGGTGGCCGGGGTGGGGACCAGGTGGCGGCCGGCGGGGCGCAGGCCGTCGAGGGCGGCGACGGCGGGGGCCAGGGCGGCCGTCGCGAGGACCAGACAGCCGCGCCGGTCACCGGTCTCGGCGGCGGCGCGGGTGGCCGGGTAGAAGGGCCGCCAGCCCGGCAGTTCGGGGAGGTAGTCCAGGTTGAGCGGGGCGCCGCCGTACCGGGTGTAGGCGTAGCCGGGGTCGTCGTGCACCTGGAAGTCGTCGATCATCACGACCGCGCGGGGCCAGCGGGCGTGGATGATGCGCAGCTCGTCGTGGCGCGGGACGTCCTCGCCCCAGTGCGCGTCCAGGTAGCAGAAGAGGGTGGGGGCGCCGGGCCGGGCGGCGAGTTCGCGCAGCAGGTCCCGGGAGTCGCGGTGGTGGACCGTGACGGACGGGTGGGTGGCGCAGCGCACGCGCGCGTAGCGGACGTAGCGCGGCGACACCTCGGCGGTGTGGACCGGCAGCCCGGAGACATCGCTGAGGAAGGTCGTGGTGACGCCCCGGTAGGTGCCGGTCTCGACGATCTCGTCGAAGGCGACGGCCCGCATCAGCTCGCGCACCAGGCGCTGGCGCGCCCCTTGGCCGTTCATCGGTCCGCCGTAGAAGCGCAGCGGGCGCAGCAGGTCGAGGCGGTAGCCGAGCGGGGCGGGCAGCAGGGAGTCGAGCTTGAGGCGGGCGCGTTCGCTGAGGCGCATGGCGGGCTCCGGGGGGAGGGGGAGGGGGAGAGGGATGCGGGCAGGGGCGTCAGTACGTGGGGTGTCACGGGGTTCAGTGCGAGGGGCCGTACGGGTTCGGTGCGCGAGGGGCATACGGAATCGCGGAGCCGTACGAGGTCAGTGCGCGCCCCGCGCGGTCAGCACCGCCGGGACCGTGCGGGCGAGGATGGCCAGGTCGAGGCGGAGCGAGCGGTGTGCCACGTAGTGCAGGTCGAGCCGGACCATCTCGTCCCAGGTCAGCGAGGACCGGCCGCTGACCTGCCAGAGGCCGGTCAGCCCCGGCGGCACCGCGAGGCGGCCGCGGGCGGGGCCCGTGTAGCCGGAGTCGGTGAGCGGCAGCGGGCGGGGGCCCACCAGGGACATCTCGCCGCGCAACACATTGACGAGCTGCGGGAGTTCGTCGAGGGAGAGGCGGCGCAGGAGACGGCCCACGGGGGTGATCCGGGGGTCGTGGCGGAGCTTGAAGAGGTGGCCGTCCGCCTCGTTGCGGGCGGTGAGCGCCGCCCGTTCGGCGTCCGCGCCCGCGCGCATCGTGCGGAACTTCAGCATCTGGAAGGGGCGTCCGTCGCGGCCCGCGCGCGCCTGCCGGAACAGGACGCCGCCGGGGGAGGTCAGGGCGATCGCGGCGCAGATCAGAGCGGCGGGCAGGGCGGCGAGGAGCAGCAGAACCAGGCTCCCTGCGAGGTCGATGAGCCGCTTGGTCAGCATGCGCGGCGTCCTTTCGTGGGAAATCAGCGTGGTTTGTCACGAAAGATCCGTTTTAAGGCTAGGACTCTCTCACGATGTGCAGGGCCGGGTCGGGCGCCACGCGTGGCCGGACGGCACCAGAACCCCAGAGCGCGAGAGGTACGGGCATGCGGGCCGTAGTGACCGGAGGTGCCGGATTCCTCGGCTCCCATCTGTGCGAGCGACTGCTGGAGAGCGGGTACGACCACGTCGTCTGCGTCGACAACTTCCTCACCGGGAACCCCGAGAACATCGCGCATCTGACGGTCCGTCCGGGGTTCACGCTCCAGGGCTGCGACGTCATCCACGGCCTGGAGGTGGAGGGGCCCGTCGACGCCGTCCTGCACTTCGCCTCGCCCGCCTCCCCGGCCGACTATCTGCGCCACCCGCTCGCCACGCTCCGGGTCGGTGCCGAAGGGACCCGCCACGCACTGGAGTTGGCGACCGCGAAGGGCGCCCGGTTCGTGCTGGCGTCGACCTCCGAGGCGTACGGGGACCCGTTGGTGCACCCGCAGCCGGAGAGCTACTGGGGCCATGTGAACCCGGTCGGCCCGCGCGGCTGCTACGACGAGGCGAAGCGGTTCGCCGAGGCGATGGTCATGGCCTACCGGCGCCAGCGCGGCACCGACGCCGGGATCGTGCGGATCTTCAACACCTTCGGGCCGCGCATGCGCCCGGGCGACGGCCGCGTCGTGCCGACCCTGATCCGCCAGGCCCTGGACGGCGCCCCCCTCACGGTGACCGGCGACGGCTCCCAGACCCGCTCGCTCTGCTACGTCGACGACCTGGTGGACGGCGTGCTGCGGATGCTCGGCGCGGACCTCGCGGGCCCGGTCAACCTCGGCAACCCGCACGAGGTGACGATGCTCGAACTCGCCGGGTGGATCCGCGAACTCACCGGCTCCCGCGCGGAGATCGTCCTGGTGCCGCTGCCCGAGGACGACCCCAGGCGGCGCCGCCCGGACATCGCCCTGGCCGGCGCCGAGCTGGGCTGGACCCCCGCCGTCCCGGTCGCCGACGGGCTGCTGCGGACCATCGAGTGGTTCACGGAGCGCGCCGAACGCCCCGCCCACCTCGCCGAGGTCCCCGCCCCCGCCGCCCCCGAGGCCGGAATGGCGGTGTCCTGAGCCATGGGACGCGTACGACTGCCCCGGCCGTCTGGTCTGTCCCGGCTCCCCGGCCTGCCCCGGCTCTCCGGCCCGCGCCGCCCGAACCTGCGCCGCCTGTGGAAGGTCGCCGCCCTCGGCGCCGCCGTGGTCACCGTGGTGTCGGCCGTCGCCGCCTACGCCCTCTACCGCAAGTTCGACGGCAACATCCGCACCGACGAGTCCGTCGCCAGGGCCCTGGCCCTGCACAGCGCCGAGCGCCCCCGGGCCGCCCACGGCGAGGCCCGCAACATCCTCCTGATGGGCTCCGACTACACCGCCGAGCACGGCAACGGCCGCTCCGACACCACGATGCTGCTGCACCTGTCCGGCGACCGGAAGCGCGCCGAGATCATCAGCGTCCCGCGCGACCTCTACGCCGACATCCCCAGCTGTGCCACGCCGGGCGGCGGCCGCAGCAGGGCCCAGCGCGCCCAGTTCAACTGGGCCTACGAGTTCGGCGGCGCCGCCTGCACCATCCGCACCTTCGAGCGGCTCACCGGCATCCGCGTCGACCACCATCTGGTCCTGCAGTTCGCCGGGTTCAAGAAGATCGTGAACGCCGTCGGCGGCGTCGAGGTGAACCTGCCGAAGCCGGAGCGCGACCCCAATGTGGGGCTCGACCTGCCCGCCGGACGCCAGACGATCAAGGGCGACGACGCGCTCGCCTACGTACGGGCGCGGCAGTACGTCGGCGACGGCAGCGACCCCAACCGCATCCGCCGCCAGCAGGCGTTCCTCACCACCCTCGGCGAGAAGCTGCGCGGCTCCGGCGTCCTCGCCTCACCGACCCGCATCTACCCGGTCCTGGACGCGGCGACGTCCTCGGTCACCGCCGACTCCGGACTCGACTCCCTCGCCGAGCTCTACGGCATGGTCAAGCGGGTCCGCGCGGTGCCCCAGGAGGACATCGCCTTCCTGACGGTGCCCTACCGCACGGCGCCCGACGACGCCGACCGGCTGGTGCTCCAGCAGCCCGCCGCGTCCCGGCTCCTCGCCGCCGTCCGTGCGGACCGCCCTGCTCCGAAGGTCTGAGCACGGCGCGGCGGCCGCCCGAAACGGACGGACCGCCTCCATTCTCGACGCAATTCGAGACGCAATTCGAGCCGCAGTTCTCTCGACGCAGTCAGCCACGAGGAGCGCACATTGGATCTCCGCGGATTCCTGAAGGTACTCGCCAGACGCTGGCGGCTCAGCGCCCTCTGTCTGCTGCTCGGCATCGCCGGCGCGCAGACCGCCACCGCGCTGAGCACCCCCGAATACGAGGCCCGCACCCAGCTGTTCGTGGCCACCCGGGCCGGGGCGGGCAGCACCGAGCTCAACCAGGGGCAGAGCTTCTCGCAGGCCCGTGTCCAGTCGTACGCGGCGATCGTCGCCACCCAGCAGGTGACGCGGCCCGTGGTGCAGCGGCTGCACCTGCCGACCACTCCGGAGGAGCTGGCGACGCGCGTCACCGCCGAGGCGCCCCCCAACACGGTGCTCATCAACATCGCCGTCCGCGACACCGACCCGCGCCGCGCCGCCGCCACCGCCAACGCCGTGGCCACCCGCTTCAGTTCGGTCGTCGAGAGCCTGGAGACCCCCCGCCAGGCGCCCGCCGCCGAGCCCGGCATGCCCGCCCCCGCGGGCCCGCCCGTCTCCCCGGTCTCCCTCGGCACCACCGAGCGCGCCACCACCCCGCAGGAGCCGGTCAGCCCCAAGGCGCTGCTCAACCTCGCCGCCGGGGTCCTCGCCGGACTGCTCCTCGGCGCCGGGCTCGTGGTCCTGCGCGAGACCCTCGACACCACCCTCAAGTCCGGCGAGGCCCTCGGCGCGCTGACCGACCTGCCGGTGCTCGGCGCCATCCCGTACGACAAGGACGCCCCGCAGCAGCCCTTCGCGGGCGCGGGCGGCGGCCACTCGGCGCGCGCCGAGGCGTTCCGCAGGCTCCGCACCAATCTGCAGTTCGCCCAGGTCGACGACCGGCCCCGGGTGATCGCCGTGACGTCGTCGCTGCCCGGCGAGGGCAAGACCAGCACCGCGGGCAACCTCGCCCTCTCGCTCGCCGCGGCGGGCGTGGCCACCTGCCTCGTCGACGCGGACCTGCGCAAGCCGCGGGTGGCGCGGACGTTCGGACTGGTGCAGGACGCGGGCCTGACGACGGTCCTCATCGGCCGCGCGGGCGTCGAGGACGTCGTCCAGCAGGCCCCGCACGGACTCGCCGTCCTCGCCAGCGGCGCCGTGCCGCCCAACCCCACGGAGCTGCTCGCCTCCGAGCGCATGCGCGACGTCCTGCGGCAGCTCGCCGAGCGCTACGAGGTGGTCATCGTCGACACCGCGCCGCTGCTGCCCGTCGCGGACACCGTGGGCCTGGCCCGGCTCGCCGACGGCGCGCTCCTCGTCGTGCGCGCCGCCAAGACCACCCGCGACCAGGTGCGCGGCGCCGCCGAGTCGCTGGGCCGGGTCGGCGTGCGCACCCTCGGCACCGTGCTCAGCATGGCCGCGCTCCCCAAGGACAGCGGCTACGGCAGCTACGGCGACCTGCCCGCCCCCCGCCCCCCGGCGACCCGGCACCTGTCGCCGCCCGCGCCCGCGCTCTCCTACCTCGCGGGCGACAAGTGACCACGGAGGGGCAAGTGACCACGGACGGGCAAGCGGCCATGGAGGGGCAAGTGACCGGTGTGCCACGGGAGTTGACGCCAGACGGGCGCGCCGTCACCCGCGTGCTGTTCGTCTGCACCGGCAACCAGCACCGCTCCGTCCTCGCCGAACGGCTGCTCGCGCTCCGGCTCGGCGCGGACTCGCCGGTCCTCGTCGCCAGTGCGGGCACCCAGACGGAGCGGCGCCCCGGCATGGACGCCGCCACCCGCTCCGTCCTGGAGGAACGCGGCGGCGACGGCGCCGACTTCACCGCCCGGCCGCTCACCGAGGAGCTCGTCGACGGCGCCGACCTGGTGCTCGGCCTCGCACGCGAGCACCGCGAGGCGGCGGTGCGGCTCGCCCCGCTGGCGCTGCGGCGTTGCTTCACCCTGAAGGAGTTCCTGCGCCTCGCGTCCGCCACGGAGCCGGGGCCCGGCGTCATCGCCCGCGCCGCCGCCCGGCGCGGCACCGTCGCCGTGGTGCCCGCCGCCGAGGACGAGGTCGCCGACCCCTGGGGCGCCCCCTACGACGTGCTGCGCGCCTGCGCGGCGGAGCTCGACGACGCGGTCGGGCGGCTCGCGGGGCTGCTGGTGGGGGTGCGTGCGTGGTGAGCGTGCCCGACGTGCGCGTCCCTGGAGCGGCCGTGCCGGGCGTGGTGGCCCGGTTCGCGGGCCGGGCCCGGCAGCAGCGGTGGCGTGAACTCATGCTCAGATTCCCTGAGTTGAGCGAGATGGACGTGCTCGACCTGGGCGGGTCCGCCTCCTTCTGGCACACCGCCCCGGTGCGCCCGGCCTCCGTCACCCTCGTCAACACCGACCCGCACACGGTCCGCGACGAGGCCCCCTGGATGCGCGAGATCGTCGCCGACGCCTGCGAGGGAGTGCCCGGCGCCTACGACGTGGTCGTCTCCAACAGCCTCCTCGAGCACGTCGGCGGCCACGAGCGGCGCCGCCGCCTGGCCGACACGGTCCGCGCCGCCGCCCCGCGCCACTGGGTGCAGACGCCCTACCGCTACTTCCCGATCGAGCCGCACTGGAACTTCCCCGGCATGCAGTGGCTGCCGTTCCAGGCGCGCGTCCACGTGGCCCGGCACTGGCGGTACGGGCACATCAAGCCGGGCGGCCACGCCAAGGCGGTACGGGACGTGGCCGAGGTCGAGCTGGTGTCCCGCACCGAACTGCGGGACTACTTCCCGGAGTCGGAGATCTGGGAGGAGCGGTTCGCCGGGCTGACGAAGTCCCTGGTGGCGGTGGCGGGCGGGGTGCCGCTGCCGCCACCGCGCAGTCGTCGGGCGGCCGAGAAGGCGGCCAACCCGGCCCGGTAGACGGCGGGTTGGAGTCCGGACAGGGCCGTCTCGAAGCGCGCCGGGGTCGTCCGCGTCGACACCCGCAGCCGGCTCAGGCGCAGCGGGTGCCGGTCCGCCGGGTCGGTGAGGCGGTGGTCGTAGCGGAAGCCGGTGCGGTAGCCGAGCCCGGCGAGCAGCCGGTCGGCGCGGGCGTCGAAGTCGCCGTTGGGGTAGGCGAAGGAGCCCGGCGGGGTGCCCAGGTGGCCGGTGAGCAGCTCATGGGCGGCGGTGACCTCCTCGCGCACGACGGTGTCGGCGCAGCGGTCGAGGCGGGGGTGGGTCAGGGTGTGGTTGCCGATCTCGACGCCGCCGTCCCGGAGTTCGCGCAGCTCCTCGGGGGTGAGCTGGGGGCGGCGCGGGGCGCGGGGGAGGCGGGCGCGGGCGCGGCGGAACTCCTCGTACGGGAGCTGCTTGAGCGCGTACTGCTGGGCGTCGCTCAGCCCGTCCCACCAGAAGGGCTCGTCGGTGCCGACGAGCCCCGCGACGACGAAGCAGACGGCGGGGATCCCGCGCTCCCGGAGCAGCGGCAGTCCGTGGGTGAGGACGGAGCGCTCACCGTCGTCGAAGGTGACCAGGACCGCCCGCGCGGGCAGCGGCCGCCCCTCGTGCAGGGCCGCCTCGACCTGCCGCAGCGACACCGGGCACGCGCGCGCGTGCAGGTGGTCCAGCTGGGCGGCGAAGGCGGCCGGGTCCTCGACGCCGTGGTAGCCGAGCACCGCGAGGCGGCGGGCGGCGCGGCGCGTGAAGAGGGGCTGCGCCGGGGAGCGCAGGAGGGCGCGGTCGAGGCCGTGCCACTGCTCGTAGCGGAGGTAGAGGCCGACGCGGCGGTCGGTGGCGGTGCTCACCGGGACGTGCCCGTGGCCTGCGCGCGGGACGACGACGCCGGGGGTGCGGCGGCCGGCGGCAGGTACGAGGCGCCGTAGCCCGCGCCCGGGTGCCAGTGGTGGGCCGGGGCCTCGCGGAAGTGCAGGAAGGAGCGGCCCTCCCGCTCCGACCAGTGGGCCAGCTCCGGCCACAGGTGGCTGGTGGTGGACAGGACGAGCGCACCGGGCGCCAACGCACGTGTGGCGGCGGTCAGTTCGGCGCGCTCGTGCTCGGGGCCCACGTAGGTGTCGAGGAGCAGGAGGCCGGCGTCCCGCCCCGCGAGGTCGGCGAGGGCGGCCGCGGAGTCGCCGCACACGCGGTCGGTGACCTTCGCGTACGGGCCGTGCACCAGCTCTCCCGCGCGCGGGTCGACGTCGACGGTGGTGACGCGGCCTGTGCCGTTGCGCAGCAGGGCGGCGGCGACCAGCGTCGCGGTGATGCCCCGGTGGGTGCCGCAGTCGACGACGAGGGCGGGGCGCAGGGCCCGCACGGCGGCGTATGCGGCGGCCCTGCGTCCGTAGCGCACCAGGTGGTCGCAGGTCCTGCTGCGCGCGCCCGCCGCGAGCCGGGAGCGCAGGGACTCGCGCAGCGCGGCGTCGCCCTCCACCTCGTCGAGGTAGCCGCGGATCTCCTGGACGGGGCGGCCGGTGACGGTCGCGGTGAACCAGGCCAGGTGCTCGCGGTTGACCGGCTCCAGGTCGTACGTGAAGCAGGAGTTCTCGCGCGAGGTGACCAGCCAGCTCGCGGAGCGCCGCAGGACGTTCGCGTTGTAGCGGCCCACTACGGAGAGGCGGAGGGGGAGCGCGGCGAGGGCGGCGAGGGGGCTCGCGGCCAGGCGCCGGGTGAGGGGGGTGGGGTCCACGGGCTCAGAGTAGGAAGCCCCGGTGGGCAAAGCGGGCAGAAGGCTTGCGGCGCCTCGCCCGTGTCGCGTTCCTGCCTGTAAGAGCGGGATAAAAGTTGAGTGGCCTCGACTCAGGTCTGTTGACGATGTCCGATGGGTCATGCATCCTTGAGTCAGTTCCACTCAAGAAGGTATCTGGAGGAATCGAAATGGCACGTGCGGTCGGCATCGACCTGGGCACGACTAACTCCGTCGTCAGCGTTCTGGAGGGCGGTGAGCCCACCGTCATCACGAACGCAGAGGGCGCCAGGACCACGCCGTCCGTCGTCGCCTTCGCCAAGAACGGTGAGGTGCTCGTCGGCGAGGTCGCGAAGCGTCAGGCGGTCACCAACGTCGACAGGACCATCCGGTCGGTCAAGCGCCACATGGGCACCGACTGGAAGGTGGACATCGACGACAAGGGCTTCAACCCCCAGCAGATCAGCGCCTTCATCCTGCAGAAGCTGAAGCGCGACGCCGAGTCGTACCTGGGCGAGAAGGTGGCCGACGCGGTCATCACCGTCCCGGCGTACTTCAACGACTCCGAGCGTCAGGCGACGAAGGAGGCCGGCGAGATCGCGGGCCTGAACGTCCTGCGTATTGTCAACGAGCCGACGGCGGCCGCCCTGGCCTACGGCCTCGACAAGGACGACCAGACCATTCTCGTCTTCGACCTCGGTGGCGGCACCTTCGACGTCTCGCTGCTCGAGATCGGCGACGGCGTCGTCGAGGTGAAGGCCACGAACGGCGACAACCACCTCGGTGGTGACGACTGGGACCAGCGCGTCGTCGACTACCTGGTCAAGCAGTTCAACAACGGCCACGGCGTGGACCTGGGCAAGGACAAGATGGCGCTCCAGCGCCTCCGTGAGGCCGCCGAGAAGGCCAAGATCGAGCTGTCCTCCTCCACGGAGACCACGATCAACCTGCCCTACATCACGGCCTCCGCCGAGGGCCCGCTGCACCTGGACGAGAAGCTCACGCGCGCCCAGTTCCAGCAGCTCACGTCCGACCTCCTGGAGCGCTGCAAGACGCCGTTCCACAACGTCATCAAGGACGCCGGCATCCAGCTGAGCGAGATCGACCACGTCGTTCTCGTCGGTGGCTCCACCCGCATGCCCGCCGTCGCCGACCTGGTCAAGGAGCTGACCGGCGGCAAGGAGGCCAACAAGGGTGTGAACCCGGACGAGGTCGTCGCCATCGGCGCCTCGCTCCAGGCCGGTGTCCTCAAGGGTGAGGTCAAGGACGTCCTGCTCCTCGACGTGACCCCGCTGTCCCTCGGCATCGAGACCAAGGGCGGCATCATGACCAAGCTGATCGAGCGCAACACGACGATCCCGACGAAGCGTTCGGAGATCTTCACGACGGCCGAGGACAACCAGCCGTCGGTGCAGATCCAGGTCTACCAGGGCGAGCGCGAGATCGCGGCGTACAACAAGAAGCTCGGAATGTTCGAGCTCACGGGCCTGCCGCCCGCGCCCCGCGGCGTCCCGCAGATCGAGGTCTCCTTCGACATCGACGCCAACGGCATCATGCACGTGACCGCGAAGGACCTGGGCACGGGCAAGGAGCAGAAGATGACCGTCACCGGCGGCTCCTCGCTGCCGAAGGACGAGGTCGACCGCATGCGCCAGGAGGCCGAGCAGTACGCGGACGAGGACCACCGCCGCCGCGAGGCCGCCGAGTCCCGCAACCAGGGCGAGCAGCTCGTCTACCAGACGGAGAAGTTCCTGGCCGACAACGCGGACAAGGTCCCCGGCGAGGTCAAGACCGAGGTCGAGGAAGCCGTCACCGAGCTGAAGGAGAAGCTCAAGGGCGAGGACACGGCCGAGATCCGCACCGCCACGGAGAAGGTCGCCGCCGTCTCGCAGAAGCTGGGCCAGGCCATGTACGCCGACGCCCAGGGCGCGCAGGCCGCGGGTGGCGCCGAGGGTGCCGCTCCGGGCGGCGAGGCCCCGAACATGTCGAAGGACGACGACGTCGTGGACGCCGAGATCGTCGACGACGAGAAGCCCGGTGACGCGAAGGGCGGCGCCGCCTGATGACTGAGGAGACCCCGGGCCTCGGCGACGCCGAGCAGCCCGACGTCCCCTCCGGCGCCACCCCTGATGACGCGGCGCCGAAGGCCGCCGAGCCCTCCACCGAGGAGGGCCCGGCGGCCCCGGCCGGGGACGCAAGCCAGTCCGTCGGCCTGACCGCCCAGCTGGACCAGGTCCGTACCGCGCTCAACGAGCGCACCGCGGACCTCCAGCGGCTGCAGGCCGAGTACCAGAACTACCGCCGCCGGGTGGAGCGGGACCGGGTGACGGTGAAGGAGATCGCCGCGGCGAACCTCCTCACCGAGCTCCTCCCGACCCTCGACGACATCGGCCGCGCCCGTGAACACGGCGAGCTGGTGGGCGGCTTCAAGTCGGTGGCGGAATCCATGGAGACCGTCGTCGCGAAGCTGGGCCTCCAGCAGTTCGGCAAGGAGGGCGAGCCCTTCGACCCGACGATCCACGAAGCCCTGATGCACAGCTACGCACCGGACGTCACCGAGACGACCTGCGTGGCGATCCTGCAGCCCGGCTACCGGATCGGCGAGCGCACCATCCGTCCCGCGCGCGTGGCGGTGGCCGAGCCGCAGCCCGGCGCGCAGACGGTCAAGGAGGACGGCGAGGCCGCCTCCGCGGGCGAGGCGGACGAGAAGAAGGAGACCGGTGGCCCGGACGAGGGCTGACGGCACTGAGATGAGTGAGGAGGGACGTCGAGGCCGATGAGCACCAAGGACTTCATCGAGAAGGACTACTACAAGGTCCTCGGCGTCCCCAAGGACGCCACCGAAGCCGAGATCAAGAAGGCGTACCGGAAGCTCGCACGCGAGAACCATCCGGACGCCAACAAGGGAAACGCGAAGGCGGAGGAGCGCTTCAAGGAGATCTCCGAGGCGAATGACGTCCTCGGCGACCCCAAGAAGCGCAAGGAGTACGACGAGGCGCGTGCTCTCTTCGGCAACGGCGGCTTCAGGCCAGGCCCCGGCGGCGCCGGCGGCGGCACGTTCAACTTCGACCTGGGCGACCTCTTCGGAGGCGGCGCCCAGGGCGGCGGTGGGGCGGGCGGCGCCGGCGGCTTCGGCGGCGGGCTCGGTGACGTCTTCGGGGGCCTGTTCAACCGGGGCGGCGGTGGCGCGGGGACGCGTACGCAGCCGCGCCGCGGCCAGGACATCGAGTCCGAGGTCACGCTCAGCTTCACGGAGGCGGTGGACGGCGCGACGGTCCCGTTGCGCATGTCGTCCCAGGCCCCCTGCAAGGCGTGCTCGGGCACGGGCGACAAGAACGGCTCACCGCGCGTGTGTCCCACATGCGTGGGCACCGGCCAGGTGTCGAGAGGAGGCGGCGGCGGCTTCTCGCTCACCGACCCCTGCGTGGACTGCAAGGGCCGCGGGCTGATCGCCCAGGACCCCTGCGACACCTGCAAGGGCTCGGGCCGCGCGAAGTCCTCGCGCACGATGCAGGTCCGCATCCCGGCGGGCGTCTCGGACGGCCAGCGCATCCGCCTCCGCGGCAAGGGCGCTCCCGGCGAACGGGGCGGCCCGGCAGGCGACTTGTACGTCGTCGTCCACGTCGACGCCCACCCGGTCTTCGGCCGCAAGGGCGACAACCTCACGGTGACGGTGCCGGTGACGTTCGCGGAGGCCACGCTCGGCGGCGAGGTCAAGGTCCCGACCCTCGGCGGCCCGCCCGTGACCCTCAAGCTGCCACCGGGGACGCCCAACGGCCGTACGATGCGGGCCCGCGGCAAGGGCGCGGTCCGCAAGGACGGCACCCGCGGCGACCTCCTGGTGACGGTGGAAGTAACGGTTCCCACTTCCCTCACCGACTCGGCGAAGGAAGCACTGGAGTCGTACCGGAAGGCGACTGCGGGCGAGGATCCGCGGGCAGAACTGTTCCAGGCCGCGAAGGGAGCGTGACGGAAAGTGGACAGGGACGGCCGCCGACGCAACCCCTACCAACTGACCGACGAAACCCCGGTGTACGTCATCTCGGTGGCGGCACAGCTGAGCGGGCTGCATCCGCAGACACTCCGCCAGTACGACCGCCTGGGCCTGGTCTCCCCCGACCGCACCGCGGGTCGGGGCCGCCGCTACTCGGCCCGCGACATCGAACTGCTCCGTCAGGTGCAGCAGTTGTCGCAGGAAGAGGGCATCAACCTGGCCGGCATCAAGCGCATCATCGAGCTGGAGAACCAGGTCGCCGCGCTCCAGTCCCGCGTCGCGGAGCTCTCCGCGGCCGTGGAGGGAGCCGCCGCCGCCATGCAGCAACGTGAGGCGGCGGTACACGCCTCGTACCGTCGCGACCTGGTGCCGTACCAGGATGTGCAGCAGACGAGCGCGCTGGTGGTGTGGCGCCCGAAGAGACCGGGCGACTAGCAGTCCTCTGCGTATGAGGGGCCGGGAGGCGGGAACCTCCCGGCCCCTTCGCGCGTTGCGGAGGGCGACCTGATCGCTTGATCACCTGATCGTTGTGGGGGAAGTGAGCAACGCATGGCCATGGTGGGCCTGTTCTGGATCGCCGAGGGCGATGTGTACGTGGGCGCGAAGCCGTCGGGCCTGGCCCCCGGCGTCCGCCTGACACCGGAGGGTGTGGTGGCCCTGGGCCACAACCAGTCGGGCCTGTGGCTGTGGGAGGACGTGCACGCCCTGACGGTGGCGGACATCCCCGTGAAGTCCCTGAAGCGCCAGGTGGGCGCGGTGGTGGACCTGGCCCTCACGGTCGGCCTCGGCGGCGCGGACGAGGCCCCCGCGATGACGGTGTGCGTGGAGTCCCCGGACGGCGAGGAACACGAACTGACGGCGTACGTCGCCGCGGCCACGGGCTACTCCCAGACCGAGGTCGACCTCTCCCGCACGCTCCTGTCCCGCCTGGCGGAGGGCGCCGCGACGATGTCCACGACGCTGGCGTCCATGTCGGAGTGGGGCCGCGCGTGGGAGGGCGGGTCGCCCCGGGGGGCTGAGCGGGTGGGGTTGCTGCGGGGGTGGGTGGGATAGCCGAGGGGCGCACTCCGACGTCCCCGTGGCCTGCCGGACGGGCGCGCCACGGCGCAGGTCAGCGGTCTTGCTTGAGGATGCCGGACTCGCCGATGAGGTAGCCGAGCTGGGCGCGGCTCTCGCTGCCGAGGGTGGCGGCGAGTTTGGCGATGTGGACGCGGACGGTGCGGACGTTCATGCCGAGTCGGGTGGCCATCTCCGCGTCGGTGAGGCCCTCGATGAGGAGGGTGGCTATGGCCCGCTGGCGGGGGGTGATGCCGCCCGGTTCGGTGGGCTGCGGGGCCGCGTAGGGGTACATCGGGGTGGCCAGTCGCCAGAGGCGCTCGAAGGTGGTGACGAGGTAGTCGACCAGGGCCGGGTGGCGGAGTTCGAGGGCCATCGTGTCGCCCTTGTGGGCGGGGATGAAGGCGATGGTGCGGTCGACGACGATGAGCCGGTCCGTGACCTCGTCGAGGGTGCGGACCTCGACGTCCCCGTCCAGCTGCTCGTAGTGGGCGAGGACGGGCAGCGAGTGGCGGGAGGTGTGCTGGTAGAGGGTGCGCATGCGACAGCCCCGGGAGAGGAGGGCCTGTTCGCGGGCGAGCGTGTTGGCGAGGAGCTGGGGTGAGCGGTTGCCGCCGGGCTGGACCGTGAGGAGTTCCTCGCCGGCCTCGGACATGGCCTGGGTGATGGCCCCGTTGATGCGGGGGAAGCCGTCGAGGACGGTGACCGCGGGGGCCTCGTGGGCCGGGGTGCGGTACGCCTCGATGGCCATCAACGACTGGAACAGCGCCGACAGCTGGGCCTCTTGTGCGCGCTGCTGGGCGATGTCGGTCTCGATGGTGCGCATGAGCCGGGCCAGGACGGTGGTGGGGGAGGACGGGAGCAGCCAGTGCATGTCGTCCACGTCGGGATGGAGGAGGCCGAAGTCGATCAGGCAGGGGGCCCGGACGGCATCGTCTTTGCGGATGCGGCCTTCGCGGAGGGCGCGGGCGTAGACGGCGGCGCCTGCTTCGCAGAGTTCCTCGACTGGGTGCTCGGTGTGTTGCATCAGTGGTCCTGCTCCAGGATTCCCGACCGGCTCATGAGCAAGCCGAGTGGGGCTCGGCTGTGGGTGCCGAGGGTGGCGGCGGGTTTGGTGATGGCCTGTCGGTTGGGGGTGGGGCTGTTGGGGCTGTCGGGGGTGGGGGGTTGGAGGGTTGCTTGGGGGTACGTGGGGGCGGCGAGGTGCCCGAGACGGTCGAGGTGTCCGAGGCATCCCAGGTGTCCGAGGCGCCCGAGGCGTCCCAGGTGTCCGAGGCGTCCCAGGTGGTCGAAGACCGTGACGCATGGGGCCGGTACCGGCATCGCGTGCCGAGTCGTGTGCCGGTGGAGCGCGCGGATTCGGGCACCACGGCGCAGAAGAGCCTGCGCGACGGGGAAGGCGTCGGCTGCGTGGTTCGGCTTCCGGAAGCGGCAGTTGAGCAGGCACGGGGCGGGGGAGGTGCCCTGGCGGGGTTTGCGGCCTTCGCTGAGCGCACGGGCGTACGGACTCGCGCCGACTTCGCACAGCTCGTCGGCTCCGTGCGGGTGGTGCTCGGGCGCCACGGTTTCGCATCCTCCTTCGCTGACGCTGCCGGAGTTTATGCCTCGGGTAACCAGTTGACGGCGAGTAGGCGGGTGGTGGGTGCGGGGGGCACGTGCAGGTTGGCTTGATCTGGATGGTCGAGCAGTTGCTCAGCTGGTGTCGTTGTCCAGGATTCCGGACTTCGCTATGAGGTAGCCGAGTTGAGCCCGGCTGCCGCTGCCGAGAGCAGCCGCGATCTTGGCGATGTGGGCGCGACAGGTGCGGACGTTCATGCCCAGGCGGCGCGCTATGGCCTCGTCCACGAGACCTTCGATGAGGAGCCGGGCGATGGTGCGTTGCACCCCGGTGATGCCATTGGCGGTAGGGGCGTAGGGCACTTCTTCGAGGAGCGGAGTTGCTCGGCTCCACAGTTGTTCGAAGACCTTCGCGAGATAGGCGACCAGGCCGGGCTGGCGTATTTCCAGGGCGACTTGACGATCGTCGCGGGCAGGGATGAAGGCGATCGCGTGGTCGAATATGAGCAGCCGGTCGATCACCTCTTCCAGCGTCCGGATCTCCACGTTTCCCTGGGCGATGCGCTCCGCGTACGCGAGAGTTCCCTGGCTGTGCCGCACGGTGTGCTGGTACAGGGTGCGCATGGTGACGCCACGGTCCAGGACGGACTGTCCGCGCTTCAATGCCGCGTTGAGAGTGTTCTCGCTGCGGCCGCCGCCGGGCTGAACGGTGAGTACTTCGTAACGGCATTCCGCCGTAGCGCGCTCTATGGCTTCTTCGATCCTCGCGTCACCTTCGAGAACGGTGATCGCATGAGTCGTGGGCTCAGCTCGCGCGGTGATGGCCATGAATGGCTCGAAGATGTCGGTCAGTTCAACGGTGAGCCTTCGGCGTTCCTGAATCTCCCGCTCGATGGGGTGGAGACGCTGTGCGAGTGCGGCCGAGGGAGACACCGGGCGAAGCCAGCCGGGGTCGTCGGGGTCGGGGTGCAGCAGGGCCGACTCCACGAGGCAAGGAGTGGTCTCAGCCTCTGCGCGCGCCAGGCGGCCATCGCTCAGTGCGATGGCGTACAACCTCGATCCCTCATCACACAGTGGAGTTGAGGGGTGAGGATGTGTCGTTTTCGCCCGTGTTATGTCCAAATCTCCACCCCCCAGGGTCCTGAACGTGCAGGAACATGATGCATCCACTGTGTGGCTTTGACGTGCTCGATTAGGACATCGTCTTGTTGGAGCCGGGGGAGTGGAACCTACCAAGTGAGGACGAAGCCGACCATGTTTAAGAGCATGCTTCGCTCAGTGCTTGTCGCCGCCTTCTCCGTAGGGTTGGTCGTGGGCACGGTGAGTACGCTTGATTCAGCCCCGGATGGTGCGTCAGCGAGTACCTACTCCGTCTCCGCGACGCCTGGCGATATTGGCTGGAACGTGGGCCCGGCAGGGGCCGCGTCATGAGCACTCCTCCTGACGACCGCACCTTCCGCCGCGAAATGGCCACCGCCTACCGCTCCGGCTGGCACTTCATCGATCTCGTCACCGCCATCCCCGAGCAGGGCGACTCCCTCATGGTCACCCTCCTCGGCGAGCCCGTCGTTCTCGTTCGCGACGAGGACGACGAAGTGCGCGCCTTCCGGTGCCTGCGCCGCCCCCGCGGCGCCCCGCAGCCCGTGCGCTGTGCCATCCGGTACGGGATGGTCTTCGTCAACCTGGACCAGCGCGATCACGAGCTGGTCGGTGAGCGGCGTGGGCGCGGGCCGCGCTCCGAGTCCGCTCTGCCCACAACTGCCACCCCCCGCAGTGCCTGACGCGATTCCCCCGTCGTTGTAAATCGCGCAGGCGCTTCCCCCAGCAGCGGCGCCACCGTGGACCTGAACACGGTGGCGCCGCTGTGGTGTGTGCGGCCCGCGTTCTGAGGTCAGGGAGGCCAGGGAGGTCAGGGAGACTGCAAGGACCTGTGCCCCATCGCCCGGTCCAGCACGATCGCGATCACCACCCGGTCCGGGTTCGGCGACGGCACCCTCCCGTACCGCTCCTCGTAGCGCCGTTCCCCCTCGGCCACCTCCGCCGGATCCGTCCGCACCTCGGCCCGTCCCTCCAGCGTCGCCCACACCCTCCCCTCCACCTGGCAGACCGCCACCCGCGCACCTGGACCGCCCGGGCCGCCGGGGCCGTCCACGCCCGAGGCTGCCAGGACGTTGGTGACCTTCTTGCTGGACTTGTTCGCGAGGACGCGGGCGAGGCCGGCCTCCGGGTCGTACGTCACGCCGACCGGCACCACGTGCGGGGTGCCGTCCGGGCGGGGCGTCGTCAAGGTGCACAGGTGCCGCTCCCGCCAGAAGCTGAGGAACGGGGTACTCGGGTCTCGCGGGTCGATGGCCATGAGCGGGAACCTAGCTCTCCGGGACCTAGGTCCCTTCAGCCACCTCCTTGAGTGGAATAGGCTCAACTTTGTGTACGTTAGGTAAGTCATAGGCGTGGTGCCGTGGAGAGGTCTCAGGAGGAGAAGAGCAACGTGGACGCAGAGCTGACCAACAGGAGCCGGGACGCGATCAACGCGGCGACCAGTCGCGCGGTGAAGGACGGGCACGCGGACCTGACCCCCGCGCACCTGCTGCTCGCACTGCTGGAGGGGCAGGACAACGAGAACATCACCGACCTGCTCGTCGCCGTCGAGGCCGACCAGGCCGCCGTGCGCGCCGACGCCGAGCGGGCCCTCGGCGCACTGCCCAGCGTGACCGGGTCGACCGTCGCCCCGCCGCAGCCCAGCCGCGAGATGCTGGCCGTCATCGCCGACGCCGACCAGCGGGCCAAGGAGCTGGGGGACGAGTTCCTCTCCACCGAGCATCTGCTCATCGCCACCGCCGCCAAGGGCGGGAGCGCCGGTGAGATCCTGAACAAGCACGGGGCGTCGGCGAAGAAGCTGCTGGACGCGTTCGAGAAGAGCAGGGGAGGGCGGCGGGTGACGACACCCGACCCGGAGGGGCAGTACAAGGCGCTGGAGAAGTTCGGGACCGACTTCACCGCGGCCGCGCGCGAAGGCAAGCTTGATCCTGTCATCGGGCGGGACCAGGAGATCCGTCGTGTGGTTCAGGTCCTGTCCCGGCGTACCAAGAACAACCCCGTCCTCATCGGAGAGCCCGGCGTCGGCAAGACCGCCGTCGTCGAAGGGCTCGCCCAGCGCATCGTCAAGGGAGATGTGCCCGAGTCGCTGCGCGACAAGCGGCTGGTCTCGCTGGATCTGGGGGCGATGGTGGCCGGGGCCAAGTACCGGGGTGAGTTCGAGGAGCGGCTGAAGACCGTCCTCTCCGAGATCAAGGAGAGCGACGGGCAGGTCATCACCTTCATCGACGAGCTGCACACCGTCGTGGGCGCGGGCGCGGGCGGAGATTCCGCCATGGACGCAGGCAACATGCTCAAGCCCATGCTGGCGCGTGGTGAGCTGCGCATGGTGGGCGCCACCACCCTCGACGAATATCGCGAGCGGATCGAGAAGGATCCCGCCCTGGAGCGCCGCTTCCAGCAGGTCCTCGTCGCCGAGCCGTCCGTCGAGGACTCCATCGCCATCCTGCGCGGGCTCAAGGGGCGTTACGAGGCGCACCACAAGGTGCAGATCGCCGACAGCGCGCTGGTCGCCGCCGCCGCGCTCTCCGACCGCTACATCACCTCCCGCTTCCTGCCGGACAAGGCCATCGACCTCGTCGACGAGGCCGCCTCCCGGCTGCGCATGGAGATCGACTCGTCCCCCGTCGAGATCGATGAACTCCAGCGCTCCGTGGACCGGTTGAAGATGGAGGAGATGGCGCTGGCCAAGGAGACCGACCCGGCCAGCCGGGACCGCCTCGCCAAGCTCCGCCGCGACCTCGCGGACAAGGAAGAGGAGCTGCGCGGGCTCAACGCCCGCTGGGAGAAGGAGAAGCAGTCCCTCAACCGCGTCGGTGAGCTCAAGGAACGTCTCGACGAGCTGCGCGGGCAGGCCGAACGCGCCCAGCGTGACGGGGACTTCGACACCGCCAGCAAGCTGCTGTACGGGCAGATCCCGTCCCTGGAGCGGGAGTTGGAGGAGGCCAGCGAGGCCGAGGCCCAGCAGGAGGCCGCCAAGGACACCATGGTCAAGGATGAGGTCGGGCCCGACGACATCGCCGATGTCGTCGCCGCCTGGACCGGGATTCCCGCCGGGCGCCTCCTGGAGGGCGAGACGCAGAAGCTGCTGCGCATGGAGGACGAGCTCGGCAAGCGCCTCATCGGGCAGAGCGAAGCCGTGCGTGCCGTGTCCGATGCCGTGCGGCGCACCCGCGCGGGCATCGCCGATCCGGATCGGCCCACCGGGTCCTTCCTCTTCCTCGGCCCGACGGGCGTGGGCAAGACCGAACTCGCCAAGGCCCTCGCCGACTTCCTCTTCGACGACGAGCGGGCCATGGTCCGCATCGACATGAGCGAGTACAGCGAGAAGCACAGTGTGGCGAGGCTGGTCGGGGCTCCGCCCGGATACGTCGGCTACGAGGAGGGCGGCCAGCTCACCGAAGCGGTGCGGCGGCGGCCGTACTCCGTCGTCCTGCTCGACGAGGTGGAGAAGGCCCATCCGGAGGTCTTCGACATCCTGCTGCAGGTCCTGGACGACGGGCGGCTGACCGACGGGCAGGGGCGCACCGTCGACTTCCGCAACACCATCCTCGTCCTCACCTCCAACCTGGGCAGCCAGTTCCTGGTCGAGCCGCTCAGCACGGAAGAGGAGAAGAAGCAGCAGGTCCTCGAGGTGGTGCGGGCCTCCTTCAAGCCGGAGTTCCTCAACCGGCTCGACGACCTCGTCGTCTTCTCCGCGCTCACCAAGGACGAGCTCGCCCACATCGCCGAGCTCCAGATCGGCCGGCTCGCCAGGCGCCTCGCCGACCGCCGCCTGACCCTCGACGTCACGCCCGAGGCCCTGGCCTGGCTCGCCGACGAGGGCAACGACCCGGCGTACGGGGCGCGGCCGCTGCGCCGCCTCATCCAGACGTCCATCGGCGACCGGCTCGCCAAGGAGATCCTGGCGGGCGAGGTGAAGGACGGGGACACGGTCCGCGTCGACGCCTTCGGGGACGGACTGATCGTGGGACCGGCCACGGGCAAGTCGCTGTAGCCAGTCCCCCCGTAACCAATCCCCGTAACCAGTCCCCGTGACCAATCGCTGTCCGCAGCGGGCGAACGGCCGAAACCCGGTGGAGAGGGACCCGGGCTTGCCCCCGGGGCCCCTTCCTGGGAGAGGATGGGCGCATCCATACGAAGGGACCAAGCACGTGAGCATCGACCCGTCCTCGATTCCGAATTTCGGGGGACAGCCCGAACCGCAGCAGGGCGCAGGACCGGCGGGCCCCGTCGTCCCCGACCAGGACCTGGTGAAGCAGCTCCTGGACCAGATGGAGCTCAAGCACGTCGTCGACGACGAGGGTGACCTCGCGGCGCCGTGGGAGGAGTTCCGTACGTACTTCATGTTCCGTGGCGAGGACGACCAGCAGGTCTTCTCGGTGCGGACCTTCTACGACCGGCCGCACCAGATCGAAGACAAGCCGCAGCTGCTCGAGTCGATCGACGACTGGAACCGGCGCACGCTCTGGCCGAAGGTCTACAGCCACACCCACGACGACGGCACGGTCCGCCTCATCGGCGAGGCCCAGATGCTGATCGGCACCGGTGTCTCGCTGGAGCACTTCGTGTCGTCGACCGTCAGCTGGGTGCGGGCCGCGATCGAGTTCGACCGCTGGCTCGTGGAGCAGCTGGGTCTTGAAGAGGACGTCGACTCCGCCGAGGGTGACGAGAAGTCTGACGACGAGGGCTGATCCCCCGTTTTACAAGGGCATATCGGCGATCGCGACCAGATACGTCCCGTACGCCAGCGAAAGCCCGGCCAGGGCGCCCACCACCAGGTGGGCGGACCTGCGCCGGGCTTTTGTGAGTGCGCAGGCGAGCGGGAGGAGGAGCGGGAACGCGGGCAGCAGGAAGCGGGGCTTCGACTCGAAGAAGCCGGAGCCGCCGACCGTGATCAGGAGCAGCACGCCCGTGTAGACCGCGAGGGCGAGCGGGGGCCGGTCGGCGAGCAGGAGCGCGTACAGCAGGACCGCCGCCGCCACCAGGACCAGCGTCATGGAGAAGACGAAGCGGTCGCCGTCCAGGAGGACGTGTTTGGCGAAGGCGAGGGAGCCCGCGCCGAAGTCGAAGCGGGAGCCCCACTCGCGCTGCACCGTGAAGTAGCCGCCGAGCGGATCGCCGGCGCGCACGCCCACCCACAGGACGTACGCCGCCCAGCCGAGCGGCGCGAGCGCGGCACCCGCCCAGAGGCGGCCCGCGACCCGGCCGCGCCGGCGCCCGATCTCGTACGCGGCCGTGGCGAGGACCGCCGCCGCCACCGCGAAGCCATTGGGCCGGGACAGCCCGGCGAGCGCCGCGAGGGTGCCCGCCCAGAGCCAGCGGCCGGTGAGGAGCGCGTACAGGGACCAGGCGGCGAACGCCGTCAGGACCGGCTCCGTGTACGCGAGGGACAGGATCACCGAGTGCGGGAGCAGGGCCCAGAGGGCGACCAGGAAGGTCGCGGTGCGGGGGCCGCGCAGCCGGGCGGCGAGCAGGTAGATGCCGTACGCGGAGAGGGCCGCCGCCAGCCAGGACAGGAGCAGTCCCGCGGCGCCGGAGCTGAGCGGCGTGACGGTCGTGACGGCGCGCACCAGGGCCGGGTAGAGGGGGAAGAAGGCCAGGTCGCTCTGGGTGACGTCGGGGCCGAAGTGGAGGGTGCGGCCGTAGCCGTGGGCGGCGATGCCGAGGTACCAGCGGGAGTCCCAGGAGCGGCCGAGCAGCCGGAAGGTGTCCTGGTGGGTGAGGTGCGCGGCGACGGCGACCGCGACGAGGCCGGTCAGCCGGGCGGCGGCGAAGACGCCGAGGGCGTGGGCCGCCGCCGGGAGCCGGGTGCCGGGGCGGCGGCCCGCGGCGTGCTCGGGCTTCTCGTCGGGCCGCTCGCCGGTCTTCTTGCCGGGGGTGGGGACCAGAGTGGTGCTCAGGTGCGTCACATAGGCACCCTGCGCCCCCGGCGCGGGCCGCGCGACTCGGGCAGAGCCGGACGGGAGACGGAGCGTCCCCGTACGAGCTACAGGGACTTGAGGCGGGCCGCCGCCTCCTCCAGGACGGACGTCTGCTTGCAGAACGCGAACCGCACGAAGGGGGCGCCGGTCTCCTTGTGGTCGTAGAAGACCGCGTTCGGGATCGCCACCACGCCGATCCGCTCCGGCAGCGCCCGGCAGAACGCGAAGCCGTCGCTCTCGCCGAGCGGCCGGATGTCGGTGGTGATGAAGTACGTGCCCTGCGGGCGGTAGACCTCGAAGCCCGCCTCGGTGAGCCCGGCGGCGAGCACGTCCCGCTTGGCGCGCATGTCCGCGCGGAACGACGCGAAATAGCTGTCCGGGAGCGCGAGCGCCTCGGCGACCGCGTACTGGAAGGGACCCGAGGAGACATACGTGAGGAACTGCTTCGCCGAGCGGACGGCGGTCACGAGCTCGGGCGTCGACGTCACCCAGCCGACCTTCCAGCCGGTGAACGAGAACGTCTTGCCCGCCGAGCCGATGGTGACGGTGCGCTCGCGCATGCCGGGGAACGAGGCGAGCGGGATGTGCTCGGCCTCGTCGAAGACCAGGTGCTCATAGACCTCGTCGGTGATCACCAACAGGTCGCGCTCCACGGCGAGTTCGGCGATCGCGGTGAGCTCGGCGCGGGTCAGGACCGTGCCGGTCGGGTTGTGCGGGGTGTTGAGCAGGAGGAGGCGGGTGCGGTCGGTGACCGCGTCGCGCAGCTCGTCGAGGTCGAGGCGGAAGCGTCCCTCGCCGGGGCGGAGCGTCACCGGGACGCGCCGGCCGCCCGCGAGCGCGATCGACGCCGCGTACGAGTCGTAGTACGGCTCCAGGGCGATGACTTCGTCGCCGGGCTCCACCAGGGCGAGCAGGGAGGCGGCGATCGCCTCGGTGGCGCCCGCGGTGACGAGGACCTCGCGGTCCGGGTCGTAGGCGAGGCCGTAGACGGCGGACTGGTGGGCGGAGACGGCCTGGCGCAGCTCGGGGACGCCGGGGCCCGGCGGATATTGGTTGCCGCGGCCGTCGCGCAGTGCGCGCACCGCCGCCTCGCGGATCTCCTCGGGCCCGTCCGTGTCGGGGAAGCCCTGGCCGAGGTTGATGGCCCCGGTCTGCACGGCGAGCGCCGACATTTCGGCGAAGATCGTCGTACCGAACTCGGCGAGACGGCGGTTGAGCAGCGGTCGGCCGCTCGCCGACGTGCCGGATGTGCTCGCTGACGTGCCGGAAGTGGAGGTCATGGCGGCCATCCTGCGCCGAACCTCTGGACTTCCTCAACTCTGCTTTGGCGCCGCGTGGCCGAGGGCATCTGCTTGTCACGCAAGAAGGCACCAAGTACCGCAGCAAGCAAGGCACCAAGGACGTGCCACTACGGGGGAACGGAAGGAGCGTGATGGCCATGGTCATGGCCTTCATCTTCATCGGCGTGGTCGTGATCGCGATCGTGCTCGCGATCGCCACTGGAGGGCGGGGCCGGTCGCGCTCCGGCTTGCGCTCCGGTGCTTCGAGCTCCTCCGGCTCCAGTTGGTGGGCCGGCGGCGGCGACAGCGGCGGCGGTGGGCACCACCACGGCGGCGGGCACCACGGCGGCCACTCGTGCGGCGGCGGCAGCTCCTGCGGGGGCGGCTCCTCCTGCGGCGGTGGCTCCTCCTGTGGCGGTGGGGGCGGATGCGGCGGCGGCGGAGGCAGCTGACACGGGGCAGCTGGTCCAGCACCGGAGCGAGGGGGCCCTCCTCCACACCGACCGGGGCGCCCGGCGGGAGGCAACTCCTGCCGGGTGCCCCGCCGTTGTACGCGCGGCGGAGGATTGAACAGGTGAGCTGGGTAGCCCTCGGGGGGATGGAAACCCTACGAAGTTGGGTAAAAACGCTGTGGCGGCGTCGCCGTCCATGATTCCCTCTAAACCGTCAACACAGCCCTCGGACGTTCGGTCATCAGGACCTCTTCCCGGTTTACCGGCGTACTCGTGGGCACGAGCCGGCCATCCGACCTCCCGGTGTTCCAGCCGGGCGGGCCGGCACCACCTCCATTGCGTGTTAGCGGAGCCGACCCATGCTCACGACCCTGAAGACTGCCTACACCGACACGCGCGCCGCGGACCTCGCCTGGGCCCTGGGCCGCGAGCCGCTCCCGGCCCTGGCCACGCTCGACCTCCAACTGGCGGACGCATCGCTGGAGTTGAGACTCCTCGGCGCCTCGCACCAAGTCCTCCTCGACCAGGAACAGGGCAGCTGCTCGGAGACCGTCGCCTGCATCCCCGGCAGCAGCACCCCGCTGCCGCTCGGCGTCGCCAAGCGGGTGGGCGACTGGGAGTACGAGTTCGCGGCGCGCGTGGAGACCCTCTCCAGAGGCCAGTTCGCGGGCCGCGCCCAGGAGTTGCTGGCCCTGGTCGCCGAACATCCGCACGGCCTCGCGGGCGTGTTCCCCGGCTCCCCGCACGCGTTCACGGCGCTGCTCGCGCAGTGGCACGAGGGGCAGGTGCAGTGGCGCACCTGGCACGCGTACCCGCAGGACGGTCAACTCGTGGCGACGCGCACGCGGGTGGGGGCCAGGATGCCGGCGGCCCTGTGACGTGCCCCGGTGAAGATCACGTACACCTCCGGGCCGCGTTTGCACCCTTGTGGGTGACCAGACGTAGGAGTGCGGTGACGTAGCGTTCCCAGCGTGATCGAGCCGCCAGCGCGCCTGCCCGTCACGCCCCGGACGGGCCGTCTCCTCGTCCTCGTGGGCGTCTTCATCTGCGCTGCCTGCGGCCTCGTGTACGAACTCGAACTCGTCGCCCTCGCCTCGTACTTGATCGGCGACTCCGTCACCCAGGCGTCCGTCGTGCTGTCCGTGATGGTCTTCGCGATGGGCATCGGCGCGCTCCTCGCCAAGCGCATGCGGTGCCGGGCCGCCGTCGGCTTCGGGCTCATCGAGGCGGCGCTCGCGCTCGTCGGCGGCTGCAGCGCGATGGCGCTGTACGCGGCGTTCGCGTGGACCGGCGACCGCGGCGGCGTCTGGGCGGGCGGCTCGCGCTACCTCCTCGTCGCGTTCTCGCTCGCCATCGGCGTGCTCATCGGCGCCGAAGTCCCCCTGCTCATGGTGCTGATCCAGCGCATCCGGCGCCAGGACGCGAGCGGCGCGGTCGCCGACCTCTTCGCCGCGGACTACGTGGGAGCGCTGGTCGGCGGCCTGGCCTTTCCCTTCCTCCTGCTCCCCCTCTTCGGCCAGCTCACGGGCGCACTGCTCACCGGAGCCGTCAACGCCGTAGCGGGCGGCGCCCTCGTACTCGGCCTGTTCCGCCGGGACTTGAGCATGCGCGGCCGCTGGGTGCTCCTGGTGGCGAACGTGACGGTGCTCGGCATGCTCGCCTCCGCCGCCGCCCTCGTCGGCGACTTCGAGCGGGCGGCGCGGCACGCGGTGTACGGGGAGGGGGTGCGGGTGGCGGTGCAGACGGATGTGCAGGAGGTGGTGCTGACGGGGGGTGCGCCGCGGGGCGGTGATGCGAGTGGCTCAGGTGGCTCAGGTGGAGCGGGCAGCGGAGGTGGCTCACGTGGTGGCGGGGGCGGTGCGGGTGGCTCAGGTGGCGCGCGCGGCTCCGGGAAGCCGTCCGCCTCCGCGCATTCCTCCGGCTCCGCCCGCTCCTCCGACACCCCTGACTTCGCCCGTGACTTCGACCTCTTCCTCGACGGGCGGCTGCGGGTCAGCGGCCGGGACGAGCGGCGCTACCACCAGGCGCTGGTCCGCCCCGCGATGCAGGGCCCGCACGCGCGCGTGCTCATCCTCGGCGGCGGCGACGGGCTGGCCGTCCGCGAGGTGCTCCGCGTCCCCGGGGTGCGCCGCGTCGACGTGGTCGAACTCGACCCGGGCGTCGTCGACCTGGCCCGCCACGACCCGGCGCTCAGCGCGCTGAACGAGCACGCGTACCGCGACCGGCGGGTGCGCGTGACGAACGCCGACGCGTTCCGCTGGCTGCGGATGGTGCCGCACCGCGCCACGTACGACGTGGTGCTCTCCGACCTCCCCGACCCCGGCATCACCGCGTCCACGAAGCTCTACTCGCAGGAGTTCTTCGGCCTCGCGGCCCGCGTCCTCGCGCCCCGCGGCCGCCTCGCCGTGCACGCGGGCCCCTTCGACTGCCGCCCCCGCGTCTTCTGGACGGTCGAGACGACGCTGCACGCGGCGGGCCTGCGCACGGCGCCGTACCGGGTGGGCGGCCGTGTCTCCGGCTTCGCCGCGGGCCCGGACCGCACGGCGGACGGCTCCTCGGCCCGGGCCCAGCCGAGGGACTGGGGCTTCGTGCTGGCCGCGCGCGACCGGCCGGTGGTGCGGGCCGGGTACCGGGGGAGTGCGCGGGCCGCGGAGCGGGCGCGGGTGCGGGGGCTTGCGCCGTCGACGCTGGTGCATCCGCGCTATGCGAATTGAGTCGGTGAATTGCGTACAGGTGCGTACAGGGCGGTGGGGGCGTGAGTAGGCTCGATTGTCATGGACCATGAGGTGTTCGTTCCGGTACCGGCGGAGGCGCTGCGGAAGGTCCTCGACGACCCCGAGCGGGTCGCGGGCGCGGTCCCGGGGCTCCAGCGCGACGCCGACGCGTACTCGCCGCCCTTGTCGGGGCGGCTGAAGGTGCGGGTCGGGGGGCACGCGATCACGTACAAGGGGTCCGTGCGCATCGCGCGCCGGGACGGGGACGCCGACGCCGATGCGTACGAGCTCGAGGCCGAGGGCACGGAAGTGCGGGGCAGCGGGGCGGTGAAGGTCGCGCTGACCGTGAAGCTGGTTCCGGCGGACGGCGGCACGACGCTCGCCTTCGCGGTGACGGCGTCCGGGGGCGGGCGGGTCGCCGAGAGTTCTCCACAGGCTGTGGAGGGGGCCGGGCGGAGGCTGCTTGAGCGGTTCGGGGAGGGGCTGGGGGTGGTGGCGTCCCGGGGGGAGGAGCCGGTTGTGGACGCCGTCGAGGCCGAGCCTGATCCTGACGCTGCCCCCGATTCCGGCGACCTCGGTGACGTCATCTCCATCTTCGACACGGAGGTGCCGCCGCCCTCTCTCGACCCCCTCGTGGACGAGGGCGCGGACGTGGGCGTGGACGAGGACATGGACGAGGACGCGGACGAGTCCGTGGTCGTGCCGCCCGCGGAGGCTGCGCATGCGCGGCGGACGATGATCGGGCGCAGTGCGGAGGAGGTCGACCACGCGCCGCCCCGGGGGCGGTACGCGCCCGCTCCGGCGCCGGAGACGACGTCGGCCACGGCCACCTTGCGGTGGGCCGCGCCCGCGGCTGCGGTGGTGGTGGCTTCGGCGATCGTGGTGGGGCGGGTGCTGCGGCGCCGGCGGTGAGTTTCCTTTTCCCCGGCCCCGCCCCTTTTCCCCGGCCCCGCCCCTTCCCGAATCCGCGACTCCGTCGCCCTGGGGCACCCCTGTCGCCGCTGACGCGGCTCGTCCTCAAACGCCGGACGGGCTGATGGTGCTCCCCGGGCAGGAAGGCCGCCCCAGGCCCGCGGGAGCGGGATTTCGGGGAGGGGCGGGGTTGGGGAAAACTCAGCTCCATGACCACCACCGACGTGACCCTCACCGCAGGCGCAGCCCAAGTCACCGTCCAGCCCGGCAACGGCTGCCGCATCGGCAGCCTGCAGCTCGACGGCGTCGAACTCCTCCGCCAAGGCCCCCGCTACGGCTGCTTCCCCATGGTCCCGTGGTGCGGCCGCATCAGGGACGGCCGTTTCCTGGACGGCGCCACCGTCCACCAGATGCCCCTCAACTCCCCGCCCCACGCCATCCACGGCTTCGCCCGCGACGCCGAGTGGACCACCGCGAAGGCCACCCCGACCGAGGCCGCCTTCACGTACGACCTCACCGACCCCTGGCCGTACCCGGGCCGGGTCACCCAGGTCGTCGAGCTCACCGAGGACGCGCTCACGCTCAAGCTGGCCGTCGAGACGTACGGGGACTCGTTCCCGGCGCAGGCGGGCTGGCACCCGTGGTTCAACCGGAGCCTCGGGGCGGACCGGGAACCCGTGACCCTGGACTTCGCTCCGGCCTGGCAGGAGGAGCGCGGGGACGACCACCTGCCCACCGGGAAGCGGATCGAGCCGCGGCCCGGTCCCTGGGACGACTGCTTCGGGATGCCCGACGGCGGCGTCGACGTGACGCTGACCTGGCCCGGACAGCTGGAGGTCAACGTGAAGAGCCGCGAGGAGTGGGTCGTCGTCTACGACGAGCAGGACGCCGCCGTCTGCGTGGAGCCGCAGACCGGGCCGCCCAACGGGCTCAACACCGCGCCCCGCCTCGTCACCCCGCTGGAGCCCCTGGAGGCGGCGACCACATGGACCTGGCGGCGGCTCGGGCAGGGCTGAACGCGCTCTGAGCTCGCTCTAAGCTCGTAGGCATGACTGACGACGTACGCGGCGCCCTGCTGCAGCAGATCAAGGACAAGGCCGTCGTGCACGGCAAGGTGACCCTCTCCTCGGGCATCGAGGCGGACTACTACGTGGACCTCCGCCGCATCACCCTCGACGGCACCGCCGCCCCGCTGGTCGGCGAGATCATGCTGGACCTGACCGCCGCCCTGGAGTACGACGCCGTGGGCGGGCTCACCCTCGGCGCCGACCCGATCGCGGACGCGATGCTGCACGCCTCCCACGCGCGCGGGACCCGCTCCGTGCCGCTCGACGCCTTCGTCGTCCGCAAGGCCGCCAAGGCGCACGGCATGCAGCGGCGGGTGGAGGGGCCCGACATCAAGGGGCGGCGGGTCCTGATCGTCGAGGACACCACCACCACCGGGGGCTCGCCGCTGACCGCCGTCGAGGCGGCCCGCGAGGCGGGCGCCGAGGTGGTCGCGGTCGCCACCATCGTGGACCGGGCCACCGGTGCGGGCGAGAAGATCAAGAACGAGACGGGTGTCCCGTACCTCTTCGCGTACTCGAAGGACGAGCTCGGCCTCAGCTGACCCACGGGGAACCGGGGACCTACGGCCCTGGGATTCCGGTCTCTCCCCGGCTGGAGCAATCCGGCAAGTCTGGAAAGATGGGGGCGACGATGACGTCGCCCCCGTAGGTCAGGGCCCAGCACCCACCCGCACATCACAAGGAGCGGACACATGCCCATCGCAACTCCCGAGGTCTACGCCGAGATGCTCGACCGGGCGAAGGCAGGCAAGTTCGCCTACCCGGCCATCAACGTGACCTCGACCCAGACCCTGCACGCTGCCCTGCGCGGCTTCGCGGAGGCCGAGAGCGACGGCATCATCCAGATCTCCACCGGTGGTGCGGAGTTCCTGGGCGGCCAGTACAACAAGGACATGGTCACGGGCGCGGTCGCGCTCGCCGAGTTCGCGCACGTCGTCGCCGCGAAGTACGACATCACCGTCGCGCTGCACACCGACCACTGCCCCAAGGACAAGCTGGACGGCTACGTCCGCCCGCTGCTCGACATCTCCGCCGAGCGCGTCCAGGCCGGCCGCAACCCGCTGTTCCAGTCCCACATGTGGGACGGCTCCGCCGAGACCCTCGCCGACAACCTGGCCATCGGCCAGGAGCTGCTCGCGAAGGCCGCCGCCGCGAAGATCATCCTCGAGGTCGAGATCACCCCGACCGGCGGCGAGGAGGACGGCGTCACGCACGAGATCAACGACGAGCTGTACACGACCGTCGACGACGCGCTGCGCACCGCCGAGGCCCTGGGCCTGGGCGAGAAGGGCCGCTACCTGCTGGCCGCGTCCTTCGGCAACGTCCACGGCGTCTACAAGCCGGGCAACGTCGTCCTGCGCCCCGAGCTCCTCAAGGACCTCCAGGAGGGCGTCGGCGCCAAGTACGGCAAGCCCGCCGGGTCGCAGCCGTTCGACTTCGTCTTCCACGGCGGCTCCGGCTCCACCGAGCAGGAGATCGCCACCGCGCTGGAGAACGGCGTCGTGAAGATGAACCTCGACACCGACACCCAGTACGCCTTCACGCGTCCCGTCGCGGACCACATGTTCAAGAACTACGACGGCGTCCTGAAGGTCGACGGCGAGGTCGGCTCCAAGAAGACCTACGACCCGCGCACCTGGGGCAAGGCCGCCGAGGCGGGCATGGCCAAGCGCGTCACCGAGGCGTGCGCGAACCTGCGCTCCACGGGCACGAAGCTCAAGTAGCTCTTTCCGTACGTGAGTCGGGCCCGGCTTCCTGGGGAAGCCGGGCCCTTCGCGTGTCGTTCCAGGAGGGCTGCCCGTGGGGTTGCCCGCGGGGTCTACTCGCCGTCGATGATCTGGTGCAGGTAGATGACCTGGCTTTCGCCGCCCGGCACGCTGTCCGCGGGGTCCCCGTCGTGCGCGATGTAGAACTCGGGGGCCTTGTCGCCGCGGAGCTCGCCGCTCTTCTCCATCTCCTCCAGCTTGGCGAAGAACTTCTGGGCGTCCGGCGTCTTGGAGCCCAGCTCCTCGGCGAGCGTGCCGCCCACGACCACCTTGAAGTGGTTCGGCTCGACGAGCAGGTTTGTCGCGGCGCCGGTCGCGCTGGACGGCGTGAAGACGGGGCCCTCGCCGCCGCACTCGTAGTAGCCGAGGACGACGCCGAGATCCGGGTTGACGCCCTCGCCGCTCATGTCGATGGACTCGACAACCCCGTACTGGTCCTGCTTCGGGGCGTCGCAGAGGTTGTAGGACGGCAGCTTCTGGCGGTCCGCGAGGTCCCAGTTGTCGTCGCCGCTGCCGCCCGAACCTCCGTCGCTGCCACCGGAGTTGGCGCTCTCGTCCTTGCCGCCGGTGTCGCCCGTGCTGCCGCCGGTGTCGCCCGTGCTGCCGCCGGAGTTGCCGGTGCTGCCGCCGGAGTTGCCGGACGGCTTCTTCGCGGACTCGGACACGGTCGGGGACGGCTTGGAGCCGCTGTCGCTGTCGTCGCCGCCGGAGGGCTCACAGGCCGTGGTGGCCAGGGTCAGGGCGGCGGTGGCGGCCAGCAGGCCGAGCTTCCAGTTCTTGCGGGTCTTCGTGCGCATGGGGTTCCCCCGTAGGTGTGGCGTGAGTGGTGAGGGTGGTTGCTTTTTGCCGGTACGCGGTCAAGGAACCGGCCGCAGCAGTGTGCGGCAGGATCGAGCGATTCCGGCCAGGGCGCACGCGATCGTTACCGATCTCGGACAATGGCGCAGACTTGTTCACATGGCCATTCACGAGAACCTGCTCGGGGGACCGCCCCCGACCCATCTGCCCGACGACCCGGAGCCGCGCGAGCTGCTCGCGGGCGGGGCGGCGCCCGCCGACGTCGCCGCCAAGTACCCGAAGTCCTCGCTCGCCTGGGCCCGGCTCGCGGACGAGGCGTTCGAGGCGGGCCGCGTCGTCGAGTCGTACGCGTACGCGCGCACCGGCTACCACCGCGGCCTGGACGCGCTGCGCCGCGCGGGCTGGAAGGGCCACGGCCCGGTGCCGTGGGAGCACGAGCCCAACCGCGGCTTCCTGCGCGCCCTGCATGCGCTCGCGCGGGCCGCGCAGTCGATCGGGGAGCAGGACGAGTACGAGCGCTGCGCGGGCTTCCTGCGGGACTCGTCCGCGACGGCCGCTGACACGTTGGGCTGACGCCCCGTCGAACGGAGGGCGAGCGGGCCCACGGGGTGTGGCGCCCCGTGGGCCCGCTCGCCCTTCTCGGGGGCTTCGCCCCCGGCCCTCTCATCGGCCTGAACGGCCTCGTCTCATCGGCCTGAACGGCCTCGCCCTCGATCGCCGGGCGGGCGATGAACCCTCAGGCCAGCTTCCTGAGCATGCCCACGTCGTACGGGGTCGCCTCGCCCAGGCGGTCCGTGACCGCCTTGTCCGCCCACTCCGGGTCCGCGATCAGGGAGCGGCCCACCGCGATCATGTCGAACTCGTCGCGCTCCATGCGGTCCAGGAGGAGGTCGATGCCGGTGGACGCGGTGTCCTTGGCCCAGCCCTGCGGGCCCACGAACTCCTTGTCGAGGCCGACCGAGCCGACGGACACCGTGGCCTTGCCGGTGAGCTTCTTGACCCAGCCCGCGAGGTTGAGGTCCTCGCCGTCGAACTCGGGCAGCCAGTAGCGGCGCGTGGAGGCGTGGAAGGAGTCGACGCCCGCGGCCGCCAGCGGGGCAAGGAGGGCGTCCAGCTCGGCCGGGGTGTCCGCGAGCTTCGCGTCGAAGGCGTTCGCCTTCCACTGCGAGAGCCGGAACTGGACGGGGAAGTCGGCGGAGACCGCCGCGCGCACCGCCGCCACGAGCTCCGCCGCGAAGCGGACGCGGGACGCGAGGTCGCCGCCGTAGCCGTCCGTACGCCGGTTGGTGCGGTCCCAGAGGAACTGGTCGATCAAGTACCCGTGCGCGCCGTGCAGTTCGACGCCGTCGAAGCCGATCCGCTCGGCCGCCGCGGCGCCCTGTGCGAACGCGGCGATCACCGCGTCGAGGTCCGCCCCCGACATCGCCTCACCCTTGGGGCTGCCGTCCAGGTCGATCCCGGAGGGGCCCGCCGGGGGAGCGGCCGGGACGGGGCCGCTGCCCGGGTTGCGGGTGACACCCACGTGCCACAGCTGCGGCATGATCGCGCCGCCCGCCGCGTGCACCGCGTCGGCCACGGCACGCCAGCCGGCCAGGGCCTCGTCCCCGTAGAAGCGCGGCACATCGTCCTCGGTGCCCGCCGAGGCGTGGTCGACGTAGGTCCCCTCGGTGATGAGCAGCCCGGTGCCGCCCGCCGCCCGGCGCGCGTAGTACGCGGCCACGTCCTCGCCGGGTATGCCGTTCGGCGAGAACTGGCGGGTCATGGGGGCCATCGCGATGCGGTTGCGCAGGGCGAGGCCGCCGAGGGAGAAGGGGCGGTCGAGGACGCGGGCGGCCCGTGACTGCTCCGTGGGGTCGGCTCCCGTGGCGGGGGTGGCCGCTCCCGTGGCGGTGGTGTCTGCTCCGGCGGTCATGGAATTCCTTTCCGACATGAAACATTCAGAGGCCGTAACAACGGAGCGGGCGGAATCGTTCCGCCTTGCCCTGGCGGAGATCACCCACGGATGATGTGCGGTGGGGACCGGGGCCCCCGTGTCGCTACGGCAGGGGCGGACCGCTACCCGGAGTTCGTTCAAGGAGACAGCGATGTCCCACGAGGCGGAGACCTCCTATCCGGAGGCGCCAGAAACCCCGCATCTCGACTTCGCCGGCACGACGCCCTACGAGGACTACGTCCAGGCCGACGTGCTCACCCACCTCCAGCACCCCCTCTCCGACGACCCCGGAGAGATGGTCTTCCTGGTGACGACCCAGGTCATGGAGTTGTGGTTCACCGTGATCGTGCACGAGTGGGAGACCGCTTCGCGGGCCCTGCGCGAGGACGACGTGCCGGTCGCGATCGCGGCCCTGAAGAGGTCGGTCCGGGAACTGGACGCACTGAACGCGTCCTGGCGGCCGCTGGGTCAGCTGACCCCGGCCCAGTTCAACTCGTACCGCAGCGCGCTCGGGGAGGGGTCCGGCTTCCAGTCGGCGATGTACCGGCGCATGGAGTTCCTGCTCGGCGAGAAGTCCGCGTCCATGCTGGTGCCGCACCGGGGCGCCCCGCGCGTCCACGACGAGCTGGAGAAGGCCCTCCAGGAGCCGAGCCTGTACGACGAGGTGCTCCGGCTCCTGGCCCGGCGTGGCCACGCCGTCCCCGCCACCGTCCTGGAGCGGGACGTGGCCCTGCGCTACGAGCCCTCGCCCGACGTCGAGGCGGTCTGGACGGCCCTCTACTCGGGTGACGAGAGCGACGAACTGGCCCGCCTGGGCGAGGCGTTGACCGACGTCGCCGAGCAGGTCTGGCGCTGGCGCAACGACCACCTGGTGGCCACGCGCCGCGCGATGGGCTCCAAGACGGGCACGGGCGGCTCGGCGGGCGTCGCCTGGCTGGAGAAGCGAGCCAGGAAGAACGTCTTCCCGGAACTGTGGAGTGCGAGGTCACATGTCTGAGCCCGACGAGACGGCGAGCCCCTCCGGTTCTGGACAGGCGACGTCCGAGCCTTCCGGTCTTGGACAGGAACCCGGTCGTGGGCAGGTGTCGTCCGAGGCCCCCGGTTCTGGCCAGGCGTCGTCCGAGCCTTCCGGTTTTGGGCAGGCGTTCCGCACGGCGGAACGGGTGGGCAAAACCGCCCACGGCGCTGCGGATGACGTCCCAGCGCAAGTGGCAACGCTGGCCGCGCGAGCGGCGAAGCTGGATGCCGCAGACGAACTCGGCGCGAAGCGCGAGGAGTTCGTCCTCGACGACACCATCTACCTGGACGGGAACTCCCTGGGCGCCCTCCCCAAGGCAGTTCAAGCCCGCGTAGCGGAAGTAGTCACCCACGAGTGGGGCACCCTCCGCATCCGCTCCTGGGAAGAAAGCGGCTGGTGGACCGCCCCCGAGCGGATCGGCAACCGCATCGCCCCCCTCGTCGGCGCCGCCGAGGACCAGATCGTCGTCGGCGACTCCACCAGCGTGAACGTCTTCAAGGCGCTGGTCGCGGCGGTCCGCATCGCGCGGGGCGGAACGGACGACGCCCACCCGGACGAGGGGCGCGACGAGATCGTCGTTGACGCCACGACCTTCCCCACGGACGGGTACATCGCCGAGTCCGCGGCCCGCATGACCGGCTGCCGCCTCATCCCGGTCGCCCCGGCGGACACCCCGTCCGTCCTGGGCCCCCGCACCGCCGCCGTCCTCCTCAACCACGCCGACTACCGCACCGGCCGCCTGCACGACCTGCCCGGCCTCACCGCGGCCGGGCACGCGGCGGGCGCCCTCATGGTGTGGGACCTGTGCCACACGGCGGGCGCCCTGCCGGTCGGGCTCGACGCGCACGGCGTGGACCTCGCGGTCGGCTGCACCTACAAGTACCTGAACGGGGGCCCGGGTTCGCCCGCGTACCTCTACGTGCGCAAGGAGCACCAGGCGCGCTTCGACTCGCCGCTGCCCGGGTGGAACGGACACGCCCAACCCTTCGGCATGCGGCCCGAGTTCACGCCCGCCGAGGGCGCGGTGCGCGGCCGGGTCGGCACCCCCGACATCCTCTCCATGCTCGCCCTGGAGGCGGCGCTCGGCGTCTGGGACGGGGTGTCGGTCGAGGCGGTGCGGGCCAAGTCCCTCGCCCTGACGGACTTCTTCCTGGAGTGCGTCGAGGCGTACGTACCGAAGGGGCGGGTGGAGCCGGTGACGCCGGCCGCGCATACCGAGCGCGGCAGCCAGGTCGCGCTGCGCTGCGCGGACGCCGGCGAGGTGATGCGGCGGCTCATCGCGCAGGGCGTGGTCGGTGACTTCCGCGAACCGGACGTGCTCCGGTTCGGCTTCACCCCGCTGTACGTCTCCTTCGCGGAGGCCGAACGGGCGGCCCGGGTGCTCGCGCACACGCTGGCCGGGGCCTGATAGCGTCCGGCGGATCTTGCTCCGTGACCGGGCCGTCCCACGCCGGGCGGCCCGGTCACGGGGAGGCCCGCCGAACGCACGTGATCCGCTGAGAGGTTGAGCATGCAGGAAGACGCAGCCGGTGCCGCAGCCGACGCCGCCGCCGTGGCCCGCGACGCCGCCGAGGCCGAGGCCGCCTTCTCGCATCCGGAGGTGGAGCCCGACGCCACCGCCGCCTACGGCGACCACCCCGACCAGGTCGTGGACTTCTACGCGCCCCGCGACAACGCCGCCGTCGCGCCGCTGGTGGTGGTCCTGCACGGCGGTGCCTGGCGGGCCCCGTACGACCGGCGGCACGTGACGCCGTTCGCGGACTTCCTGGCCCGGCGCGGCTTCGCGGTGGCCAACGTCGAGTACCGGCGCGGCAGTTCGCTGCCCGCGCAGGGCGGCACGGGGCCCGTCGCCGGGCGCTGGCCGGAGACCTTCGACGACGTCGCCGCCGCGTTCGACGCGCTGCCCGCCCTCGTACGGGAGTTCCTGCCCGCCGCCGACCCGCGCCGCACCGTCGTGACCGGGCACTCGGCGGGCGGGCAGCTCGCGCTGTGGGCGGCCGCGCGGCACGTGCTGCCCGATGACGCGCCCGCCGCCTGGCGCACCGACCGGCCCGCCCCGCTGCGCGGCGTCGTCGCGCTCGCCCCGATCGCGGACTTCGGGCGGGCGCGCGAGCTCGGCGTCTGTTCCGGGGCGGAGACCCAACTCCTCGGCGGCGAGGGGAAGTTCGAGGAGCGGCTGCCGTACTCGGATCCGGCCGCGCTCCTCCCGACGGGCATCGCCACCACCGTGGTGCAGGGCCGCACCGACATCGTGGTGCCGCAGGCCGTCGCCGAGGCGTACGCCGACGCGGCCGCCAAGGCGGGCGAGGTGGTGGGCCTCACGCTCCTGGAGGACGTGGGGCACTTCCCGCTGATCGACCCGGCGGCGGACGCGTGCGCGGTGGTCGCGGAGGAGATCGCGCAGCTCGCGTTCTAGTTCCAGGCCGTGTCGGGCAGCCCGTGGGCGGGGCTTCCCAGTGGCCCTGGGGATACCCGTAATACCTGAGAGCTACGCGGCAGGTGCATACCCCGGCGTGATGTGGACGACGGCGTGTGATCCCTAACTTCCTTACCAGAGACGCGAAAGCGTGGACGGGAAGGAAGTGACCGATGAGGCTCCGGGTCGGGCGGCTGCGCCGCACTCTGCTCGCCGTGTGTGTCGCGGGTGCCGTCGTGGTGCCGCTGTCGGCCGCGGCCCGCCCGCAGGTCCCGGCCCCCGCCCCGGCGCACCTCGCGCCGGTCACCGCGACGACGCTGCACACGACATACGCGGCGCACCGGGCGAACGCCGCCGAGGCCGCCACCATGGCCGAGCGGTACGGGGCGCAGGACCGCGCCGCCGCGCTGCGCGCCATGGCTACGCCCGACCGGCACTTCCTCAGCTTCGACGGGCGCGGCGCGGGCCAGGCCGTCGAGGTCCTCGGCGAGCTGGCCCGCGCGGACCGCGTGGCCGTCCTGGTGCCCGGCTCGGACACATCGATCGACACGTACGACCGCTTCCGCGCGGGCGCTCTCGCCCTCCACGACGAGCTCGGCCCGCGCGCCGCCGTCGTCTCCTGGCTCGGCTACCGGACGCCGGGCACCATCAGCCCCGAGGTCCTCACCCAGGGCCGGGCCCAGGACGCCGCGCCCGCGCTCCGCTCCTTCGTCACCGACCTGCACCGGATCAACGCCCACGCGCGCGTGTCCCTGCTCTGCCACTCGTACGGGACGGTGGTGTGCGGCGCAGCCGCCTCCGGCCCGACCGGCCTGGACGTCGCGGACATCGCCTTCTACGGCAGCCCCGGCACGGGCGTGGACCGGGCCTCGGAGCTGAACACCCGCGCGCGGGTGTGGGCGGGCCGCGGCGCGGACGACTGGATCGCCGACGTCCCGCACACGAGTGCCGACTTCTTCGGTACGACGGTCGGCTTCGGCACCGACCCGGTCTCCCGCTCCTACGGCGCCCGCGTCTTCGCGGCCGGGAGCGGCGGCCACAGCGACTACTTGAAGCCCGGTTCCGTGGCGCTCACCAACATGGCGCGCATCGTCCTCGGGGACGTGAAGGGAGTCAGTCATGCGTGAACTGCTCGCGCCCGTACGGCAGTTGGTGCACAAGGTCGACGCCGCGACGCCCCCGGACCGGGACCGCGCCGTGGACGCGCTGCGGGCCTTCGCCATCCTCGGCGTCGTCCTCGGGCACTGGCTCGTCACGGCCCTCGTGGCGGACGGCGGCGCGCTGCACGGCGCGAGCCCCCTCCAGCACCTGCCGTGGCTGGCCCCGATCTCCTGGGTCTTCCAGACGCTCGCGGTGTTCTTCCTGGTGGGCGGGCACGTGGCGACGAAGTCGTACGCGTCGGCGCGGGCGCGCGGGCAGTCGTACGGGCAGTGGCTCGGGGCCCGGCTCACCCGGCTGTTCAAGCCGGTCGCCGCGGTCCTCGCGCTCTGGTCGGCGGTCACGGCGGGCCTGCTCCTGTCCGGGGCGGGCGCGGCCACGGTGCACACGTTCGTGACGCTCGCGCTCTCCCCGCTCTGGTTCCTGCTGGTCTTCGCGGGCCTGACGGCGGCGACCCCGCTGGTGGCCCGGCTCAACCCGCTGTGGCCGCTGGCCGTCGTTCTGCACGTGGACCTCATACGGTTCGGGCTCGGCGGCCCCGCCTGGCTCGGCTGGATCAATGTGGCGGCGGGCTGGCTCGTCCCGTACACCCTGGGCGCGGCCTGGACCCGGGGCGAGCTGACCCGGCGCTCCGGCTGGGTGCTGCTCCTCGGCGGGGCGGCGGCCGCGGCGGGCCTGGTCGCGTGGGGCGGCTACCCCGCGTCGATGGTGGGTGTCCCGGGCGCCGCCATCTCGAACCTGAACCCGCCGACGCTCGCCGCCGTCGCCTTCGGCCTCGCCCAGTGCGGCCTCGCCCTGCTCCTGCGGGAGCCGCTGCGGCGCGGTCTGCGCAGGCCCGCCGCCTGGGCCGCGGTGGCCCTGGTCAACCTCTCCGCGATGACGATCTTCCTGTGGCACCAGACGGCGATGATGGCCGTCACCGCCCTCGGCCTGCTCGCGGGCGCCCCCCTGCCCGGCCTGCACACGGCCCCCGACGGCCCCGGCTGGATCCTGGCCCGCCTCGCCTGGCTGCCGGTCTTCGCGCTCGGCCTCGCGGTGTGCTGGGCCGCGTTCCGCACATACGAGCAGGGCGGCCGGCGCCGCAGCCGGGGCGGGAGCCGGGTGGTGCGGGTGCACCGGCCGCGGTCCGGGACCGCGGGGGCGCGGAGGGCCGGCCGTGCCTAGGGTTCGTGATGTGGACGACGGTGCGGTGAGGCGTGGTGGCGATGGGCCCGACGGGCCCACCCGGCCCGCGCACCCTTCCCACCCTTCTCAGCCTCCCCAGCTCTCACACCCCTCCCAGTCCTCACCGCCCTCACCGCCCTCGCGGCTCGGCGGTCTCGTGCGGGCGGTCGGGCGGGGGCTGCGGGACGACCTGTGGACGATGACGCCCATGGCACTGCCCCCGCTGTCGCGGCCCCGCCGCCCCCGCTGGCTGAGCTGGCTGCGCTGGGTGCCGCACGTCGTGATCGCGCTGCTCGCCCTCTCGTCGGTGCTCGGCAATCTGGACCAGCTGAGCCAGCGCTACGACCTCGGTGTCTTCGGCATCGTGGCCGCGGTCCTCGAAGGGGTGGCGCTGCTGTGCGCGATGCGCCGCCCGGTGCCCGCGTTCTGGCTCTCCCTGGCGGCGAACGTGGCGTCCGCGCAGCTGGCCGCCCCGCATCTGTCCACGTCCGTGAGCATGGGAGGCGAGCCCTGGCCATGGGCGCCGCCCGGCATGACCCTGCACGCCATGGTGCTGCTGCTGCTCGCGCTGCGGGTGCCGACCGGGGCGGCCGTCGGGGCCGCCGTGCTCAGCTGCCTGGTGGGGCCGGTGCTGCAGCGGCTCGACGGGGCGGCCGCGTACGACCCGACGTCCACCGTCTCGGCCATCGTCTTCGCCTTCGTCACCGTCATCGGCGTCTCGGCGCGCGGCCGCCGCGTGGCGCGGACGCAGCTCGTCGAGGAGAAGGAGCTGACCGCGCACGAGCGGGAGCGCCGCACACTCCTGGAGGAGCGCAGCCGCATCGCGCGCGAGCTGCACGACGTGGTCGCGCACCACATGTCGGTGATCTCCATCCAGGCGCAGGTCGCCCCGCACCTGGTGAAGGACCCGCCCGAGGAGCTGAAGGAGAACCTGGCAGGCATCCGGCAGAACGCCCTGGAGGCGCTCACGGAACTCCGCCGCGTCCTCGGCGTCCTGCGCTCCGAGAACCCTGACGACCCCGACGACCCCGGCGCCCCCGAAGCCGCCCCCCAGGCCCCGCTCCCCACCCTCGCCCGCCTCGACGCACTGGTGGAGAACGCGCGCGCGGCGGGCCTCACGGTCAGCTGCGAGACCTCCGGGGAGGCGCTCCCGCTGCCCCCGGGCGTGGACCTCTCGGCGTACCGCATCGTGCAGGAGGCGCTGAGCAACGCCATCCGGCACGCCCCCGGCTCCACGGTCCGCGTCGAGCTCGCCCACGCGCGCGCGGGCCTGCGCGTCCGCGTCACCAACACGGCCACGACCGCCCCGGCCGGGCCCTCGCCGGGCGCGGGCCACGGACTGCTCGGCATGCGCGAGCGCACCACCATGCTCGGCGGCGACCTCGCCACGGGCCCCACACCCGACGGCGGCTACGAGGTGGCCGCGTTCCTGCCCACAGACGGAGGCCCCCAGCGATGACACCCCCGCCGATCAGGGTCCTGATCGCCGACGACCAGCAGATGGTCCGGCAGGGCTTCTCGGTCCTGCTCAACACCCAGCCGGACATCGAGGTGGTCGGCCAGGCGGTCGACGGCCTGGACGCGGTCGCGCGGGTCGCCGAGCTCGCCCCGGACGTCGTCCTGATGGACATCCGCATGCCCGAGCTCAGCGGCATCGAGGCCACCCGCCGCATCACGGAGAAGACACCCGGCATCAAGGTCCTGGTCCTGACCACCTTCGACCTGGACGAGTACGTGTACGAGGCGCTGCGGGCCGGTGCCTCCGGCTTCCTCCTCAAGGACGCCTCGTCCGACCAGCTCGCCGAGGCGGTCCGGGTGGTGGCGGCCGGGGACGCGCTGCTCGCGCCCGGCATCACCCGCCGCCTGATCGCGGAGTTCGCCCGCCTGGACGGCACCCCGAGGTCCCCGCTGAAGTCCCGCGTCGGCGAGCTCACCGAGCGCGAGACGGAGGTCCTCGCCCTGATCGCCCAGGGCCTGTCGAACGCGGAGATAGCGAGCCGTCTCGTCGTCGCCGAGCAGACGGTGAAGACGCATGTGGGGCGGATCCTGGTGAAGCTCGGGCTGCGGGACCGCACGCAGGCGGCGGTGTTCGCGTACGAGTCGGGGCTGGTGCGGCCTTCGGGGTACTGAGGGGGTGCCGCGGGCCCGCGCGGGTTCCGCGTAGTACTCAGGTCGGACCCCGAAGGACCAGCCTCCAAGGGGACGCGACCCGCACCCGCGCCGCCGTACCTTCGTAGACGTGACCGAGACGACCAGTTCCAAGCCGCGTACCCCGGGCGGGCGGAGCCCCGAGTACAACCTCGCCAAGAACGCCCTGCGCGGTCTCCGCGACGACCTCTTCCGGGACGTCTTCGCCTACCGCCCGCTGCCGAAGGGGACGTACGAGGGCCTGCTCGCGCAGCGCCTCCCGAAGGGGATGCGCAGGCACCTCGGGTACTTCCCGCACGGCGTGGTCCTCGCGGCGGCCGCCATCACGCTGGCCATCGGCGTGATGGGAACGGACCCCGGATACGGCACCAACCAGCTCGGCTGGCTGCTCGCGGCCCTCATACCGGCCGTCGCCGTCGCTCTCACCCTGCTCCGCCCCACCCTCGCCTGGTGGCTCTCCCTCGCGGCCGCCCCCCTCGGGGTCATGGCGAGCTATGGCAGCGAGCGCCCCTGGCCGGTGTCGAGCCTCTTCGGGCACATCGCCGTGCTGATGGTGGTCGCGGCGCGGACCCGGCCCCGGACCGCGGCGTGGATGTACGCGCTCACGGCGTGCTACTCCTTCTTCGCGGACGCCGCGTACGGCGGCTGGGACTCGGACACCGCCCCCATGCTGTTCCTCGCCGCCATCGCCGTCGCCTTCGTGGTGTCGATCCAGATCAACTGGAAGGCCCGCCACGAAGTGGTGCGCGAGCGAACCGTCAGCGCCGTCGAGCGCGACAAACGCACCCTCCTCGAGGAGCGCACCACCATCGCCCGCGAGCTGCACGACGTGGTGGCGCACCACATGTCGGTCGTCGCCATCCAGGCGGAGGCGGCGCCCTACCGGGTGGAGAACCCGCCGCCCGAGCTGGAGCAGGCGTTCGTGACGATCCGCGAGAACGCGGTGGCCGCACTGACCGAGCTGCGCCGCGTCCTCGGCGTCGTACGGGCGGAGGACTACGAGGCGCCGGACGCCCCGCAGCCCACCCTCGCCGACCTCGACCGGCTCCTGGCCAACGTCCGCGAGACGGGCCTCACCGTCGAGAAGGCGGTGACCGGCGCGGTCCGCGAACTCCCGCAGGGCGTCGAGCTGTCGGCGTACCGCATCGTGCAGGAGGCGCTCAGCAACGCCCTGCGGCACGCACCGGGCGCGACCGCCCGCGTCGAGGTCGGCTACGTCCTCGGCGGCCTCGGCCTGCGCATCGTCAACGGCCCGCCGACCGGCCTCGTCAAACCGTCACCCGGGGCGGGTCACGGCCTCACCGGCATGCGGGAGCGCGTCACGATGCTGGACGGCGAGATGACGACGCGGCAGACGGAGGACGGCGGTTACGAGGTGACGGTGTTTCTGCCGGTGGCCGCACGCGCCGAGGAGAACGACCGCACGGAGGGCACCGCATGACCATCCGCGTCCTCATCGCCGACGACCAGATGATGGTGCGTGAAGGCTTCTCCGTACTGCTCAACGCCATGCCCGACATCGAGGTCGTGGGCGAGGCCGTCAACGGCCGCGAGGCCGTCGAGCGGGTCCGTGAACTCGCCCCCGACGTCGTCCTGATGGACATCCGCATGCCCGAGCTGAACGGCATCGAGGCGACCCGCGAGATCGTCGCCACGGCGGACGACCACGCGAAGGTGCTCGTCCTGACCACCTTCGACCTGGACGAGTACGTGTACCAGGCGCTGCGGGCCGGTGCCTCCGGCTTCCTCCTCAAGGACGCCTCGGCCCGCCAACTCGCCGACGGCGTACGGGTGGTGGCCTCCGGCGAGGCGCTCCTCGCCCCGTCCGTGACCCGCCGCCTGATCACGGAGTTCTCGAAGCTGGCGGAGACGCCGAGGCTCTCGGTGGCCGCGAGCCAGGAGGCGTACGGGGAGCTCACGGAGCGCGAGACGGAGGTGCTCGTGCTCATCGCGCAGGGCCTGTCGAACGCGGAGATCGCGGAGCGCCTCGTCGTCGCCGAGTCCACGATCAAGACCCATGTCAGCCGGATCCTGGTGAAGCTGGGCCTGCGGGACCGCACGCAGGCGGCGGTGTTCGCGTACGAGGCCCGGCTGGTGACGCCGGGTTAGAGCGCGGGTTACCGTCCCGCCATGGACGCCCTCTTCGCCCCCGCTTCCCCCGCGTTCCTCGCCGACCCCTACCCCGCCTACGCCGAGCTGCGCGCCCGCGGCCGGGTGCACTACTACGAGCCGAGCGGGCAGTGGCTCGTGCCGCACCACGCCGACGTGTCCGCCCTGCTGCGGGACCGGCGCCTGGGGCGGACCTATCAACACCGCTTCACCCACGAGGAGTTCGGCCGCACCCCGCCGCCGTCTGGGCACGAGCCGTTCCACGTGCTCAACGACCACGGGATGCTCGACCTCGAACCCCCGGACCACCCCCGTATCCGCCGGCTCGTCTCGAAGGCGTTCACGCCGCGCACGGTGGAGCGGCTGCGGCCGTACGTGGAGGAGCTCGCGGCGACGCTGGTGCGGGGGCTCGTGGCGGAGGGCGGGGGCGACCTCGTGGGGGCCGTCGCCGAGCCGCTGCCGGTCGCGGTGATCGCCGAGATGCTGGGCGTCCCGGAGGCGGACCGGGGGCTGCTGCGGCCCTGGTCGGCGGCGATCTGCGGGATGTACGAGCTGAATCCGTCCGAGGAGACGGCGCGGCGCGCGGTCGCGGCGTCCGTCGAATTCACGGCGTACTTGAGGGAGTTGATCGCCGCGCGGCGCAAGGAACCGGGGGACGATCTCATCTCCGGGCTCATCGCCGCGTACGAGGACGGCGAGCGGCTCAGCGAGCAGGAGATGATCTCCACCTGTGTGCTGCTCCTGAACGCGGGCCACGAGGCGACGGTCAACGCGACCGCGAACGGCTGGTGGGCGCTGTTCCGGAACCCGGAGCAGCTGGCCGCGCTGCGGGCCGACCCCGAGGGGCTGCCGGCCACTGCCGTGGAGGAGCTGATGCGGTACGACACCCCGCTCCAGCTCTTCGAGCGCTGGGTCCTCGACGACATCGAGATCGACGGAACGGTGCTGCCCCGGGGCGCGGAGGTGGCCCTCCTCTTCGGCTCCGCCAACCGCGACGAGGCGGTCTTCGCCGACCCGGACGCCCTGGACCTGTCCCGCCCCCAGAACCAGAACCCGCACATCTCCTTCAGCGCGGGCATCCACTACTGCATCGGCGCCCCGCTGGCGCGGCTCGAACTGGCCGCTTCCCTGCGGCAGTTGCTGCGCCAGGCCCCGGGCCTGCGGCCGGCCGCGGACCCGGTCCGCAAGCCCAACTTCGTGATCCGGGGCCTGGAGAGCCTGCTCGTGGAGGTGTAGGGCGCCCAGCCGAGACCTAGGGGCGCGGGGAACTGCGCGACCAGCCCCCAGCAGGGCGCGGCCGCCGACGTGCCGCTGTCGGCAGACGCGTCTGCCGGGTTCCGCGCCGTCGACCTCTGCGGGTCGTCTCTGGTTGCTCGCGCAGTTCCCCGCGCCCCTTAGTAGGGCGCCCTCGTACGTCAGGTGGTCATGTCCCGGCGCCGCAGCCCCACGAGCCCGCCAGCGACAAGAGCCGCCGCGATCGCGGTCAAGGCGAACAGCGGCGTCCACGTCAGCTCCCCACCCGGGAGCTTGGGGAGGTGGCCGAAGGGGGACAGGTCCATCACCGCCTGCGGCAGCTTCAGCGTGGGGCCGATCCAGCCGATCACGAGCGCCGCGCCCGCCACGCCCCACGCGGCCGCCGCGGCCTGCGGCGAGAGGCCCTGGAGCAGGACCGCGAGCCCGCCGATCAGCCAGATCGCGGGGAGCTGCACGAGGCAGGCGCCCAGGATCGGGCCGAGCTCCTGGCCGTAGCCGATGGCGAGGCCGAGGCCGCCGAGGAGCATGATCAGGACGGCGCCGCCGAAGGCGATGACCAGGTGACCGGAGGCCCAGCGCAGCCGGCCGACCGCGTTCGCGAGGACCGGTTCGGCGCGCTGCGAGGTCTCCTCGCCGTGCAGCCGCAGCACCGCCTGGACGACGTAGAGCGCGGCGACCATGCCGAGCATGCCGACCATCGTGGCGAGGAACGAGTCCGTGACGCCGGACTGGCCGCCCATCCGCTCGATGAGGTCGCGGGTCTTCTCGTTGTCCCCGACCAGGTCGGCCACGCCGTCCGTGACGCCGCCGAAGGCCACGCCGGAGACGAAGAAGCCGAGGCTCCAGCCGAGGACGCTGCCGCGCTGCAGCCGCCAGGCGAGGGCGCCCGCCGTGGCGAGCTTCCCCTGTGCGGGGCCCGGCCGGGTGGGCAGGAAGCTCATGCCGATGTCGCGGCGCCCGGCGAGGACGTAGGCGACGGCGCCCTGCGCGAGCACGGCGGCGGCGAACAGGAGGAGCACCCACCAGCGTTCGGCGGCGAAGGGCCGTACGTTCTCCGTCCAGCCGATCGGCGACAGCCAGGTCAGCGGTGAGGAACCGTCGGTCTCGGCGGAGTCGCCGGCGGCGCGCAGCACGAAGGCCGCGCCGAGCACCGCGGCGGTCAGACCGCGCGCGAGCCGTGCGCTCTCGGTGAGCTGGGCGACGATCGCGGCCATGGTCGCGAAGACCATGCCGACGCCGCCGACGGCGAGCCCGAACGCGAGGGCGCCGCCCGCCCCTTGGCCCGCGAGGCCCGCGGTGACGAGGAGCGCGAGGACGCCATTGGCGACGAGCGCGGTGAGCAGCGCGGCCGTCAGCGGCGCCCGCCGCCCGACCATCGCGGACGCCACCAGCTCCTGGCGCCCGCTCTCCTCCTCGTCCCGGGTGTGCCGGATGACGACGAGCAGGCTCATGATGGCGGCGAACAGCGCCACGAACGACCCGATCTGAGTGGCCGTCAGGCCCCCGAGCGAATCGCTGAACACCGGTCCGTACAGGGCGCGCAGCGAGCTGTTGGTGGTGATGTCCCGGGCGAAGTCGGCGCGCTCGGCGGCGGTGCCGTAGATGCCTTCCAGGGCCTTGGGGCGGGTGAGCACCATCATCGTGATGAGGCCGACCCACACCGGGAGCAGGACCCGGTCCCGGCGCAGCGCGAGCCGCAACAGGGCGCCGGTACCCGCGAGTTGGGAGGACCGCCCTGGCCCGCGCGCGGTGCGGGGCGCGGTGGTCACGGCGGCAGTCATCGCGACACCGCCTCTTCCGAGGACGGGGACGAGGACGGGGATGAGGGCGAGGGCGAGGCCGTGGCCCGTACGGGCGCGTCGTCCTGGTAGTGGCGCAGGAAGAGCTCCTCCAGGGTGGGCGGGGTGCTGGTCAGGGACCGCACGCCCGACTCGGTGAGGGAGCGCAGGACGGCGTCGAGCTTGTCGGTGTCGACCTGGAGGCGCACCCGGTGCCCCTGCACATCGAGGTCGTGCACGCCGGGCAGCGTGCCCAACCCGCCCGGGGCACCCGCGAGTTCGGCGCTGACGCTGGTGCGGGTGAGATGGCGCAGGTCGGCGAGCGAGCCGGTCTCGACGGTGACTCCCTTGCGGATGATGCTGACCCGGTCGCAGAGCGTCTCGACCTCGCTCAGGATGTGCGAGGAGAGCAGGATGGTCCGCCCGCGCTCGCGCTCCTCGGCGACGCAGCTCTGGAAGACCTCCTCCATGAGCGGGTCGAGCCCCGAGGTGGGCTCGTCCAGGATCAGCAGGTCCACGTCCGAGGCGAAGGCGGCGACGAGGGCGACCTTCTGCCGGTTGCCCTTCGAGTAGGTCCGCCCCTTCTTGGTGGGGTCCAGCTCGAACCGCTCGATGAGATCGGCGCGGCGCGCGGGGTCGAGCCGCCCACCCCTCAACCTGCCGTACAGATCGATGACTTCGCCCCCGGAGAGGTTCCGCCACAGCGTGACGTCGCCCGGCACGTACGCGATGCGGCGGTGCAGCTCGACGGCGTCGTGCCACGGGTCGCCGCCGAGCACCTGGGCGGCGCCGGAGTCGGCGCGCAGCAGGCCGAGCAGGACGCGGATGGTGGTGGACTTCCCGGCGCCGTTGGGCCCGAGGAAGCCGTGCACCTCACCGGTCTCGACGTCGAGGTCGAGGCCGTCCAGCGCGTGTGTCTTGCCGAACGACTTGTGCAGTCCGGAGACGGTGATTGCCTTCGTCATGGTTTTGAACGTACGCTACTTTCACAAATTTGTGAAGTTAAGAAAGAGTATAAAGTCGGGGCGGGAGCTCACGTGGGGTGCCGAGGGGAGACGATGGGGCGATGACCAGCGAAGAGAGCGCGACGGACGAGGTGGCCGTGCGGGACGAGGAGCTCGTGCGGGACGAGGAGCTCGTGCGGGACGAGGCGGCGGTCTCCCGCTTCGTCGAGCGGTTCGCGGGGGAGCTGACCGAGGCGGGCATGCAGCGGATGGCCGCGCGGGTCTTCGCGGCCCTCATCGCCTCCGACAGCGGCGCCCTGAGCTCGGCGGAGATCAGCGAGCGGCTGCAGATCAGCCCGGCCGCGGTCTCCGGCGCGATCCGCTACCTCACCCAGGTGGGCATGGTCCGCCGCGAGCGCGAGCCCGGCTCACGCCGGGACCGGTACCGGCTCGACCACGACCTCTGGTACGAGACGTTCACGCGGCGGGACCAGATCCTCATCCGCTGGGAGAAGGTCCTCCGCGACGGCGCGGAGACGCTGGGCCCCGACAGCCCGGCGGGTCTGCGGGCCCGCGAGTCCGCGGAGTTCATGAGCTTCATGGCGTCGCAGCTGAGCTCGTTGATGGACCGCTGGCACGAGCACAGGGCGACGCTGGATCTGGGCGAGCCGGAGTAGGGCGGCGCCCTGCCAGGGGCGCGGGGGCCGCAGGGCCCCCTAACGCGGCAGGGTCAGCCCCCACGCGCTGGGCCGCACCGTCCACGTACGCGTGCGGACCGGCCCGCCGACCAGCGCGTCGGCCCGGTACCGGAAGTCCGCCCCGGAAACGGTGATGGTCCGTGCCCGCACCCGGACAGGCGCTGCCTCGGCGCCCACGGAAGAGGCCCGCACCTCCACCCGCGCGAAGCCTCCCTCCGGCGCCGTGCTGACCCGGACCCCCTCGACCGCCTCGTCCAGATCCACCAGCGTCACGCCGTCGGCCTCGACCCGCAGGCGCGGGGACTCGGGGCCGGGTCCCGCCGCCACCCGCGAGGGCCGCGCCGCAAGCGTCCGTACGAACGACTGGCACGTCCGCAGCCACCCGGCCCCCTCGACGGCGACGCCGGGCCCGACCGGGGCCGGGGCCGCGGCCGGGGCGGGCGGGATCCGCAGGTCCCCGAGCACCACCCCGTCCCGGTCGTCCACGAGCAGGTCGAGCCGCCGCTCCGTGCCCTCGAGGACCGCCCGGGCCGCCGCCACCGCGCCCTGCGGCACCCCGAGGGAGCGGGCGAGGCCGAGCGCGGCCGTGCCGCCCACGGGGACCATCGCGAGGGCGCACCCGGCGAGCTCCCGCTCGCGGTGGAGCACCCCGACGGCGCGCAGCAGCGCCCGGTCGTCGCCCACCACGACGGGGCGCCGTCCGCCCCGCTTCTCCAGCGCCCTGACGAACTCCTCCGGGCCGTCCGGCAGGCAGACCCGCACCGCCGCGCCGGCGCCGAGCACGTCGCGCGCGATCCGCACCGACTCTCCGTCCGTGCGCCGGGCGACGGGGTCGATGACCACAAGGAGCTGGTCGCGAGCGGACAACGTGCGCCCTTTCTTTTAGTCGTTCTTTGAGTCCTCGGGTAGCATCTTTGTGCAAGAGCCCCTTGCGCTATTGCGCCAGGGGCTTCGTCTATTCCGGGGCAGCTTCCAGGGCACACCCAGGCCGTACTCGCCACACACCCATATGGGGGCGACGGCCCCTGACCTTGGACATGCCCCGCCCGGAAGGGGTGTACGCCTGTGCCCGCACTTGTGCTGCTCGGTGCTCAGTGGGGTGACGAAGGCAAGGGAAAGGCCACCGACCTGCTCGGTGGCTCCGTGGACTATGTAGTGCGTTACCAGGGCGGCAACAACGCCGGCCACACGGTCGTCGTGGGCGACCAGAAGTACGCGCTGCATCTCCTCCCTTCCGGGATCCTCTCCCCGGACTGCGTGCCTGTCATCGGAAACGGAGTCGTCGTCGACCCGTCGGTCCTGCTCTCCGAGCTGAGCGGACTCAACGAGCGCGGCGTCGACACGTCCAAGCTGCTGATCAGCGGCAACGCGCACATCATCACGCCGTACAACGTCACGGTCGACAAGGTGGGCGAGCGCTTCCTCGGGAAGCGGAAGATCGGGACCACCGGCCGTGGCATCGGTCCCACCTACGCCGACAAGATCAACCGCACCGGCATCCGCGTGCAGGACCTCTACGACGAGTCGATCCTGACGCAGAAGGTCGAGGCGGCCCTGGAGCAGAAGAACCAGCTCCTCACCAAGGTCTTCAACCGCCGCGCCATCGAGGCGGAGCAGATCGTCGAGCAGCTCCTCGAGCACGGCGAGAACATCAAGCAGTACGTCGCCGACACGACCCTGATCCTCAACAACGCCCTCGACGAGGACAAGGTCGTCCTCTTCGAAGGCGGCCAGGGCACGCTCCTGGACGTGGACCACGGCACGTACCCCTTCGTCACCTCGTCCAACCCGACCGCCGGCGGCGCCTGCACCGGCACCGGCGTGGGCCCGACGAAGATCAGCCGCGTCATCGGCATCCTCAAGGCGTACACGACGCGTGTGGGCGCGGGCCCGTTCCCGACCGAGCTCTTCGACGCCGACGGTGAGGCGCTGCGCACGATCGGCGGCGAGCGGGGTGTGACGACCGGCCGTGACCGGCGCTGCGGCTGGTTCGACGCCCCGATCGCGCGCTACGCGACGCGCGTCAACGGCCTCACGGACTTCTTCCTCACCAAGCTGGACGTGCTGACCGGCTGGGAGCAGATCCCGGTCTGCGTCGCGTACGAGATCGATGGCAAGCGCGTCGAGGAACTCCCGTACAACCAGACGGACTTCCACCACGCGAAGCCCGTCTACGAGACGCTGCCGGGCTGGTCCGAGGACATCACGAAGGCCAAGACCTTCGCGGACCTGCCGAAGAACGCGCAGGGGTACGTGAAGGCCCTGGAGGAGATGTCGGGCGCCCCGATCTCCGCGATCGGCGTGGGTCCGGGCCGGGACGAGACGATCGAGATCAACTCGTTCATCTAGACACGGCTCATCGCACCCGTTGAAGGGGGCTCGCGCGCACACCGATGTGGGCGCGCGCCCCCAGCCGTGTTACCCGGCGCCGCCCCCACGGAGGCAATAC
>NZ_JBHYJB010000045.1:58782-97533 GCF_042740175.1 Streptomyces sp. NPDC059009 | reverse complement strand
CGCACCACGGCACGCTGGGGTCCGGACTGTTCGGACCGGCCCCCGCGGTGGGAACTGCTGCGCTGTCTGTGCGCCGGGGCGCATGGCCCGGCCGCCGTGGGCGGCCCGGGCGCTTACTGCATGACCGCGATGGCGAGCGCACGCCGGGCACGCAGGGACGCGCGCTCGGCGCGACGCTGCATCCGGCGGGCGGCCACCAGGCGCAGGGCCGGGCGGTCCGCCTCGGCCTCGCGCAGTCGCTCATGCATATGGGCACGAGCCATGGCTTCTGGGATGAGTTGCATCTCACGGGTCCTGTTCTGACGCGAGTCGGTCGCGCCGGTGGTGGTGAAGTCCGAGGTAGCGGAACCCGCGGGTTCGCTGGTGGCTGCTGCCTTCATCGGGGCCTGCTTCTGGGGGTCGTGCGTCAGGGGGCGATCGATCGTTCCGGCGGTGCTCATGCCACGACCGGGTTCTTGCGCGGGCGACCACGCGGCCGCTTGCGGGCAACGACCACACCCTGGACGAAGAGCTCGCCGCCCCAGACGCCCCACGGCTCACGCCGCTCCTTGGCGCCGGCGAGGCATGCCTCCATCAGCGGGCAGGTACGGCAGAGGGACTTGGCGTACTCGACGTCCGCCGGCGACTCCGCGAAGAAGACCTCCGGGTCGTAGGCACGGCAGGGGACGGGTACGCCGAGGTTCTCGATGGCGTCGTCGAGCGCGGTGAGCGCGGTGAGGGGAGTCAAGGTCGGGTCCTCCGTAGGCACGGGCGGGGGGTTCGTCTCTGAAGGCGGTACGGACGGGGCGTGCGCTTCGAGTTGCACGGTGAGTTCTTCCTCGTCTGGTCGTTCCGGCCTGGGTCGGCCGGTTGGCGGCTGGTACCGGGTCTTGCTGTGGCCCCTTCGCTCCGTCGTCCCCGTTTTGGGGAAAACAGAAGGGCCGCGGATCCCTGGTGGGGTTCCGCGGCCCTGAAGGCGCCGGCCTGATGCCGAGATCAGGCTGGATCACTCCAGGGTTCGAGCCCACGGAAGGCCCACATCGTGTGGTGCTGCGTCGTCTGCTGCTTGCGGGATCCGGCACCGGCTGCCGCAAAGGCATAGGCAGGGGCCTGCGCCTTCGCTACTGCTTCCAGTGCCTTGGTCGGTCGCTCATTGCCCTCGCGGACGGGAAGGCCCGAGAGAGGCAGGGCGGACATCGGACGCGGGGCGGCGATGGCAATGCCGCTGGACAGACCGGTGCCCAGGTTCGAGAAGCCGAGCAGGCAGGAAGCGACGACCGAGCGATCGGTCATTTTGACGGTGCTGGTGAAGCTCTCGTTGATGCTGATCACTGGAATTCGCCTCCTCTCGGCGTCTCGGGAACCGGCCGGGGCCGGTTCTGCGGTCTGAACAAGTACAGCACGGGGCGGTGGCTTCAGAGAAGCCGCCGTTCCCGTGCTTAAGAACCTATGGGTCTTCCTCGCGCATGCGCAAACTATTTTTTCGACGAGTTTGAATCAGTTGCTCTCGTCGTCTGCTCCAAGCTCCTGACCTGCACAGATGGCGAGGACATCGGCGCCGAACCGGTTCAGCTTGCGGACACCGACGCCGGGGATGCGGGCCAGGTCGCCCTCTTCGTCCGGTGCGGCCTCGGCGATGGCGATCAAGGTCTTGTCCGTGAAGACGCAGTACGGCGGCTGCCCCAGGAGCTTCGCCTGGCCCGATCGCCACTCCCGCAGGCGCTCGTAGAGTCCTTCGTCCATGTCCGAAGGACAGTCTTCGCAGCGCATCAGCTTCATCTCGCCCGCCTCGGTGAGCGTGCGGCCGCAGACCCGGCACCTGGCCGGACTCCTGCTCCCCCGCCGCCGGGGCCGGGCACCTGCGGGCGCCTCGCCCCCGCTGCCCCGCTCGATGCCGCCCGCGCCCCCCGCGGCGCGGTACCCGGCGCCGCCCGAGCCCGGCCGCAGCCCGTCCAGGAACCGGCTGGGCCGACGGTTCGGCCGCCCGCCCGGCGAGCGGGAGAGCGCCCACGACAGGGAGAGGTGGAGCCGGGCCCTGGTGATGCCGACGTACAGGAGGCGGCGCTCCTCCTCGATCTGCTCGTCCGTCTTGGCGTATGTGATCGGCATCATGCCTTCGGCGAGGCCGACCAGGAACACGGCGTCCCACTCCAGGCCCTTCGCGGCGTGCAGCGAGGCCAGGGTGACGCCCTGGACGGTGGGGGCGTGCTGGGCGCTCGCCCGCTCGTCGAGCTCGGCGACCAGATCGGTCAGGGTCGCCTCCGGCCGGGCGCGGGCGAAGTCCTCGGCGAGGCGCACCAGGGCGGCGAGGGACTCCCAGCGGTCGCGCACCGCACCGGATCCGGCGGGCGGGTTGGTCGTCCAGCCCTTCGTCGAGAGGACCGCGCGGACCTGTGAGGGCAGGTCGACGGCGTCGTCCAGGAGGGAGTCATTGGCGCCGAAGCGGGCGGCTCCGCGCAGGGCGGCGCCCGCCTCCCGCACCTCCTGGCGCTCGAAGAACCGCTCGGCGCCCCGGAGCTGGTAGGGCACTCCGGCGTCGGCGAGGGCCTGCTCGTAGATCTCGGACTGGGAGTTCGTACGGAAGAGGACGGCGATCTCGCTGGCGGGCACGCCGTCGGCCAGGAGGGCGCGGATGCGGCGGGCGGCGCCTTCGGCCTCGGCCGGTTCGTCCGTGTACTCCGTGTAGACCGGCTCGGTGCCGGGGTCGCGCTGGGAGATCAGCTCCAGGCGGTGCTCGGCGGCGCGGCCGCGGGCCTGGGAGAGCAGGCCGTTGGCGAGGTGGACGACCTGGGGCGTGGAGCGGTAGTCCCGGACCAGCTTGACGACCGTCGCGCCCGGGTGGCGGGTGCGGAAGTTCAGGAGGTGGTCGGGGGTCGCGCCGGTGAACGAGTAGATCGTCTGGCTCGCGTCGCCGACGACACAGAGGCTGTCGCGGTCGCCGAGCCACAGCTCCAGGAGGCGCTGCTGGAGCGGGCTGACGTCCTGGTACTCGTCCACCACGAAGTGCTGGTACTGGGAGCGGACCTGCTCGGCGATGTCATGGCGGTCCTGGAGGACGCCGACGGCGAGGAGCAGCACGTCCTCGAAGTCGATGACGGAGCGGTCGCGCTTCAGCTCCTCGTAGGCGCCGTAGAGCTGGGCGATCTCGGCGGGGTCGCGGGGGGCGTCGCGGCCCGCCTTCGCGGCGGCCGCCGCGTAGTCCGCGGGGACGGTCTGGGTGACCTTGGACCACTCGATCTCGCCGGTGACGTCCCGCAGCTCGTTCCGGTCGAGGCGGATGCGGCAGGCGGCCGCCGCGTCCGCGACGAGCTGGATCTTGCGCTCGACGAGGCGGGGCAGCGGGCCACCGACTGCTTTCGGCCAGAAGTACTGGAGCTGGCGGAGGGCGGCGGAGTGGAAGGTGCGGGCCTGGACTCCGGTGGCGCCGAGCTGGCGGAGGCGGCCGCGCATCTCGCCCGCCGCGCGGTTGGTGAACGTGACGGCGAGGACGCTGGCGGGCTGGAGGATCCCGGCCCGCACCCCGTAGGCGATGCGGTGTGTGATCGCGCGCGTCTTGCCCGTCCCCGCGCCCGCGAGCACGCACACCGGTCCGTGCAGGGCGGTCGCCACCTCGCGCTGCTCGGGGTCGAGCCCGTCGAGCACCGCGTCGGCAGAGTCCGGAACCTGCGGGAAGAGGGAGGAGTGCGTTGCTGCTGTCACCCCGCCATGCTGCCAGGTCCCCGGGGGCGGGCGAGGCGCTTGTCCACAGGGAGACAGTTGCAGTCGTACTAATGCGGGAATGGTGGCCGGGTCACGTACGTTCTTCAGCAGTGCGATGACGCACCCGAGCAACAAAGGAGCGCGAGAAATGCCGGGCACTGTGACGATGTACAGCACCACCTGGTGCGGCTACTGCCGCCGCCTGAAGGGCCAGATGGACCGCGAGGGCATCGCGTACGACGAGATCAACATCGAGCAGGACCCGGAGTCCGCGGCCTTCGTCGAGAAGGCGAACGGCGGGAACCAGACGGTGCCGACCGTGCTCGTGGTCTCCCCGCAGGGCACCGAGTCGGTCATGACCAACCCCTCGCTCGCCCAGGTGAAGCAGGCCCTCGGCGCCTGATCGCCGCTCGCGCTCCCTCTCGCGCACCGAAAGACCCCGACCAGCCGTGACGGCGGGTCGGGGTCTCCTGTGTCCGGGCCTCTGCCGAGCGGTTCAGCCGACCGTGCCAGGCTTCGGCAGGGGCTCGCCGAACCAGAGCTCGATGAGGCGGGCGGCGATCGAGATGCCGTACGGGGGCAGGACCTCGCCGGAGGCGAACGCGGCGCGCAGGTCGTCGCGCGAGAACCAGCGCGCCTCGTGGATCTCCTCGCCGTCCACGTTGATCTCCGAGGACGTGGCGTCCGCCATGAAGCCCAGCATCAGGCTGGAGGGGAACGGCCAGGGCTGGCTGGCGACGTACTGGACGTCGCCGACGACGACGCCCGCCTCCTCCCAGACCTCGCGGCGCACCGACTGCTCGATGGACTCGCCCGGCTCGACGAAGCCCGCGAGGGTCGAGAAGCGGCCCTCGGGCCAGTGCACCTGGCGGCCGAGGAGGGCGCGGTCCTGGTCGTCCGTGACCAGCATGATCACGGCGGGGTCGGTGCGCGGGTAGTGCTCGGCGCCGCACGCCTGGCAGCGGCGGATGTGGCCCGCCGCCGCGATGACGGTGCGCTCGCCGCAGCGCGAGCAGAAGCGGTGCAGGCGCTGCCAGTTCTCCAGGGCGACGGCGTGCACCATCAGGCCCGCGTCCCGGGGCGACAGGAGCAGCCCCGCCTCGCGCAGGCCCGCGGGGCGCGCCGACTGGTCCATGCGGCCCGGCAGGGTGTCCTTCTGGAGCGCGAAGTAGCTGACGCCGTCGTCGTCCGTGCCCAGGAAGTAGCGGTGGGCCTCGGTGAGGGGCGCCTCGAAGGAGGGCGTCATCACCAGTTCGGTGGCGCCGTCCGGCGTCTCGTCGATGAGCACCTGGCCGCCGGAGACCACGAAGACCCGCGTCGTGGGATGGCTCCAGGCGGCGGCGAGCCATGCCTCGTCGAGGCGGTGGTGCGCCGCCCGGTCGATGCCGCTCGGCTCCGTGAGCGAGACGGGACGGTCGGCTGTGCGGTCGGTCCAGGTGGTCACAGGTGCTTCCAACTCCCCCGGTGGAATGGGTGGTTCAGCAGGACGGGCAGGACGGCCGGTGCGGACGGGCCGGGCAGGTGCGACGGGGCGGGCGCGGCTTCAGTGTGCATCGCGCCAGTGCTCCGCGAGATCGCCCCACAAGTAGGCGGTGGTCTCGACTCCCTTGAGGAGCAGATCGAGCTCCACCTTCTCGTTCGGCGCGTGCCAGCCGTCGGACGGTACGGAGATGCCGAGGAAGAGCACGGGTGCACCGAGCACGTCCTGGAGGTCGGCGGCGGGACCCGAGCCGCCCTCGCGCGTGAAGCGGATCTCCTGCTCGAAGGCGCGCCCCATGGCCCGTACGACGGACTGGAGCGCGGGGTGGTCGAGCGGGGTCAGGCAGGGGCGGGTGGCGGCGCTGAAGGCGATCGTGTGCCGGATCCCGGCGGGCAGCTGGTCGGCCACCCAGGCGGCGACGGCCTCCTCGACCCGGGCCGGGTCCTGGCCCGCGACGAGCCGGAAGGACAGCTTCAGGAGCGCGGACGAGGGGACGATCGTCTTGCCGCCCGCTCCCTGGTAGCCGCCGCCGATGCCGTTGACCTCGGCGGTGGGGCGGGCCCAGATGCGCTCGAGGGTGGTGTGGCCGGCCTCTCCGTGGGCGGCGTGCGACTTCGCGGTGCGCAGCCACTGGGCCTCGTCGAAGGGCAGCTCGGCGAAGAGTTCGCGCTCGCGCTCGGTCAGTTCGGTGATGCCTTCGTAGAAGCCCGGGATCGCCACGCGCGCGTGCTCGTCGTGGAGGGCGGCCACGAGGCGGCCCGCGGCGGTGGCCGGGTTGGGCACGGCGCCGCCGAAGGAGCCGGAGTGGATGTCCTGGTCGGGCCCGTACAGCTGGATCTCGCACTCGGCGAGGCCGCGCATGCCGGTGCACACGGTCGGGGTGTCCTCGGACCACATGCCGGTGTCCGAGACGATCACCGCGTCGGCGGTGAGGCGCTCGCGGCGCTCCTCGATCAGCGCACGGAAGTGCGGGGAGCCGGACTCCTCCTCGCCCTCGATCAGCAGCTTGAGGTGGACGGCAGGCGCGCCGCGGCCGGTCGCGGCGAGGTGGGCGCGGACGCCCAGCGTGTGGAAGAAGACCTGGCCCTTGTCGTCGGCCGCCCCGCGCGCGTAGAGGCGGTTACCGCGGACGACGGGCTCGAAGGGCTCGGTGTCCCAGCCGTCCTCGCGGGCCGCGGGCTGCACGTCGTGGTGGCCGTAGACGAGGACCGTGGGGGCCTCCGGGTCGGCCGCGGGCCACTCGGCGAAGACGGCGGGCGCGCCCGGCGTCTGCCAGACCTCGACGGTCGGGAAGCCGGTCTCCTTGAGGGATCCGGCGAGCCACTCGGCACTGCGTCTGACGTCCCCCGCGTGTTCGGGCTGGGCCGACACGGAGGGGATGCGCAGCCACTCGGCGAGGTCGTCGAGGAAGGCGGCGCGGTGGTTCTCGATGTACCGACGGACATCGCTGACGGCGTTGTCAACGGACTGGCTCATGCTCACGAGCCTATCCGGCCCCCGGAGCGGACCCGTCCGGAGCCTCTCCGGGCGCCCCGTCCGCGGGCTCCTCCAGGAGGAGGCGCTCCAGCTCGGCCCGGCCGGGGAGCGACCTGGGACGGACGGTCTCGCCACTGCGCACGTACAGGAAGGTCGCCGTCACCGCCTCCGGCGGCAGGCCGTGGCGCTCCGCCCAGGCGAGGCGGTAGACGGCGAGCTGGAGCGGGTCGGCGCTGTGGGTGCGGCTCGTCTTCCAGTCGACGATCTCGTACGTGGCGTCGGCGCCGTCGCCCTCCTTGTAGACGGCGTCGATGCGGCCCCGGATGACGCGGCCCGCGATCTCCAGCTGGAAGGGTGCCTCGACGCGGTGGGGGGTGCGGTGGGCGTACGCGCTGCGCTCGAAGGCTTCCTTGAGGGCTTCCAGGTCGCGCTCGTCGGCGATCTCCGCCTCGTCCGGGGCGCCGCCGGGCAGGTCGTCCGGGTCCAGCATCGGCAGCCGCAGCTCCTCGAAGCGGGCCTCGATCCAGGCGTGGAAGCGGGTGCCCCGGCGGGCCGCGGGCTGCGGTGGGCGGGGCATCGGGCGGGCGAGTTCGCGGGCGAAGCCGTCCGGGTCGGCGGCCAGGCGCAGCAGTTGGGTGGCCGTGAGCGAGGCGGGCACGGGCACGTCGCGCACGCCGTCACGAGCGCGCAGGAGCTCGCCGGCGAGGGCTTCCAGGTCGCGGTCCCAGGAGGTGAGGGTGCGGGTCTCCTCCGGAGTGAGGGGCGTGGTGGGATGCGGCACGCGCGCGTGGGGGGCCGCCTGGGGCTCGGGGGTCTCCGCGCGCGAGGGCATGCCGGGGTGTGGCTCGCGCGGGGGTGTGCCCTGGTGCGGCGGCTGGGTGAGCGGGGCCGGGCGGGTCGTGGGGAGCGCGTCCCAGTCCTCGGCCGCGTCCGGCTCCGGCCCTGCCGTGAACTCGTCCTCGTCATAGGGCGGTTCGTCCTCCGGCGGCGGCCACTCCGGGTCGTACGCCGCTTCGGAGTCGTGGGCGGCGGCGGGCGACACAGAGGGGTGCAGCTCATCGTGCGAGTGGGCCGCCATGCGGTCCAGGTGGGCCATGACGGTGTCGGCGGCGGCACGGCGGCGGGCCAGGGAGGTCGCGTCGAGCGGCAGCGGCCAGGCGTGCTCCGCCGCGTGCTCGTGCAGGGCGGGGTTCTCCTCGTCCTCGCCCGGCTCGTCGGCCCATGCCTCGATCTCCCCGTGGCCGGCCGCGCAGTGGTCGTGCAGCGCCGTCAGGAAGTCCGAGGGGCCGCGCGGCTTCTTCTGGGTGGGGCCCCACCAGTGGCCCGAGCCCAGGAGCAGGGAGCGGGGGCGGGTGAACGTGACGTAGCCCAGGCGGAGTTCCTCCGTGTGCTGGTGGTCCTTCATCGCCTCGTGGAAGGTCTTCATGCCCTTGGAGTCCCACGCCTCGATGTCGGGCAGCGTGGCCGCGTCGCCGCGCAGCGCGTGCGGGACGACCTTGCCCTGGGCGGTCCACTTCTCGCGGCCCTGGGTGCTGGGGAAGGTGCCCGTGACGAGTCCGGGGACGGCGACGACGTCCCACTCCAGGCCCTTGGACTTGTGGGCGGTCAGCACCTTGACGGTGTTCTCGCCGCCCGGCAGGGCGTTGTCCAGGCCCTTCTCGTACTGGGCGGCGGTGCGCAGGAAGGCCAGGAAGCCCAGGAGGGTGGCTGAGTTTCCGTCGGCGGAGTCGGCGGCGAAGGACGCGGCGACGTCGAGGAAGTTGGCGAGGGTCTCCCTGCGGCGGGCGGCCAGCGCGTGCGGGGACGCGGACAGCTCCACCTCCAGGCCGGTGACGGCGAGGACGCGGTGCAGCACGTCCATCAGGGGGTCCGCCAACGACCTGCGCAGATCGCGGAGTTCGGCGGCGAGGCGGGCGAACCGCACGCGCGCCTCCGGCGAGAACGGCAGCCCGTCGTCGTCCGGCCCGCCCGTGCGCCCCTCCAAGGAGGGCTCCAGGAAGGTGTCGAGGGCGTCCGCGAGCGATATCACCTCGGCCGGGTCCACGCCCTCCACGGCCTCGGCGAGACGGCGGTCCGGGTCGTCGGGTGCGGCGTGCCCGTGCCGTACGAGGAGGCGGGCGCGGCGTCCCAGGAGGGCGAGGTCGCGGGCGCCGATGCGCCAGCGCGGGCCGGTGAGGAGGCGCACCAGCGAGGCGTTGGCCCCCGGGTCCTGGAGCACCTCGCAGACGGCGACCAGGTCGGCGACCTCGGGGAGGTGCAACAGGCCGGACAGGCCCACGACTTCGACGGGGATGTCGCGGGCGACCAGGGCGCCCTGGATCTCGGCGAAGTCGGTCGCCGTGCGGCACAGGACGGCGATCTCTCCGGGGGCGGTGCCGGTGGCCACGAGGTGGGCGATCGAGTCGGCGATCCACCGCATCTCTTCGGAGTGGGTGCGCAGCAGGGCGCAGCGCACCACTCCGTCGCGCTCGGCTCCGGGGGCGGGGCGCAGGGCCTCCACGCCCGCGTGCATCGCGCGCAGCGGCTGCGCCAGGCCGTTGGCGAGGTCGAGGAGGCGGCCGCCGCTGCGGCGGTTCTCGCTGAGCGCGTGGCGGGCGGCGGGGCGTCCGTCCGCGTACGCGAAGTGCTCGGGGAAGTCGTCCAGGTTGGCCACGGAGGCGCCGCGCCAGCCGTAGATCGCCTGGCAGGGGTCGCCGACGGCGGTCACCGGATGGCCCGTGCCGCCCCCGAACAGGCCCGCCAGGAGGATGCGTTGGGCCACCGACGTGTCCTGGTACTCGTCCAGGAGCACGACGCGGAACTCGTCCCGGAGGATCTCGCCGACCTCGGGGCGAGTGCGGGCCAGCGTCGCGGACAGGGCGATCTGGTCGCCGAAGTCGAGGAGGTCGCGGGCGCGCTTGGCGCTTCTGTAGTGGCCGACGAGTTCGGCGAGCTCGCGCCGGGCGGCGGCCGCCTCGGGGACCTTGCGCAGATCGGCGTTGGTGAGCTTGACGCCCTCCAGGGTGCGCAACAGCTCCGCGTCGTGGGCGCGCAGGCGCTCGGGGGTCACCAGGTGCTCGGCGAGCTCGCTGTCGAGCGCAAGGAGGTCGCTGACGAGGTCCGGGAAGGAGCGGGTGAGCGCGGGATACGGGCCGGGGGCCTCGCGCAGCACGCGCGCGGCGAGCTGGAAGCGGGTGGCGTCGGCGAGGAGGCGGGCGGTGGGCTCGAGGCCGATGCGCAGGCCGTGGTCGGTCAGGAGGCGACCGGCGAAGGCGTGGTACGTGGAGATGACGGGCTCGCCCGGGGGATCGTCCGGGTCGAGTGTCTCGGTGTCGGTGACGCCCGCCTTGATGAGCGCCTGCCGGACCCGCTCGGTGAGCTCGCCCGCCGCCTTGTTCGTGAACGTCAGGCCGAGGACCTGCTCGGGGGCGACCTGGCCGGTGCCGACGAGCCAGACCACGCGGGCGGCCATCACCGTCGTCTTGCCCGAGCCGGCTCCGGCCACGATCACCTGCGGGGCGGGCGGCGCCGTGATGCAGGCCGTCTGCTCCGGGGTGAACGGGATGCCGAGGAGCTCCTTGAGCTGCTCGGGATCGGTGATGCGAGGTGACACGAGAGAGAGGCTAGCGGCGGCCACTGACAAGCGGGGCGGGCCCGGGAGTCAGTGGCCGCGGTGCGCCCGGCGTCAGGAGCCGGACATGACCTCCTTGAGGTCAGCGACCTGGTCGGCGGGCGGGGCCTTCACGGTGACGGGCTTGCCGTAGTCGGTGAAGTACATCGTGCCCGGGCCCTCCTTGTCGGAGGTGACGACCTTCAGGAAGTACGGCTTGCCCTCGGCGGCGACGTAGAAGGTGGTCTTCTTGCCCGACTCGTTCTTGGTCAGGACGGCCGCCTTCTTGCCGTTGACGTCCGAGTCCTTCTCGCGCTTGACGTTCTTCAGCTTCTTGGACTGGAACATCTGATCCGCGCTGCAGGTGCCTTCCTGCTTCTCGTTGGGCGTCTTCACCCACTTCCCGGCGAGCTTGCCCGCGGCGGCGCTGCTGCCCATGGAGTTCTTCCAGAACGCCTCGTCGCCCTTCACGTACTGGGTCTTGCCGGACACGAGCAGCTCACCGACGCCCTTGTCGCCGGCGTCGGTCTTGCCCGTGCAGTCCCCGGACTTGGCGACCGAGAAGTCGACCTTGACGGACTTGTCCGCCTGCTTGCCCTCTCCGGTCACGCGGAAGGAGCCCGCGCCCTTGGAGGCGTCGGCCGCCTTGTCTGCGATCTCCTTGGCGCTCATGCCCTCGAAGGGGTCCTTGTCGCCGTCACTGCTGCAGCCCGTGACGCCGACTACGGCGGCGGCACAGGCGACGGCCACTGCCAGGAGCTTCCGGTTGGCTGCCATGTCTGTCTGTCTCCTCAGGAAAGTGCGGGGCCGGACCGTGCACCCACGGTCCGGCCCGCTCAGCTTCACGAAGACCTTAGATCGGCTGTGACAGTGCTATGGGTGCGGGCGGCCGGACGTGAGAATTGCCACGAGTGCCCCGTGACCTGATCGTCACTCCACGACCTGCCGCCCCTCCGAGCGCGCGCTGCACGAGGCGCGGAAGGCGCAGTGGGTGCAGTGCTGGCCGGTGGTGGGCGTGAACCGTTCGTCGAGGACCTTGCCCGCGGCGGTGGCGAGGAGCTCGCCGATCCACTCCCCGGAGCCCTCCTCCCCCGCTCCCTCCGCCGGGCCGCCCTCGGGGCCGGTCAGCGGGCCCTGCGCCTGCACCTTGGGGAACTGTTCGCCGCCGTCCCGCTTGGCCGCCGCCTGGCGCAGCTGGACGAGCTCCGCGCCGCCGGGCTCCGGGCGCACGCCGCCGAACGCCTCGTCGGCGGCGCCCTCTTGGATGGCGAGCTGGTAGACGGCGAGCTGCGGGTGGCGGGCGACGTCGGCGGCGCTCGGGGCCTGCTTGCCGGTCTTGAAGTCCACTACGTAGGCGCGGCCTTCACCGTCCCGCTCGACGCGGTCCATGGAACCCCGTACGCGTACTTCATAGGCACCCGCTTCGAGCGTCACGTCGAAGTCGTGCTCGCTCGCCACCGGGGTGCGGGCCGCGCGGTCCATCACGTGCCACTGGAGGAAGCGTTCGAGCGCCACGCGCGCGTGCTCCTTCTCCTGGGCCGACTTCCAGGGGGCGTCGAAGGCCAGCGCGTCCCAGACCGATTCGAGCCGCTCCATGAGGACGGCGAGGTCGGCGGGGGTGCGGCCGGACGCGACCTCGTCGGCGAGGACGTGCACGACATTGCCGAAGCCCTGCGCGGCGGTCGCGGGCGCGTCCGCCTTCACCTCGCGGCCGAGGAACCACTGCAGCGCACAGGTGTTGGCGAGCTGGTCGAGCGCGCTTCCGGAGAGCACGACCGGCTTGTCCCGGTCCCGCAGCGGCACCGCGGCGGCCGTCGGCTCCTCCATGCCCCACCAGCGGTAGGGGTGCGCGGACGGCACGAGGGGGCGGCCGTCCGTGTCGCTGAGGGCGGCGAGCCGGGCCAGGCGCTGCGTGGCGGCCTCGCGCAGGGCGTCCGAGACGCGGGGGTCGACGGTGGTGGCGCGCAGCTCGGCGACGAGCGCGGCGACGGACAGCGGACGACGGGGGCGGGCGGTCACGTCCTTGGGCTCGACGCCGAGTTCGGTGAGGAAGCGCGACGGCTGGTCGCCGTCGTCCGCCGGCGCCTTGACGGCGGTGACGACGAGACGCTCACGCGCGCGCGTGGCGGCCACGTAGAACAGGCGGCGCTCTTCGGAGAGGAGCGCTCCGGGCGTGAGGGGCTCGGCCAGCCCGTCCCGCCCGATGCGGTCGGCCTCCAGCAGGGAGCCACGACGGCGCAGATCCGGCCAGAGCCCTTCCTGGACCCCTGCGACCACGACGAGCCGCCACTCCAGGCCCTTGGAGCGGTGCGCCGTCATCAGGCGCACGGCGTCGGGGCGCACCGCGCGGCGGGTGAGCGTGTCCGCCGCTATGTCCTGCGCCTCGATCTCCGCCAGGAAGTTGAGGGCGCCCCGGCCGCCGGTGCGCTCCTCCGCCCGCGCCGCGACCGCGAACAGCGCGCACACCGCGTCCAGGTCGCGGTCGGCGTTGCGGCCCGCCGCGCCGCCGCGCCGCGCCATGCGCTCCAGGCGGCGCGGCCACGGGGTGCCGTCCCACAGCCCCCAGAGCGCCTCCTCGGCGGTACCGCCGCCCGCGAGGCCCTCGCGTGCCTTGCGCAGCAGCGCGCCGAGCCGCTGGGCGCCCCTGGCGTACGTCGGGTCGTGCGCGACCAGGCGCTCCGGCTCAGCGAGCGCGCGGGCCAGCAACTCGTCCGAGGGCGGCGGCAGATGGTTGCCCGCGGCCCGCTCCTCCTCGCGCAGGGCCCGGCCGAGGCGGCGCAGATCGGCGGCGTCCATGCCCGCGAGGGGGGAGGTGAGGAGGGTGAGGGCGGTCTCGGTGTCCAGCCAGCAGGGTGCGGTGCCGTCCCCCTGGGAGCCCTCTTGGAAGCCCTCCTGGAAGCCCTCTTGGGAGTCCTCTTCGGAACCTTCTTGGGAGCCTGTACCCGCCACCGCCACCGCCGCCGTCGCCACCGCCCGTAGCGCCGTCAGCAGCGGGGTCACCGCCGGTTCGTGGCGCAGCGCGATGTCGTCGCCGTCGATGTCCAGGGGGACGCCCGCCGCCGAGAGGGCCCGGCGCACCGCCGGTATCGTGCGGGCGCCCGCGCGCACCAGGACGGCCATCTCGCTCCAGGGGACCCCGTCCTCCAGGTGCGCCCGGCGCAGGATGTCCGCGATGTTGTCCAGCTCGGCGCCCGCCGTCGGGTACGTGAACACGTCGACCCGGCCGCCCTCCCTGGTGGCCGCCGGTTCGCGGTGGGCGCGGACGGCGCCTGAAGGAAGCCGGGTCAGCGGCATCCGCCGGGTGATCACGCGGGTCGCGGCGAGCAGGCCCGCGCCCGATCTGCGCGACGTCGTCAGGACCTCGACCGGCGCCTCGGTGCCGTCCGCGCGCGGGAAGTGGGCCGGGAACTCCAGGATGCCGTTCACGTCCGCGCCCCGGAACGCGTAGATCGACTGGTCCGGGTCACCGAAGGCGACCAGGCTGCGGCCGCCCCCCGCCAGCGCCTGCAGCAGCCGCACCTGCGCCGGATCCGTGTCCTGGTACTCGTCCACGAACACGGCGTCGTACCGCTGCCCCAGCACGCGCGCGACGTCGGGGCGCTGCGCGAGCAGCACCGCACGGTGCACCAACTCCGCGTAGTCGAGCACCCCCTGGAGGTCGAGGACGTCGAGGTACTCGGCGAGGAACGTGGCGGCGGCGCCCCAGTCGGGGCGGCCGGTGCGCGCGGCGAAGGCGCCCAGGGCCTCCGGGCCGAGGCCCAGCTCGCGGCTGCGGGCGAGGACCGCGCGCACCTCGTCGGCGAAGCCGCGCGTCGTCAGACAGGCCCGCAGCTCGTCCGGCCAGCGCACGTGCGCGAGACCCGCCGCCTCCAGGTCGATCTGGCCCGCGAGCAGCTCCCGCACCGCCACGTCCTGTTCGGGACCCGACAGCAGCCGCAGCGGCTCCACGAACAGCTCGCTGTCCTGGTGGGCGCGGACCAGGGCGTAGCAGAACGAGTGGAACGTGGTCGCCTGCGGGGCACGGGCGGCCCCGATGCGCAGCGCCATGCGGTCGCGCAGCTCCACCGCGGCCTTGCGGCTGAAGGTGAGGACCAGCACGCGCGCGGGGTCGGCTCCCCGGGCGACGCGGGCCGCGACGGACTCCACCAGCGTCGTCGTCTTGCCCGTCCCCGGCCCGGCGAGCACGAGGAGAGGACCGGCGCCGTGGTCAACCACCGCCCGCTGACGTGCGTCCAGACGAGGGGGATCCATCGTGGCCGGCGGGGTACGCACCAGTCGGTAGGCACCCGCAGTCCCCTGTCGTACCGGGAGGTGCGACGGGTGCCGGGAGTGCCGGACGGAAGAAGGGGAGCTCACGTGGATCGCCGGTCCTGGTGGGTGTGCTGGGTGTGCTGTGCGTCCTGGTCTCGGGGCGGCCGCGCGACGGCTGCGGGGTGAGCGGGATGCGTGCTCCCGACGCTACGCCAGGGGCGACCCGGGACGCGTGGCTTCCCCCGTACGGGCCACCGGTCCACCGCACGCGCGCGGATTGGCGGAAGCTGTCAGTTGTGAGCTTCCGGAGCCTGCGGGCGAGCGTCGTCAGCCGCGTGACCTGCCGCGCCGCCCGTGGTCGTGCCGCCGCCCAGGGCCGCCCCGTCCCAGCGTGCCCGGCGCATGTCGAGGCGCGGCACATGGCCCTCGGCGGCCCGCGACGCCTCCTTCAAGGGCGTGCCCTCGGCGCGGTAGTGCTCCAGGGCCCGCAGCTCGTGGCCGGACAGGAGCACGCCGTCGGAGCGGACCACGCGCCACCACGGAACGGACCCTCCGTAGAGCGCCATCACCCGGCCGACCTGGCGGGGGCCGCCCTGCTCCAGCCACTCCGCCACGTCCCCGTACGTCAGCACGCGGCCCGGTGGAATCAGCTCGGCGACTTCGAGCACCCGCTCGACGTACTCTTCGGCTCCCGCGGCTCCCTGGCTCATCCGACCCATCCTGCCGCACCCCACCGACACCGACGGAAAGTGGCGCTTCGTGACCACATCGCGACCCCGCATCGCCCCCTGATGCCCCCCTCTGTCAGCGGAGCATGCCACCATCGTGCGGGCGGTGACTGGTGATACGAGATCAAGAAGAGACCACGGAGCAGCAGGGCGTGCACCCCGATAAGGCGGCGGGCACCCCTGCGGCACAGTCGCGTCCGGAGCCCGTCCGACCGGAGCAGGAATCCGGCCCGAAGGAGCAAGAAGAGGCCCAGGAGCGCGTCCCGCCCGGCTGCGGCGAGGGCGACGACGACGCGCACACCGACCCGGTGGAGGGCGACGAACCACTGCTCGCCGCGCGCGTGCACCGCCCCTCCGACCTCATGCGCCTCCTGGTCGGCGTCCTCGCGATCGCCGTGCTGCTCGCCGTCGCGGGGTTCGCGCACGGCACCACGTCCGGACTCCAGCAGGACATCAACAACGGCACCGACCAGGCACCCGATCTGCTGATCAAGCTGGCGGGCCTGGTCGCCGCGATCGGGGTACTGCTCGTCCCGGTGGCGTTCGCGATCGAGCGGCTGATCAAGCGGGACGGGCTGCGCATCGCCGACGGCGTCCTGGCCGCCGTCCTCGCCCACGGCGTGACGCTCGCGACCGATCTGTGGGTGGCCAAGGCCGCCCCCGACTCCATCCAGAGCGCCCTCACCCGGCCCACTCCTGGTGAGCTGCACGCGCTCAGCGACCCGGTGCACGGCTACCTGGCGCCCGTCATCGCGTACATGACGGCGGTGGGCATGTCCCGCAGGCCGCGCTGGCGCGCCGTCCTGTGGCTGGTCCTGCTGCTCGACGCCTTCACGATGCTCGTGACCGGCTACACGACGCCGTTCTCGATCATCCTGACGGTCCTCATCGGCTGGAGCGTGGCCTACGGCACGCTGTACGCGGTCGGCTCGCCCAATGTGCGCCCCACCGGTCAGACGCTGCTCGCCGGTCTGCGGCACGTCGGCTTCCACCCGGTGAGCGCGGCCCGCGACGAGGTTTCGGCCAGCAGCGCCGAGCACGGCGACCGCGGCCGCCGCTACTTCGTCACCCTGGAGGACGGCCCGCCCCTGGACGTCACGGTCGTCGACCGGGAACAGCAGGCGCAGGGCTTCTTCTACCGGGTCTGGCGCCGGCTCACGCTGCGCGGGATCACCCAGCGCCGCAGCCTCCAGTCGCTGCGCCAGGCCCTGGAGCAGGAGGCCCTGCTCGCGTACGCGGCGATCGCGGCGGGGGCGAACGCGCCCAAGCTGATCGCCACTTCGGAGCTGGGCCCCGACGCCGTCATGCTCGTCTACGAGCACACCGGCGGCCGCTCCCTGGACTCGCTGCCCGACGAGGCCGTCACCGACGATCTGCTGCGCGAGACGTGGCGGCAGGTGCAGGCGCTGCAGTCGCGGCGGATCGCGCACCGCAGGCTCGCGGGCGACGCGATTCTGGTGGATCGTTCCGGCACGGTCATCCTCACCGACCTGCGGGGCGGCGAGATCGCGGCGGGCGATCTGCTCCTGCGCATGGACATCGCGCAGCTCCTGACCACCACCGGGCTGCGCGTGGGCGCCGAGCGCGCCGTCGCGGCCGGTGTCGAGGTCCTCGGGCCGGACGCGATCGCCGACTGTCTGCCGCTGCTCCAGCCCATCGCCCTCACCCGCTCCACGCGCGCGACCCTGCGCAAGCTGGCCCGCGAGCGCTCCCAGCGCGAGCGCGAGATGGTCCTGGAGGCGTCCCAGAAGGCCAAGCAGGCGCGCGCCGAGGCGGCCGCGGGCACCTCCGCCGCCGACCCCGACCGCAAGGCCGTACGCGCGGAGAAGCAGGCGGACAAGCAGGCCGAGAAGCAGGCCATAGACGAGGCGCTGGACCAGGCCCGCGAGGAGGACCTGCTCACCCAGATCCGGCACCAGGTGCTGCTCATCCGCCCGACGGCGCCCGTCGAACCGGCCCAGCTGGAGCGGATCAAGCCGCGCACGCTGATCAGCTTCATCGCCGGTGCCGTCGGCGCGTACTTCCTGCTGTCGCAGCTCGCCCACGTCGAGTTCGGCACCATCGTGGAGAAGGCCGAGTGGGGCTGGGTCGCGGCGGCGGTGGCGTTCTCCGCGCTGAGCTACTTCGCGGCGGCGATGAGCCTGCTCGGGTTCGTGCCGGAGCGGGTGCCGTTCCTGCGGACGGTGGCGGCGCAGGTGGCCGGGTCGTTCGTGAAGATCGTGGCGCCCGCCGCGGTGGGCGGTGTCGCGCTCAACACCCGCTTCCTGCAGCGGTCCGGGGTGCGCTCGGGACTCGCGATGGCGAGCGTCGGCGCCTCCCAGCTCTTCGGGCTCGGCTCGCACATCGTGCTTCTCCTTGTCTTCGGTTATGTGACGGGCACAGAGAAGACGCCGACGATGTCGCCCTCCAGGACGGTCATCGCGGGCCTGCTGTCGGTGGCGGTGCTCGTCCTCGTGGTGACGGCGATCCCCTTCTTGCGGAAGTTCGTCGTCACGCGCGTGAGGTCTCTGTTCGCGGGTGTCGTGCCGCGCATGCTGGACGTGCTGCAGCGGCCGCAGAAGCTGCTCACCGGCATCGGCGGGATGCTGCTCCTGACGCTGATGTTCGTGCTGTGCCTGGACGCCTCGATCCGGGCGTTCGGCCGGGGCGAGGTCGAGACGCTGAGCCTGGCGAGCGTCGCGGTGGTCTTCCTCGCCGGCAATGCCCTGGGGTCCGCGGCGCCGACTCCCGGCGGTGTGGGCGCGGTCGAGGCGACGCTGACCTTCGGTCTGATCGCGGTCGGCCTGCCCAAGGACGTGGCGGCGCCCGCGGTGCTGCTCTACCGGCTTCTGACGCTGTGGCTGCCGGTTCTTCCGGGGTGGCTGTTCTTCAACCACCTCACACGGAAGGGGCTGCTCTAGGGCATCCCGTGTTCGTTCCAGGGCATCCCGTATCCGTTGCTCTAGAACAGCACCACGAGGGCGCCCAGGAGCAGCAGCGAGCCGACCACTTCTGTGGCGCCCACCACGGCCACCTTCAGGCCCTTCCCCGGAAGCAGCGCCGCGCGGAGCGCGTAGGCCGCGAAGAGCGGGGCGAGCCAGGGGCTCAGCGCGTACGCGGCCGCCACGGCGAGCACGTGGTACGTGACCGACGCCCGGTAGTACGTGCGTGAACCGCGCTCGCGGATCATGGTCTTCACGTACGGCACCGTCCCCGCGAAGTAGAGCAGGCACGCGAGCGCCGGACGGCGGGCGTCGGCCGGGGAGCCGCCTCCGAGGTGGCACGCGACCAGGAGCATCCCGCAGGCGGGCACGACGGCCACCAGGCCGTTGACCAGGGCGCGCTCCTTGTTGCGGGCCGCGTAGGCGACGTTGACGGCCATGAACGGCAGTGCGCACGCGGCCGCGAGCAGCAGCCACGGGTACGGCCACAGCAGCGGCACCCCGAAGACCCCGCAGACGGCGCCGGCGACCAGGCCCGGGCGGACGTGCCGGCGCGGCGCCCTGGGGTTGCGGGCGATCCGACGCAGGCGCACCCACTGCTGGGCGTGGAAGGCCGCGACGTACCCCGCCAACCACGCCACGAACAGCGGCAGATGGGTCCAGCGCGGGGAGCCGAGGAGCATGCCCGCCAGGAAGGGCACGGCGAGCATCGCCCAGGCCCCGTGCTGGTTGGGCAGCCAGTGGCGGCGCCCGTGCTTCTTCGCTCCGGGGCCCTCGTGCTTCTTCGCCTCCGGGACCCCGCGCGTCTTCGTCGTCATTCCTCCCAGGCTCCCACCCGTGGTCCCCCGGGACTCCGGAATCCGTCCCGAGGAATTGCGGTAGGAGGTCACACCCGCACGGGACCTTTGTCCCCGGGGTGCCAACCCCCGCCGCGTCTAGGGTCGTTGCAGGCCACAAGCGTGCTTTCGCCTTTCGCACGCCCATGTTTTGTGTACGCCCAGGAGTGACGTTGCAGCAGAAACCAGGCGCAGCGGAGACGCTCGTCAAGGCCGGGAGCTTTTTCACCCGGGTCACGAAGACCGCCGAGGTCTCCGACGACCTGCGCCGCGTGCAGCGCACCGGCGGCCGGGAGGGCGAGTCCTTCTACCGGGACCGGTGGAGCCACGACAAGGTCGTGCACTCCACGCACGGCGTGAACTGCACCGGGTCGTGCCGCTGGAAGGTGTACGTCAAGGACGGCGTCATCACCTGGGAGACGCAGGCCACCGACTACCCGTCGGTCGGCCCGGACCGTCCCGAGTACGAGCCGCGCGGCTGCCCCCGCGGCGCCTCCTTCTCCTGGTACACGTACTCCCCCACGCGCGTGCGCCACCCACACGTCCGCGGCACCCTCCTGGAGATGTACCGGGAGGCGAAGGCCCGCCTGAAGGACCCCGTCCTGGCGTGGGCGGACATCCAGAAGGACCCCGAGCGGCGCCGGAAGTACCAGAAGGCGCGCGGCAAGGGCGGCCTGGTGCGGGCGAGTTGGGACGAGGCCGTCGAGATCATCGCGGCCGCACACGTGCACACCATCAAGGAGCACGGCCCCGACCGCGTGGCGGGCTTCTCGCCGATCCCCGCGATGTCGATGGCCTCGCACGCCGCGGGCGCCCGCTTCCACTCCCTCATCGGCGCCCCGATGCTCTCCTTCTACGACTGGTACGCGGACCTCCCGGTGGCCTCGCCGCAGGTCTTCGGGGACCAGACCGACGTACCGGAGTCCGGTGACTGGTGGGACGCCGCCTACCTGATGATGTGGGGCTCCAACGTCCCCGTCACGCGCACCCCGGACGCGCACTGGATGACGGAGGCCCGCTATCGCGGCCAGAAGGTCGTCACCGTCTCGCCCGACTTCGCGGACAACACCAAGTTCGCGGACGAGTGGATGCACCCGCACCCGGGCACCGACGGCGCGCTCGCGCTCTCCATGGGGCACGTCATCCTCAAGGAGTTCTTCGTCGACAAGGAGACGCCGTTCTTCGGTGATTACGTACGGAAGTTCACCGATCTGCCGTTCCTGATCACCCTCGACGACACCGACAAGGGCCTCGTCCCGCACAAGTTCCTCACCGCGGCGGACCTCGGCGAGGACACCGAGAACGCCCGCTGGAAGACCGTCCTGATCGACGACGCGACGGGTGAGCCGACCGTCCCGAACGGCACGCTCGGGCACCGCTGGGGCTCTTCGGAGACCCCCGAGTGGAATCTCGACCTGGGAGACACCGTTCCGCGTCTCACCCTCTACGGAGACGACGTGGAGACGGCGGAGGTCTCCTTGCCGCGCTTCGAGGAGGACGCTCCTGGAGTGGTGCGCCGGGGTGTCCCGGTGCGCCGCGTCGGCGGCCGCCTCGTCACCACCGTCTTCGACCTGATGCTCGCCCAGTACGGCGTCCCGCGCGCGGGGCTGCCGGGGCAGTGGCCCTCGTCGTACGAGGACGCGGCCGCGCCCGGCACGCCCGCGTGGCAGGAGACGCTGACCTCCGTCCCGGCGGCCCAGGCGGCGCGCGTGGCACGGGAGTTCGCCGAGACCGCCGAGGCGTCGCAGGGGCGCTGCATGATCCTGATGGGCGCGGGGACGAACCACTGGTTCCACTCGGAGACCATCTACCGGACCTTCCTCGCCCTGCTCACCCTGACCGGCTGCCAGGGCCGCAACGGCGGCGGCTGGGGCCACTACGTGGGCCAGGAGAAGTGCCGTCCGGTGACCGGGTGGGCGACGCTCGCGAGCGCCGGTGACTGGTCGCGGCCGCCGCGCCAGATGATCGGCGCGGGCTGGTTCTACCTCCACACCGACCAGTGGCGCTATGACACGCTGCCCGCCGAGTCGCTCGCCTCGCCGCTCGGCGACGGCCGCTTCGCGGGGATGACGGGCGCCGACTGCCTGGCCGCGTCCGCACGCATGGGCTGGATGCCCTCGTACCCGACGTTCGACCGCAACTCCCTTGAGCTGGGCGGCGCTTCGGAGGACCCGGCCGCGGCCGCCGTCGACGAGCTCAAGGCGGGCACCCTCAAGCTCGCCTGCGAGGACCCGGACGCGCCGGAGAACTGGCCGCGCGTGCTGACCGTGTGGCGGGCCAACCTGCTCGGCTCCTCCTCCAAGGGCAACGAGTACTTCCTGAAGCATCTGCTCGGCACGCACTCCAACCTCCCCGAGGACGGGCCGCGTTGCGCCCCGCGCGACGTGAAGTGGCACCAGGAGGACGTCGAGGGCAAGATCGACCTGCTGCTGTCCCTGGACTTCCGCATGACGTCCACGACGCTGCTCTCGGACGTCGTGCTGCCCGCCGCGACCTGGTACGAGAAGCACGACCTGTCGTCCACCGACATGCACCCCTTCCTGCACGCCTTCACGCCGGCCGTGGACCCGCCCTGGCAGGCCCGCACCGACTACGACGCGTTCCTGGCGATCGCCCGCCGCTTCAGCGACCTGGCGGGCGAGCACATCGGCGTGCGCAAGGACCTGGTCGCCACCGCGCTCCAGCACGACACCCCCGGCGGCGAGATGGCACAGCCCGGCGGTGTGGCGCTCGACTGGGGCAAGGGCGACTGCGAGCCGGTGCCGGGGCGCACCATGTACAACCTCGCCGTCGTGGAGCGCGACTACGGAGCGGTCGGCGAGAAGTTCGCGGCGCTCGGCCCGCTCGTCGACAAGCTGGGTGTCACCACGAAGGCGGTCACCTTCGATGTGACGGACGACGTCGCCTACTTGAAGGCGAAGAACGGTGTCGTACGACAAGGAGTCGCCGAGGGCCGCCCGCGCCTGGACACCGCGCAGCGCGCCTGCGAGGCGATCCTGTCGCTGTCCGGCACCTCCAACGGCCACCTCGCCACCCAGGGTTTCCGCACCCTGGAGAGGCAGACCGGCCAGGAGATGGCGCACCTCGCCGCCGAACACGAGGGCAAGCGCGTCACGTTCGCCGACACCCAGGCCCAGCCGGTGCCCGTGATCACCTCTCCGGAGTGGTCGGGCAGCGAGTCGGGCGGGCGCCGCTACACGGCGTTCACGGTCAACACGGAGCACCTGAAGCCCTGGCACACCCTCACCGGGCGCCAGCACTTCTTCATCGACCACGACTGGCTGCACGAGGTCGGCGAGGCGCTGCCCGTCTACAAGCCGCCGCTGAACATGCACCGCCTCTACGGAGAGCCCGAGTTGGGTTCTCGAACGGACGGGGCGCAGGGCAGAGAGGTGGCCGTGCGCTTCCTGACGCCGCACAACAAGTGGGCGATCCACTCGCAGTACCAGGACAACCTCTTCATGATGACGCTGGGGCGCGGCGGCCAGACCGTATGGATGTCGCCGCAGGACGCCGAGGCCATCGGGGTGCGCGACAACGAGTGGATCGAGGCCGTGAACCGCAACGGCGTCATCACGGCCCGCGCGATCGTCTCCCACAAGATGCCCGCCGGCACGGTCTACATGAACCACGCCCAGGAGCGGACCGTCGGCGTCCCGAAGACCGAGAAGACCGGGCGGCGCGGCGGCATCCACAACTCGCTGACCCGGATCATGCTCAAGCCCACCCATCTGGTCGGCGGCTACGCCCAGTTGACCTGGGCCTTCAACTACCTCGGCCCGACCGGCAACCAGCGCGACGAGGTGACGGTCATCCGCCGCCGCTCGCAGGATGTGGAGTACTGACGTGCGCGTGATGGCTCAAGTCGCGATGGTCATGAACCTCGACAAGTGCATCGGCTGCCACACCTGCTCGGTCACCTGCAAGCAGGCATGGACCAACCGCAAGGGCATGGAGTACGTCTGGTTCAACAACGTCGAGACGCTCCCCGGGCAGGGCTATCCGCGCCGCTGGGAGGACCAGGAGAAGTGGAAGGGCGGCTGGGAGCGGACCAGGTCCGGCCGGCTGCGGCTGAAGGCCGGAGGGCGCGCCAAGCGGCTCGGGCAGATCTTCGCCAACCCCGAACTGCCGGAGATCTCGGACTACTACCAGCCCTGGACGTACGAGTACAAGAACCTCACCGACGCCCCGGCGGGCGACGACATGCCCGTCGCCAAGCCCGTCTCGCAGACCACGGGCGAGCCCATCGGCACCATCGAGTGGGGCCCGAACTGGGACGACAACCTGGGCGGCGCCCCGCAGAACGCGCCGCGCGACCCGCTCGTGGAGAAGATCCGCGACGAGGTGGGCGAGAAGATCCGCTTCGAGTTCGAGCAGAGCTTCATGTTCTACCTCCCGCGCGTGTGTGAGCACTGCCTGAACCCGGCGTGCGTCTCCTCGTGCCCGTCCGGCGCGATGTACAAGCGCGCGGAGGACGGCATCGTCCTGGTCGACCAGGACACGTGCAGGGGCTGGCGGATGTGCGTCAGCGGATGCCCGTACAAGAAGGTCTACTTCAACCACTCCACCGGCAAGGCCGAGAAGTGCACCATGTGCTTCCCCCGCCTGGAGGCGGGCATGCCGACCGTCTGCTCGGAGACGTGCGTCGGCCGGATGCGCTACCTCGGAGTGATGCTCTACGACGCCGACAAGGTGACCGAGGCCGCCTCCGTGGAGGACGAACACGACCTCTACCCGGCGCAGTTGGAGTGCTTCCTCGACCCGAACGACCCGGCGGTGGCCGCGGCCGCGCGGGCGAGCGGCATCACCGAGGAGTGGCTCGACGCCGCCCGCCGCTCCCCCGTCTACGACCTGATCCGCACCTACCAGGTGGCCCTTCCGCTGCACCCGGAGTACCGCACCATGCCGATGGTCTGGTACGTCCCGCCGCTCTCACCCGTGGTGGAGGCGGTCGCGGCCGCCGGACGCGACGGCGAGGACGCGGGCAACCTCTTCGGGGCGATCGACGCCATGCGCATCCCCGTCGCGTACCTGGCCGGGCTCCTCACGGCGGGCGACACGTACGCCGTGGAGGCCGTGCTGCGGCGCATGGCGGCCATGCGGTCGTACATGCGGGGTATCAACCTCGGCCAGGGCGCGGACGAGTCCGTGGCGGCCTCCGTGGGGCTCACCGGCGAGGAGCTCCAGGACATGTTCCGGCTGCTCGCGATCGCCAAGTACGAGGACCGGTACGTGATTCCGACGGCCGCGCGGGCGGACGCGGACGCGCTGGCCGACGCGCACCCCTTTGACGACAGCTGCCCCGTGGGCGAAGCCCCCAAGGAGCGCGTACTGCTCAACCTCAGCCCCACTCGGAGGAGCGCGTGAACGCCGACGCCGTCGCACGTCTGGTCGCGGGGCGGCTGCTCCAGTACCCGGACGAGCGCCTGTACGCGGATCTGGACCACCTCTACGAAGCGGCCGAACACCACCCTCTGTTGCGTGAGTTCATCGACCACGCGCGCGCGGAGCGCCCCTTGGGCCTCGCCGCTCACTACACGGAGGTCTTCGACACCCGTAACCGGCGCTGCCTCTACCTGACGTGGTGGACGGACGGCGACACCCGCAACCGCGGCCTCTCCCTGGTGCGCGTCAAGCAGGTCTACCGGGAGCACGGCCTGGAGTTCACCTCCGAGGAACTCCCGGACTTCCTCCCGGTGCTGCTGGAGTTCGCCGCGCACGAAGAGGCCGCGGGCACGGAGCTCCTGGAGGAGCACCGCGCCGGACTCGAACTGCTGCGCCTGGCCGTCACCGACTTCGGCACCCCCTACGCGCGCGTGCTCGAAGCGGTCTGCGGAACGCTCCCTGGGCCCTCGCCCACCACGAAGGCGGAGGCGAAGGCCCTCGCCCGCAGCGGGCCGCCCCGCGAGACCGTCGGCCTGGAGCCCTTCGGCCCCGGCATCGACCTGCCCTGGCCCACCGTCCCGGCCGCCTCCACCACCTCGGCCGTCCCCGCCGCCCCGGAAAGGACCCCGGCGTAATGGACCTCCTCCTGTGGGGCGTCATGCCCTACGTCGCCGTCACCCTCCTCGTGGCGGGCCTCGTCTGGCGCGCCCGCTACGACCGGTTCGGCTGGACCACGCACTCCTCGCAGCTGCACGAGTCGCGCCTGCTGCGCATCGGCTCGCCGCTGTTCCACTTCGGCATGGCCTTCGTGGTGCTCGGCCACGTCGTCGGCCTGGTGATCCCCGACTCCTGGACCGACGCGGTGGGCGTCGACGACCACACGTACCACCTGATGGCCGTCTCCACCGGTGCCGTCGCCGGGGTCGCCGCGGCCGCCGGCATCGGGATCCTGGTCTACCGGCGCTTCAAGGTGCCCGCCGTGCGCAGGGCCACCCTCCGTAGTGACCACCTGATGTACACGGTGCTGCTCGGCGCCATGGCACTCGGCCTGATCGCGACCGTCCTCAACTCCTCCGGAGCGGTCGACTACAACTACCGCGAGGGCATCTCGGTCTGGTTCCGCAGCCTGTTCACGCTGCAGCCCGACTACCACCTGATGGGCGCCGCGCCGCTCGCCTTCAAGCTGCACATCGTCTTCGGATTCGCGCTGTTCGCGCTGATCCCGTTCTCCCGCCTCGCGCACATGTTCAGCGCCCCCTTCAAGTACCTGTTCAGGCCGTACGTGGTCTACCGCGCGCGGGACCCGAAGCTGCTCGCCAACCGGGAGCCCAAGCGGGGCTGGGAGCGTGTCTCGTGAGCACCCATCCCAAGGCCACGGGCCGGACGGAACGCGTCGTCCGGCGCCCCCGCCACTCCACCGCCGAGCGGCCCTTCATCGTCATCTGGGAGGCCACGCGCGCGTGCCCGCTGGCCTGCCTGCACTGCCGGGCCGAGGCGCAGCCCGACCGGAACCCGGGCGAGCTGGACGGCGCCGACGCCCGCCGCCTCATGGACCAGATCGCCGCCTTCGGGAAGCCGAGCCCCCTCTTCGTCATCACCGGGGGCGACCCCTTCCAGCGGCCCGACCTCACCGACCTGATCGCGTACGGCACCTCGCTCGGCCTGCGCGTCGCGGTGTCCCCCTCGGGCACACCGACCCTCGACCGGGCCAATCTGACGGCCGTACGGGACGCGGGCGCCGTCGCCCTGTCGCTGAGCGTCGACGGTTCGACGGCCGGGCGGCACGACGCCTTCCGGGGCGTCGACGGGGTCTTCGAGTGGACCCTGGAGGGCTGGCGCACGGCCCGCGAGCTGGGCCTCAAGGTGCAGGTCAACACGACAGTGACCCGGAACAGCCTGGAGGACCTCGCGGACATCGCGGCGCTGGTTCGGCGCGAGGGCGCGATGCTGTGGAGCGGCTTCGTGCTGGTGCCGACAGGGCGTGGCGAGCAGCTCTCCGCGCTCGGCGCCGACGAGGTCGAGGACGTGCTGCACTTCCTGTACGACACGGGTGCGGTCATGGCCACGAAGACCACTGAGGGCCATCACTTCCGGCGGGTCGCCCTCCAGCGGACGATCATGGAACGGCACGGCGAGAAGCCCGAGTTGGGCCCCCTGTACGAGCGGCTCACGGCACGCGCGCGCGTGCTGGGGCTCTTCGAGGGCGAGCGGCGCGCGGTGCGGCGCCCGCCCATGGACGTCGGCTCCGGGCGTGGCTTCGTCTTCGTCTCGCACACCGGAGAGGTGCACCCCAGCGGCTTCCTGCCGCTGTCGGCGGGCAACGTGAAGCACCACCCCCTGGTCGACATCTACCGGGGCTCGGCGCTCTTCACGACGCTGCGGGACCCGGCGCTGCTCGGCGGCAAGTGCGGCCGCTGCGAGTTCAACTCCGTGTGCGGCGGCTCCCGTTCGCGCGCCTACGGGGCGACCGGGCGGGTGCTCGCCGCGGACCCGTGGTGCGCGTACCGGCCGGGCAGCTTCGTGCACCAGGAAGAGCTGCGGGAGCTGTTGGCCACTCCGTAGGGAGCGACCGGCCCGTAGGCGGCAACCGGCCCCTGGGAAGCGACCGGACCGTAGGCAGCGACCGGCAGCTCTGGCCGAAAGAACTAGTCGCCGTGCCCCGCCCGGCCGACGGCCCGTTCCCCGTGCCCGTCCCGGGACTTGAGACCTCCCCCACGGGACCTTCGCCGGAAATGGGCTGCTCCGAAGGCTCGTAGCGTGATCAGGGAGGCCCGTCGTACGTGCGGACCCTGGCGCCCGGCAGGGAGAAACACTCATGCGTTCAGTGATCGTCATCGGCGGCGGCATCAGCGGACTCGCCGCCGCGTGGGAGCTGCGCGACAGCGCGGACGTCACCGTCCTGGAGGCCGGCCCACGCGTCGGCGGCAAGCTGCGCACCGGCACCCTTGCGGGCGCCCCCGTCGACGAGGGCGCCGAGTCGATCATGGCCCTGCGCCCGGAGGCCGTCCGGCTCGCCCAGGAGGTCGGCCTCGGCGACGCCCTGTGCGACCCCGCCCCCGCCCCCACCACCTTCTGGGCCGGCGGCGCCCTGCGCCCGCTCCCGAAGGGCCACGTCATGGGGATCCCGACGGACCCGGCGGCGATCCAGGGCACCGGGCTGCTGTCCGAGGAAGGGGCGGCCCGCCTGCGCCAGGAGGAGTCCCTGCCGGGCGAGCCGCTCCCCGCCGACGTGGACGTGTCCGTCGCGGAGTACCTCAGCGGGCGGCTCGGCCAGGAGGCCATGGAGCGCCTCGTCGAGCCCATGCTCGGCGGCGTGTACGCGGGCCGCGCCGACCGGCTCTCGCTGCGGGCGACGCTGCCGCGCGTCGCGGCCGTGGCGGAGCGCGGCGGCTCGCTGATCGCAGCGCTGCGCGCGGCCATGTCGGGCGCCCCCTCAGGAGCTCCCTCAGGCACCCCAGCAGGAGCTCCCTCAGGCGCTTCCCCGGGAGCCCACCCCGGCGCCGCCTCAGGAGCAGCTCCCGCCGCCCCCTCCCGCCCCCGCCCCGTCCCCGTCCAGGGCCTGCGCGGCGGCACCGGACGCCTCGCCCTCAAGGTGGCCGCGGCCAGCGGCGCCCGCATCCTCACCGGCACGCGCGCGTGCGAGCTGCGGCGCACGCCCAAGGGAGGCTGGCGCGTGCTGGCCCGCACCGGCGACGGACAGCTCCTCATGGAGGCCGACGCGGTGATCCTCGCGCTGCCCGCGTACACCGCCGCCGAGCTCCTGCGCCCGCACTCCCCGGCCGCCGAGGACGAGCTGACCTCGATCCCGCACGCCAGCAGCGCGGTGATCACCATGGCCTTCTCGCGCGCCAACGCGCTCTCCAAGTCGCACATCAGCGCCCTCCCCGAAGGCAACGGCTTCCTCGTGCCCGCCGTCGACGGGCACACCATCAAGGCCGCGACCTTCCTGTCCAACAAGTGGGCCTGGCAGGGCGACGCCGACCCCTCCTTGTTCCTCCTGCGCACCTCCGTGGGGCGCTTCGGCGAGGAGCACCGGCTCGCCGTCCCGGACCGCCATCTGATCCGTACCTCCGTCGCCGATCTGCACCAGGCGATCGGCGCCATCGGGGAGCCCGTCGCCGCGCGTGTGACCCGCTGGGACCGCGGGCTGCCGCAGTACGGCGTGGGCCACCTGGAGCGGGTCGCCAGGATCCGTGAGGCGGTCGACAAGCTGCCGGGCCTGGAGCTGTGCGGCGCGGCGTACGAGGGCGTGGGCGTGGCCGCCTGCGTGGCGACGGGGACGGCTGCGGCCCGCCGGATCAGCGAGGGCTGAGCACAGCGGGCTCCTCAGGGGCCTCACCCACACGGCCCGCGCCCCGAGCGCACCGCCCCCGCCCGCCGCAGGATGGGGGTCATGCCGAACCGCCACCCGCGCGCCACCGCTCTGGCCGCCACCGCCGTCCTGCTCTCCGCCGCGCTCGCGGCGTGCTCCAGCAACGGCGACAAGAAGGACGAGGACCTCTCGGCCCAGAAGCTCAGCTGGAAGGCGTGCCCCGCCCCCTCCGCGGCCGAGGGCGGCGGCTCGGCCCCGTCCCCGCTGCCCGGCGGCGCCGAGTGGGAGTGCGCCACCATGAAGGCGCCCCTCGACTGGACGAAGCCCAAGGACGACACCGTCGACCTGGCGCTGATCCGGGCCACGGCGAGCGGCGACAAGAAGGACCGCATCGGCTCCCTCGTGTTCAACTTCGGCGGCCCCGGCGGCTCCGGAGTCACCACACTGCCCGCGTTCGGCACGGACTACGCCAAGCTGCGCACCCGCTACGACCTGGTGAGCTTCGACCCGCGCGGGGTCGGCCGCAGCGCGCCCGTCGAGTGCGAGGACGACGAGCAGCTGGACACCTACTTCCAGCAGGACTCCACGCCCGACGACGACGCCGAGAAGAAGAAGCTCGTCGAGAACGTCACCGCCTTCAACAACGCCTGCGACAAGAACTCCGGCAAGGTCCTGCCGCACGTCCGCACCACCGACGCGGCCCGCGACATGGACCTGATGCGCCAGGTCCTCGGCGACGACAAGCTGCACTACTTCGGCATCTCGTACGGCACCGAACTGGGCGGCGTCTACGCCCACTTGTTCCCCAAGAAGGTGGGCCGGGCCGTCTTCGACGCCGTCGTGGACCCCACCCAGACCCCCGAACAGGGCTCCCTCGGGCAGGCCAAGGGCTTCCAGCTCGCCCTCGACAACTTCGCCGAGGACTGCACCTCGAAGGTGGACGACTGCCCCGTCGGCGACACCGAGCAGGACGTCAAGGACAAGATCGCGAAGCTGCTCAAGGACCTGGACGCCAAGCCCATCAAGGGCATCCCGCCGCGTCAGCTGACCCAGACCGCCGCGACCAACGGCATCGCGCAGTCGCTGTACTCCCAGGACTTCTGGCCGTACCTCACCGAGGGCCTTGAGCAGGCGTACGACGGCGACGGGAAGATCCTGATGGCGCTCTCCGACTCCATGAACGGGCGCAGCGAGAACGGCGAGTACAGCAACATCCAGGCGGCCAACGTCGCCATCAACTGCTCGGACGACAAGGCGCGTTACGACACCGCGTACGTGGAGCAGAAGCTCCCTCAGTTCCGCAAGGCGTCCCCGCTCTTCGGCGACTACCTGGCCTGGGGCATGGTCGGCTGCACGAAGTGGGCGGTCGAGGGCCAGGCCGACCACCCGGACGTGAGCGCCGAGGGGGCGCCGCCCATCGTCGTCATCGGCAACACCGGTGACCCGGCGACGCCCTACGAGGGCGCGAAGAAGATGGCGGACGCGCTCGGCAAGGGCGTCGGCGTCGAGCTCACGTACAAGGGCCAGGGCCACGGCGCGTACGACAGCAAGAACACCTGTGTGCGCGACAACGTGAACAGCTATCTGCTGGACGGGACGGTGCCGAAGGCGGGCACGGTCTGCTCGTGACCGTGCGCACGGCCCGCGCCTGAACCGGGCACGGTTCGCGCGTGACGGAACGGGGCCGCCCGCCAGGGGCATTGCCGCAACGGCGCCGCCCGCCAAGGGCATTGCCGCAACGGGGCCGCCCGCCAGGGGCGCTGTCGGTGGCCCCGCCTACTATGGCCTGACTGTCTTCCGAGGGGGGAAGCGCCTGTGCCGCGTTTCGTACGGTCAGCAGCTCTGGCCGCCGCAGGAGCTCTGATGGCCGGGCTCGCCGTGGGCTGCGGCTCGTCGTCCGACGACGGGAAGGGCGACGACAAGCGTCCGGCCCCCACCACCCCCTCCGCCAAGCCGGACCCGGACTCCGCCCTGCCCGCCTCCCTCACCACGCAGAAGCCGGACTGGGGCCGCTGCAAGGCTGCGGAGGGCGCCGCCGCGCCGGGCTCCGAGTGGCAGTGCGCCACCCTCAAGGTCCCGCTGGACTACACGAAGCCGAAGGGCGAGACGATCGGCGTCGCCCTGATCCGCGCGGCGGCCACCGGCGACAAGAAGGACCGCATCGGCTCCCTCCTGTTCAACTTCGGCGGCCCCGGCGGCTCCGGAGTCTCCATGCTCCCGTCCTTCGCCGACTCCTACAGCAAGCTGCGCGAGCGGTACGACCTGGTGAGCTTCGACCCGCGCGGGGTCGCCGCGAGCGAGGGCGTGCGCTGCCGCAGCGACAAGGAGACACAGGCCGCCGAGGGCGTCGACCTCACTCCGGACACCCCGGCCGAGCAGGCGGCGTACTTCAAGGACGCGAAGGCGTTCGGCAAGGGCTGCGCGCGGGACAACGCCAAGCTCATCGGGCACGTCTCCACACAGGACGCGGCCCGCGACATGGACCTGATGCGCCAGGTCCTCGGCGACGACAAGCTGCACTACCTGGGCATCTCGTACGGGACCGAACTGGGCGGTGTCTACGCCCACTTGTTCCCCAAGAAGGTGGGCCGGCTGACCCTGGACGCGGTCGTCGACCCGAGCGCGGACACGGTGGGCCACTCCAAGAACCAGGCGCGGGGCTTCCAGCGCGCCCTGGACAACTACTTCACGGCGCAGGGCCAGGACCCGAAGGCGGGCTCCGAGAAGGTCGTGAAGCTCCTGAAGCGCATCGACGCGAAGCCCCTGCCGACCGGCTCGGACCGCAAGCTCACGGAGTCGCTCGCCATCACCGGCATCACGGTCACCCTCTACAGCAGGCAGAGCTGGCCCGCCCTGACCCGCGCCCTCGCGGAGGCGGAGGAGGGCAAGGGCGGCCCGCTCCTCGAGCTGGCGGACGCGTACAACGAACGGGACGCGTCGGGCCGCTACAGCACCCAGAGCCACTCCCAGCGCGCGATCTCCTGCCTCGACGACAAGAAGCGGCCCACACCGGCGGAGGCGAAGCGCTCCGTGCCCGGCTTCGAGAAGATCTCCCCGGTCTTCGGCTCCTTCATGGCGTGGGACACGGCGGGCTGGTGCCATGGCTGGCCGGTCGCGGGCCAGGTCGAGAACCCCGAGGTGAGCGCCCCGGGCGCCGCCCCCGTCCTGGTCGTCGGCAACACGGGCGACCCGGCCACGCCGTACGAGGGCGCCCGCAGGATGGCCGACGAGCTCGGCAAGGGCGTGGGCGTCGAGCTGACCTGGAAGGGCGAGGGCCACGGGGCCTACGGGAGCGGCAGCTCCTGCGTGGACGACGCGGTGGACGACTACCTGCTGAAGGGCTCGGTGCCCAGGGACGGCAAAGTCTGCGAGAACTGAGGCGATCAGCCCGTCCGGCGTTCGAGGACGAGCCCTTGAGGCGACGGGGGCCGGGGGCCGAGCCCCCGCGACGGCAACCACGTGGGGCCCCGCACCTCTCAGGTGCGGGGCCCCACGAACGTCTCGGCGCTACGCCTAGTAGACCGGCTTGTCGGGCTCGATCTGGTTGACCCACCCGATCACGCCGCCGCCCACGTGCACCGCGTCCGCGAAGCCCGCGGACTTCAGGACGGCGAGGACCTCCGCCGAGCGGACACCCGTCTTGCAGTGCAGGACGATCTTCTTGTCCTGCGGCAGGTCCTGCAGGGCGTTGCCCATGAGGAACTCGTTCTTGGGGATCAGCTTGGCGCCCGGGATCGAGACGATCTCGTACTCGTTCTGCTCGCGGACGTCGATGATCTCGATGTTCTCGCCCTCGTCGATCCACTCCTTGAGCTGCTTGGGAGTGATCGTCGAGCCGAGGGCCGCCTCCTGGGCCTCGTCCGACACGACGCCGCAGAACGCCTCGTAGTCGATGAGCTCCGTGACCGTCGGGTTCTCGCCGCAGACCGCGCAGTTCGGGTCCTTGCGGACCTTGACCTGGCGGTACTGCATCTCCAGGGCGTCGTAGATCATCAGGCGGCCGACCAGCGGGTCGCCCACGCCGGCCAGGACCTTGATCGCCTCGGTGACCTGGATCGAGCCGATGGACGCGCACAGCACGCCGAGCACGCCGCCCTCGGCGCAGGACGGGACCATGCCGGGCGGCGGGGGCTCCGGGTAGAGGCAGCGGTAGCAGGGGCCGTGCTCGGACCAGAAGACGGACGCCTGGCCGTCGAAGCGGTAGATCGAGCCCCACACGTACGGCTTGTTCAGGAGCACGCACGCGTCGTTGACCAGGTAGCGGGTGGCGAAGTTGTCCGTGCCGTCCACGATCAGGTCGTACTGGCTGAAGATGTCCATCACGTTCTCGGCCTCGAGCCGCTCTTCGTGAAGGATCACGTTCACGTACGGGTTGATGCCGAGGACGGTGTCCTTCGCGGACTCCGCCTTCGAGCGGCCGATGTCGGCCTGGCTGTGGATGATCTGGCGCTGCAGGTTCGACTCGTCGACCTCGTCGAACTCCACGATGCCGAGCGTGCCGACACCGGCGGCGGCCAGGTACATCAGCGCCGGGGACCCGAGACCGCCGGCGCCCACACAGAGCACCTTGGCGTTCTTCAGCCGCTTCTGCCCGTCCATCCCGACGTCCGGGATGATCAGGTGGCGGGAGTACCTGCGGACCTCGTCTACGGTGAGCTCAGCAGCTGGCTCGACCAGGGGTGGCAGCGACACGGAGACCTCATCAATACAGCTGGTCGGTATCTACGTACGGTTGTTCTTTCGGTAACACTGCCACGCCCTTCTTCATTCCGAGACACCCGGTCCGATGCGCGAGACGATTTCGTCCCAGTAACCGGGCATGACCTCCCAGGGGTCGCTCGCCCCGAGGCCGCCCGCGCGCTCCATCCGGTCCGTGAAGTAGATCGTCGAGGCCCCCTGCCAGCGGGCGATGCGCAGCGCCTCGTCGAGGTGGCCGCGCGGCATGCCGTGCACGAAGTGGCAGAAGAGGTCGGCGGGGTAGTCGGCCGTCCACTCGGCCACCTGCGACCAGCGGTAGTCGCTCCACGGGCCCGAGAAGGTCACCAACTGGTCGCCGGTCTCGGCATATCCGGGATACGGGTGGGTGCCGTGCCCGAGCACGATGTGCGCGCCCTCGCGCAGCGCCCGCAGCGTGGCGACGGTCCGGCGCACCTCCGGGAGCGCGGCGCGCTCGGTCGGGCAGCGGTCCAGGTAGAAGCCGTCGACCTGGTACCAGTCGAGGTAGCGGTGCGCGTCCGAGACGAGTTCGCCGAAGGAGCGGGCGCCGTACGTCGTGTCCACGTGACCGAGAACACGCACGCCCGCGTTGCGCAGCCGCCCCGCGGCCTCCAGGCAGTGCGGGTCGGGGCGCGCACCCGGACCGCCCGAGGCCGCCGGGCCGGCCGAACCCGCCACCCCGTTCCCGACATTCAGGACAACCCACTTCAAAGGGGTTCCGGGGCGGGTGAGTTCGGCCCACTCGGCGGGCGCGACCAGGGGGTGCGCGAAACCGGGGATGCCGAAGCCGAGGTCCAGCTCGGTGCTCGCCAGGCTCGGCGCGGCGCGGGTCAGATGCGGCATGCCGCCTCCATCCAGATGTCGGCGAGTGACTCTTCGAGGTTGATGCGGGGCCGCCAGCCGAGCCGGTCGCGCGCGGTGCGCACGTCGGCCTGCTGCCAGCTGCCGCAGCCGTCCGGGTAGGGGTAGGCGCTGGGCGGCGTGTGCTCGGGATCGGTGCGGGGGTGGCCGATGACGGCGGTCCGGGTGGGGGCGTGGTCCAGCTCGTGCAGGGCGCCGCCGAAGCCCGCGACGCGCGCGAGGACGGCGGCCGCGTCGCGCAGCCGCACCGCGCGGCCCGAGCCGATGTTGACGATGCCCTGCGCGGCGGAGAGCGAGGCGGCGTGCACGGCGCGGGCGACGTCCCGCACGTCGACGAAGTCCCGCTGCACGCCCAGCCCGCCGAGCTTCAGCTCGCCGTCCCCCGACTGCATGGCGCGCCGCATGGCCTCGGCGAGCCGTCCGAGCGGGGATCCGGCCGGGGTGCCGGGCCCCGCGGGCGAGAACACCCGGAGGACGACGGCGTCGAGCCCGGAGCCGAGCACCAGCTCGGTCGCCGCCAGCTTGCTGACGCCGTACGGGCCCCCGGGCCGGGGCACCGCGTCCTCCGCGGTGGACGAGCCGGGCTGGCTCGGCCCGTACTCGGCGCCGCAGCCCAGCTGCACGAGCCGCGCCCCGCAGCCGCTGCGCCGCAGGGCCTCGCAGACGGTGGCGACGGCCACCGTGTTGTGCCGGGTCAGCTCGCGGGCGCCGCCGCGGGTCGCGCCCGCGCAGTTGATGACGACGCCCGGGTGGACGGCGTCCAGGAAGCGGGTGAGCGCGCCGGGGCTTCCGTTGGCGAGGTCGAACCGCACGTCCGAGTCGTCGCCGCGGCCGAGCGCGGTGAGCTGCACGGCCGGGTCGGCGAGGAGCCGGTCGGCGACGAAGCGGCCCAGGTATCCGTTGGCTCCGATCAGCAGCACCCTCATCGGGCGGCTCCCGGGGTGGATGCTCGGAGGCTGAGGGTGGTCATCTGGCGTTCTCCTTCAGGGTGTTGCGGAGAGTCGGAGGTAAGGGGAAGAGGGCGCGCGGGCCGCGCAGGGTCCGGGTGACCCTCACGCCGCGTCGCCCGGCCGTGCGTGGGCCGACGCCGTCGTCAGCGTCCGCACCGCGTGGATGAGCAGGACGAGGGCCGCGCCGCCGCACAGGACGGCGGGCACGCACCCGGCGCCCCAGGTGTCGACGGCGGACTCGACCGGCGCGGAGAGGAAACCGCAGCCGGGCACCCGCCCGGCGAACACCAGGGCGAGCGCGGCGAGTTCGCCGAGCCCGGCGGCGCGCAGCAGCACGACGGGGGCGCGCGGGAAGCCGTGCACCGCGAGCAGCCGCGCCAGCATCAGCAGCGCGCCGAGCGCGAGCGCCCCGGCGAGCGAGGCCCCCGCCGCGCCGGGCTCCGGCACCGCGAACACCCCGTCCAGGAGCGCCCCGGAGCCGACGAGCAGCAGCGCGAGCACCCCCACATAGAGCCCGAACGCGCCCAGGAGCAGCGGCCGTACGGACACCGCGAACTCGTCGAGTCCGCGGCTGGCCCCGAGCCGCCCCCGGGCCCGCACGGCGAAGACCCGGGCGCACCAGGCGGCGGGCGCGACGGCGAGGGCGAGCCCGAGGGCGGTGGCGGGCGCGGACGGCCAGGGACCGTCCGGGCCACCGGCGACGGCCGCCCGCAGCAGGCCGTCGCCGAACAGCGCGTACGCGAGGAGGAAGCACACCCACGCGCGCGTGGCGGGCACGGCGGGGTGCGCGGCGCGCAGCGGCCCGAACCGGAGGGCCACCCGCAGGGCCACCCACACGGCGAGGGCGCCGCCGAGCCCGACCGCGAGCCGCGCCTGCCCTTCGGCGTGCGCGAGCCCCGCCACGACGAGGGCGCACACGAGGCCGGGCAGGAGTGCGAGGAGGGCCCAATGCGGGGGCAGGGAGGGTGCGTTCGGGTCGGGGTCGGAGGCAGGGAGCTCGCCGTTGCCGACGGTCCCCGCCCCCTCGTCACGCGGCACGCGCGCGTACATCTCCTCGGCGAGCGAGAAGACGTCCCGGTGCCGGAACCGTGCCGCCGTCCGGTCGGTCACCCCGTGCGACTCGAGGGCCGCCGCGATCTCCAGCGGGTCGACGGCCCGTTCGCACAGCTCGCGGTGGCGGTGCATGAGGGCCTTGACGGGGTCGGCGGCGCCGCGCCGCTTGGGGGCCTTCGTCGCCAGCGGCTCCTTCGACTCCTTGGCGACGGTCGGCACCTTCGCGGCGGTGGCACGTGTCTCCACGGTGTCGTCGGGCGCCTTCACCGCCGTGGTGCGTGTCATCGCCTCCACGGCTCGCACCTTCACCGCGGCGATACGGGCATCCGCCCCGGCGGTACGAGCGGCCACCCCTGCGCTACGCGGGGCAGGGCGCTTCTCCGGTCCGGCCCGCCACGCGCCGGGGTCCCGCACCAACTCGGCTCCCTCGCCCGCGCGTTCAGCCACACCTTCCGGCAGCGCCCCGAAGGCGTCGGCCACCAGCGCGGCAGCACCCCCGTCGTCGCTGCCGGGCGTCAACGCCCCCTCCGCAAGCACCTCTTCGGAGCGCGTGTCCCACGCCCCGGGGCTGACCGGAGCCTGTGGTCCGTCCACCTGCCGCGTCATACCGCCGCTCCCTTGAGCTTCAACTCCGCGTCCGTGTCGCCGGCCCACCGCGGCGCTCCCGCCGATCCGCCCGAGCCGCCCGTCGCCGCCCAGCGCCCCGGCACATGCGCCTCGGCCGGGTGCGCGAACGGCACCGGCTCGCCCGCCTCGTCGACGGCCTCCCGGCGCACCGGGCAGTGCGAGACGATCTCCAGGTAGATGGCGCGGAACGCGGCGATGTTCTGCTCGACCGTGAAGAGTTCGAGCGCCCGCGCACGCGCCGCGGCGCCCAGGCGTTCGCGCCGCTCGGGGTCGCGCAGCAGCGCCACGCACGCCTCGGCGAGCGCCCGTGGATTGCGCGGCGGCACCACGAGACCGGTGCCGCCGATGACCTCGACGACCGCGCCGACGTCCGTCGAGACGGTCGCCCGGCCGCAGAACATGGCCTCGACCAGGCTGATCGGGAACCCTTCGACCACGCTCGACAGGACGACGACGCCCGCGGCCGCGTACGCCTCGGCGAGGTCGGGTGCCTCGGGGCCGCCGATCTCCTCGAAGGAGACGGGGTTGTCCCCGACCGCGTGCGCGCCCTCCGCCTCGTCGGGGAAGAGCTGGGCGGCCAGAGCCCGGCAGTGGGCCAGATAGTTCAGGGACTCCTCGCTGCCGCCGGGCGCTCCGACGATCCGCAGGCGCGCCTTCGGCTCCTCCTTGCGGACCTCGGCGAAGGCGTGCAGGAGGGAGATCAGGTCCTTGGCGGGCTCGATGCGCCCGACCCACACGAGGGTGTCCGGGTCGCCCGCCGCCGCAATGCCCTCGGCCTCGCCGACCTCGCCGAAGCGCCCCGACTCCATGCCGGGGTAGACCGTGCGGAGCTTGGCGCGCTCGGCGCCGCACCGCTCCTGCCAGCGCCGGGCGTGTGTGTTGCCGGGCGTGATGAGCGTGGCCCTGCGGTACACCTCGGCGGCGAGCCGCCCCCGGAAGGCGGCGAGCAGCGCACGCGCCGGCGCGCCCGACTCGGCCTCCGTGGCGGCCAGATAGTGCGCCCGCAGCTGCACCCCGTACTCGGTGACGAGCAGCGGTACGCCCGCGAAGTGGCGGGCGAGCAGCCCGGGGAGCGCCGCCGGGCCGCCGGAGGTGGCGTGGCAGAGGTCGACCGCGCCGAGCCCGTCGTCCTCGTACCAGTCGAGGGAGAGCGGCCGCAGCGCGCGCTCGACCTCCGCGGTCACGGCGAGCAGGTCCGGCACCCGGGCGCCCCGGGCGGCCCGCAGCGCCCCCGGCGCGCGGCAGGCGCCCTCCAGGGCGCGCACGGCGGCTTCGGAGCGCAGGGCGCCGACCAGACCGCCCTCGTCGCGGGCGAGCTCGGCGAGCCCGTACAGAGCGCTGCCGAAACGGTCCGCCAACTCCCCGGAGCGGTCCTCGGGGGCTCCGGAATCCCGAGAGTCCGTCAGCACCGCCACCAGCTCCCCGAAGAGCTCCGCGAACCGCCGCCGCGCCCGCCGCCCGTACCGGACCCGGGGCCCGAAGGCCGCGTCGGCGCCCGCCGCCCCCGCCGCACCGTCGCCCGTCCACAGCGGCGCCGTGCGCACGCGGCTCACCTGGGGCGGCAGCTCGATCCAGCCGCGCCGCTCCTGTTCCTCACTGCGGCTGAGCGCGTAGATGTCGAACTCGTGCTGCCCGAGCCCGCGCACGAGCCGGTCGCACCAGAGCCTGGCCTCACCGCTCACATACGGATAGCCACCCTCCGTAAGCAGTCCGATGCGCACGCGTACACCCCCGATCTCCCGTTCAGGGAGCCGCCGTTGACCCGGCGGCTCGCAGCGGCACGAACGTATGCGGACATGCCGGTGGCGGGCAGGAGGGGTGAGCCAACCGCCCCCACAACAGGTTAACAGGCGGAACAAAAAACCCCCCATGAGGTTACCGATCTCAA
>NZ_JBHYJB010000045.1:6683-58772 GCF_042740175.1 Streptomyces sp. NPDC059009 | reverse complement strand
TTGGTTGGCGCCTTTGACCGGGCGGCTCGCTGCGGAACGATCGTTGGGGGACTTGCGGGTGGGGCTATGGACGGTTGTCCATCGCGCCACCAAAAGGGGTGAACGGCCGTAACTTTCCCGCGCCGGTTGCGTTCCGTCGCGCTATAACGCTCTCAGAGCGGCTTTTCGTTACGGAGCGTCAGGCTGCGGCCAGCTCCCTCCGGGCCGTCCGGCGGCTCGCCGCCACGTCCGGGTCGAGCGCGGGCACGGCCGCCAACAGGCTGCGCGTGTACGGGTCCTGGGGTGCGTCGTACACCTCGTCGACCGTCCCGGTCTCGACGATCCGGCCCGCCCGCATCACCGCGACCCGGTCGCTGACCTGCCGTACCACCGCCAGGTCGTGCGCGACGAAGACCAGCGCGAGCCCCAGTTCGCTCCGCAACTCGTCCAGCAGCGCGATCACTTGGGCCTGCGTCGTCACGTCGAGCGCGGAGACCGGCTCGTCGCAGACGATCAGGCGGGGCTCGGCGGCGAGCGCCCGTGCGATGCCGACACGCTGGCGCTGACCGCCGCTGAACTCGTGCGGATAGCGGCCGTAGTGCGCCGGTTCGAGTCCGACGCGCTTCAGGAGCTCCGCCACACGCCCGCGGATCAGCCGCTCGTCGCGGTCGCCCCGGGCGCGCAGCGGGTCGGCGACGGACTCGCCGATGGAGCGGCGCGGGTTGAGCGAGGAGACCGGGTCCTGGAACACCATCTGCACGTCGCGCACCGCGCCCCGGCGCCCGGTCCGCCCCGCCCCACCCGCTCGCTCCGCCCGCCCGGCCTGCTCCGTACCCCCGTGACGGAGTCGGCCGGACGTCGGTTCGAGGAGGCCGACGAGCATCCGGCCCAGGGTGGTCTTGCCGCTGCCGCTCTCGCCCACGACGCCGAGCGTCTCGCCCGCGCGGACCGTGAGGGACACCCCGTCGACGGCGGCGACGGAGCGCTTGCCGCGCCCGAACTCCCGCCGCAGATCGGTGGCTTCGAGCACGATCTCGCCGGGCTCGCCCTTCCGCTCGGCACTCTCGGCACGCACCGCGTCCACCCTCGGCACCGCGCCGAGGAGTTCGCGCGTGTACGGCTCCCGGGGCGCCCGCAGGACCTCCCCGGCCGGTCCGCGCTCCACGGCCCGGCCGCCCCGCATGACGAGCACGTCGTCCACGCTCTCGGCGGCGACGCCCACGTCGTGGGTGACGAGGAGCAGCCCCATGCCCGTCTCGGCGCGCAGCGTGTGCAGCAGGTCGAGGATCTGGGCCTGGACGGTCACGTCGAGCGCGGTGGTCGGCTCGTCGGCGATGAGGAGGCGCGGCTCGCAGGCGAGGGCCATGGCGATCAGCGCGCGCTGGCGCATGCCGCCGCTGAACTCGTGCGGCCGCGAGCGGGCCCGCCGCGCCGCGTCCGCGATGCCGACGCGGTCGAGCACCTCCACGGCACGCGCGCGGGCCGCCTTCCGCGAGGCCCGCGTGTGCACCCGGTACACCTCGGCGATCTGGTCGCCCACCGCGTAGTACGGGTCGAGCGAGGAGAGCGGGTCCTGGAAGACCATGGCGGCCGTCCCGCCGCGCAGCCGCCTGAGCTCCGCTTCGGACGCCTCCCCCGGGTCGACGCCGCCGACCCGCACGCCCCCGCCGACGCGCGCCCCGGTCCCCCGGTGCAGCCCGAGCAGCGCGGCCGCCACGGTGGACTTGCCGGACCCCGACTCCCCCACGAGCCCAAGGGCCGCCCCCTCGGCGAGCTCGAAGGAGAGCCCGTCGACGGCCTTGAGGGAGCCGAACTCGACGGTCAGATCCTCGACTTGTACGAGACTCATGTCAGCACCACCCGACGGTCGGCCACCGCGTACAGGACGTCCGCGACGGCGTTGGCGAGCACCACGAAGAAGCCGGTGACCAGGACGAGGCCGACCACCACCGGCAGGTCGACGACATTGACGGCGTGCACGAGTTCGCGCCCGATGCCGGGGAGCCCGAAGAGGGTCTCGCTGAGCACGGCGCCGCCGAACATCGTGCCGAAGTCGTTGGCGGTGAGCGCGATGACGGGCGCGAGCGCCCCCTTCAGGGCGTGCCGCCCGATGATGGACCGCTCCCCGACCCCGTACGCCCTGAAGGTGCGCACATGGTCCTCGGCGAGCGTCTCCAGCATCGAGGCCCGGGTCAGCCGCGCGTACTTGGCGGCCTCGATGAGCGCGAGCGACAGCCAGGGAAGGAGCAGGTTCCAGGCCCACTGCGTCGGGTCGTCGGTGAAGTTCACGTACTGCGGGAAGGGCAGCCACTGCAGCTGTCCGCAGACGACGATCATCAGGACCAGGCCGATCACGAAGACGGGCGTGGCCGTCCCGGCGAGCGTGACGCCGGTCAGGACGCGCTCGCTGAGCCGCCCGCGCCGCCACGCGGAGAGCACTCCGGTGCCGACGCCGAGGATCAGCCACAGCACCATGGCGCCGAGCGCGAGCGAGCCGGTGACCGGGAGCTTGTGCAGGATGAGCTGCGTGACCTGCTGGTCGCTCTGGTAGGAGAGGCCGAGGCAGGGCGCCGAGCAGTGCTCGGTGCCGGTCCCGGTGGAGTAGTCGCGGCCCGCGACGATGCCCTGGAGGAAGTCCCAGTAGCGCACGTACACGGGGTCGTCGAGCTTCAACTGCCCGGCGACCTGGCGGACTTGTTCGGGCGAGCAGCGCGGCCCGCAGGTGATCTGCGCGACGTCGCCCGGAGCGACGTAGAAGACCGCGTAGATGATGACGGAGATGGCGAACAGGGTGACGACGGCGGCGACGGCACGGCGCAGCAGGAACCCGCCCATGCCGCCGAAGAACCCGGTCGCACGGCTGAGGAACCCGCTCATGCGGCCCCCTCCCGCTTCCGCCCGGTCCCGATCCGCAGCCGCGAGGCCGCGCGCGGGTCGAGCGCGGTGCGCACCCCGTCACCGAGGACGGTCAGCGCGAGCACGGTCACGAACAGCGCGCCCGCGGGCAGCAGCAGGTACTGCGGCGCCGCCTGGTACCAGACGTCCGCCGAGGTGAGCATCTGCCCCCAGGACGCGGTCGGCGGCTTCACACCGACGCCCAGGAAGGAGAGCGCCGCCTCCACCGTGATGTTCATGGGCACGAGCAGCGCGGCATAGGTGAGGACGGGCGCCGCGAGCGCGGGCAGCAGCTCGCGGCGGGCGATCTGCACGGTGCGCCAGCCGCTGAGCCGCGCGGCGGCCACGTGGTCCAGCTCCTTGAGGGTGATGGTCTTGGCCCGCACGATCTTCGCGGTGTTGCCCCAGGCGACGAGCCCGATGACGAGCGCCACGAGGGCGGGCCGCGGGAATCCGCTGGGCACGACCGCCATCAGCGCGAGCGACAGGATCATCAGCGGCATCGCCACGATGACGTCGGTGGCCCGGCTCAGCACCTGGTCGACCCAGCGGCTGCCGAGCCCCGCCGCGATGCCGACGGCGACGCCGAGCAGCACCTGGATGAGGGTCGCGGCGAGCGCGACGCCCAGCGAGACGCGCGCTCCGTGGACGAGGCGGGCGAACAGGTCGCGCCCGGTCTGCGGTTCGACGCCGAGCCAGTGGTCGGCGCTGATGCCGCCGAAGGAGCCGATGGGCACGCCCCCGCGCGCGGAGTCGATGAGTTTCGGGTGGTAGGTGGTCGGGTCCTGGCCCTCGAGGGCGGTGAGCAGCGGCGCGCCGAGCGCGACCAGGACGAGCAGCGCGACGACGGCCGCCGCGACGAGGGCGGCCCGCTGCGCACGCAGCCGCCGCCAGAACTGACGGGCACCGGAAGCCGGGGCGGGCGCGTCCACGCCCGTCCCCGCTTCCGAGGCCAACAGGGCCTCGCTCATGGTGTGTTGAACCGTTCGCCCTACTTGACCGCGACCTGCGAGATGTCGAGGACACCCGTCCAGTCGCTGATGACGATGTTCTTGACGTCCTTGCCGTAGGCCCGCTTGTAGACGGGGTGGAACAGCGGCACGGTCAGGGCCTGCTCACCGATCTTCTTGTCGAGGGCGCCCCACCGCTTGGCCGCGGCCTTCAGGTCGGTCAGCTTGTTGATCTCGTCGATCTCGTCGTTCACCGACTTGTCGTTCAGGAAGCCGGAGTTGAAGTTGTAGCCGTCCTGGACGATCTGCCGGCCGTCGAAGATGGGGGCGAGGAAGGGACCGCCGGAGGGCCAGTCGGCACCCCAGTGCGCGAGGAAGAGACCGGGCTCCTTCTTGGCGCTGTGGACGGTGTCCTTGTAGTCGTTGTCCTCAAGTCCCTTGAGCTTGACGGTGATTCCGGCCTTCTTCAGGGCGTCCTGGAGGGCGGTGGCGATCTCCGGGCTGGTCTCGAAGTCCTTGGCGTTGGAGTGCACCAGGGTGACGGTGAGCCCGTCCTTGTAGCCCGCCTCCTTCAGGAGCTCCTCGGCCTTCTTCGGGTTGCCGCTCTCGCCCGCCGGGAAGTGGTCGTACTTCGTGTATCCGAAGGACTTCTGGTTGGGCAGATACGTCGTCGCGGCCTCGGCGAGCGAGGATCCGCCGGCGGCATTGATCACCGACGAACGGTCGACGGCGTACGAAATGGCCTGCCGCACCTTCGGGTTGTCGAAGGGCTTCACCTTCGGGTTGAAGGCCAGGTAGTTGGTGTAGCCGAAGTGCCCGGTGCCGACGTTGGCCGCCTGGTCGTCCTTGCCGCCGAGCTTGGCGAGCTCGGCCGGGCCGAGGTTGGTGTCGGTGGTGACGGCGGTGGCGTCGGTGCCCTGCGAGGCCGCGAGCCGCTGGTTGATCACGGACGAGTCGAGCCCCGACCGCACATCGATGACGTCCGGGTACGCCTTGCGCTCCGGGTCGGTCTTCGCGGACCAGTGCGGATTGCGCTCGAGGCGCAGCCGCTCACCGTCGTTCTCGTTCTTGACGACCTTGTACGGCCCCGAGGACAGCGGGTGGTTCTCGTACTTCGTCCCCTTGTCCTTGCTCTTGGGGACGGGGGTGGTCTGCGTCTGGGTCGCCAGGAAGGGGAACTCGCCCTCGGGCTTGTTGAGGTGGAAGACGATGGTGGAGTCGTCGGGCGTCTCGATCGAGTCGAGCCCCTCCTTGTCCTTGTAGGGCCCGTCGTAGTCGGCCCCGCCGATGAGCCAGTCCCTCAAGTAGGGCGCACCGCCGGAGAGTTCGGCCGCGAAGGAGCGCTCGATGCCGTACTTGATGTCACCGCTGGTGATCGGCGACCCGTCCTCGTACGTGAGGCCCTTCTTCAGGTGGTACGTCCACACGGTGGCGTTCTTGCTCGGCGTGCCCAGGTCCGTGGCGAGGTCGGGCACGACCTTCGCGCCCTCGGCGCCGTCCTCGCGGTTGCGCGTGGTCAGCGTGCGGAAGACGAGGCTGGGCACATTGCCGCCGCCCGAGGTGTAGAGCCGCGCCGGGTCGAAGTCGACCTGCGGGTCACGGTTGAGGACGGTGAGCGTGCCGCCCTTCGCGGGCTTCCCGTCGCCGCCGCTCCCGGCGTCGTTGTCCTTGGGGCCCGCGCAGGCGGCGGCGCCCGAGGCCAGGACCAGGCTGACGGATGCCGCTGCCACGCGGCGGGCTATGACGGACGGTTGACGCATCGGAGTGCCTCTCGGGGAAAGGGAGTTGAGGTGGTGCGGACGCACAGGAACCACCCCGGGCACGCCGAATGCCGGACCGCAGCCGTGAAAAGCCGCAGAAAAGGCGGCACAACGGTGCAGAAAGAGAGAAAAGCGACGCACTCGCCGGGGCGGGCGTCAGCAACAGTGAATGTCGGCCACGCAGTGCGCGGTCACGCCGAAGAGCGCCAGCTCAAGGGCGGCGCACGAGGAGGCGTGACGAGGCGACATGCGCAGAAATATGAACGAACGCGCGACGAATGTCAAAGCCGTTCCATGAAACCGCCCGGGAGCCCGGCGGGAACAGCCCCCGGGCGCCGCTCAACTCCCCGGGAACGCCCACGGGTTGGGCTTGCAGCGAATCCCGTCATGATCGAGGAACTTCGTCTGCTGCTGCATGACGGGCGCGAGGTCCCCGTCCTTGGTGCAGTCGGTGTGGTTGAAGCCGAGCCGGTGGCCGGTCTCGTGATTGATCAGCATCTGCCGGTAGGTGAAGATGCCGACGTGGGCGTCGTGGTACGTCTTCGAGCCCTGCGCCCACCGATAGGCGTTGATCATGACGCGTTCGGTGGCGGCGGAGTCGCACGACACATTGTCCTCGGTCGTGTCGAGCCCCGATTTCGCGCACCATTTCGCGGTCGTTCCCGGGCTCGCCAGCGTAATCACGAAATCGGGGTGCCCCGAGGAGATCCGCTCGAAGGTGCGGCCGCCGCCGTGCGCCCAACTCCGGTCGTCGTTCAGGGTCTTCTGCACGGCCTGCGCGAACAGTCCGCCGTCCAGACCGAGCCCCTTTTCGACGTCCACGCGATAGCGGAACACCTTCCCCTTTCCGGGGGCCTTGTCGAAGCCGGATATCGCCTCGAAGTCACCGGACGCGGCGAGCTTGGCGTCCAGCGGGTACTTCTTGCCCATCTTCGCCTCGTAGCTCGCCGGCGAGGGCTCGGGCGGGGTGGGCCGGTCGTCGGAGCGGGAGGCGGAGCTGTCGTCGCGGTCCGCGCCGCCGCCCTTCGCGGCCTGCGTCTGCGACGGGGCGGAGTCGTCGCCCCGGTCGGCCACCTGCCCGGCCACGACGACGGCGAGCACGGTGGTCACGGCGGCGGCCGCGATCCCGGTGAACGTCCGTCCCCGGCCGCCCTTCTCGCCCTTGCCGTCCGCGTCGGGGTGCTCGTACGGCGGCTCATCCCCGCCGTCGTCACCGTCGTCGTCGAGACCGAGAGGCGCGGGACCACCGTCGGCGTGCCAGTCGGTGACGGAGGCATACGGGTCCCGGGCCTGCCGGGGCACGAAGACGTCCTCGTCCCGCCGGCCGTCCGGGTCGAGATCGAGGTCGGCGGGTTCCGGACGCGTCCGGGGCGGCGGGACGGGCCGCGCCTGCGGCACGCCGTAGGCCGCGCCGAGCCGGGGCCCGGAGCCACTGCCGGTGACGCTGCCCCAGCCGCCCCCCGGCTCCCGCTGCTCGGGGTGCCCGCCGCGTACGTGCGGGACGCCGTGGGGCGGGGTGGGCTGCGGGAATCCGTGGGCGGGGGTGCCGTGCGGCGGAGTCCCGTACGGAGGACGCGGCTGGGGCTGCGGCCGGGCCTGGGGCTGCGGCTGGCCCTGAGGCTGAGGCCGGACCTGGGGCTGCGGCCGGGGCATGGGCGCCCCGCCCTCGGACCCGGCCCCGGGCCCGCCGGGCTGGGGCACGCGCCGACGGCGTCCGGTGCCGGGCCCCGACGGCCGGGTGTCCGGCGTGCCGGGTATGCCAGAGGTGCTGGTGGTGTCCGAGGTGCCCGCCGGACCGCGGCGGCTGTGACGTCCCACGCCCCGACTCAGCTCCCCGACCCGGCGACAGCGGCACGTGCACCCTGACGGGCACTCAATTCCCGTACGTCCGTGAGGAGTTCACGGAAGGCCGTGGCGACCGTCGACGGATACTCCATCATCGCCACATGCCCGGCCTCCGGCAGCGTGAGCAGCCGCGAGTCCCGGAACGCGGCCGCCGCCTTGCGCGCCATCCGGTACGAGACGAGCTGGTCCCGGCCGCCGTAGACGAGCAGCGTCGGCGCGAGCACCCGCTCCGCCTGCCGCCACAGTCCGTGCTGACCGCCCAGCGTGTACGCGTTCACGATCCCGCGCGCCGACCGGGCCATCGCGTCCCACATGTACGGGAGTTCGAGCCTGCGCTCCATCTCCCGCACCGCCGCACGGAACCCCTCCGGCGAGACCTTGCCGGGATCCCCGTAACAGAGCGCCATGACCCCGCGCACCCGCTGCTCCGGCGTCCACTCCTTGGTGAGCCGGGTGAAGAGCCCCGCGATGCCCGGCACCGCGAGCAGCCCGGTCGGCACCGCCGTGCGCTGCACCCGCAGCTCGGGCAGGGCGGGCGAGACGAGCGTGAGGGTGCGCACGAGGTCGGGGCGGACGGCGGCGACGCGCGTCGTGACGGCCCCGCCCAGCGAGTTGCCGAAGAGGTGCACGGGGCCGTGCTCACGTGCGTCCAGGTAACGGATCACGGCCCGGGCGTGCCCGGTCACCGAGTAGTCCCCGTCGTCCGGCGGCGGCGAGTCACCGAAGCCGGGCAGGTCGATCGCCTCGCAGTCCACGACGTCCTCGAGCAGCGGCATCAGCGCCGACCAGTTCTGCGAGGAGCCGCCGAGCCCGTGCACGAACAGCGCCCGCTCCAGGCCGGCCCCCGCCGAGGGACGGGAGCGCACGCTCAGCGTGAGCCCGGGAAGCCCGACCGAATCGAGCCGCTCGCCCTCCGCGACGGCCACGGCACCCGGTTTGGGCGCGGCAGCGGTGGCCAGCGCGCGCGGCAGTTCGGTCGAAGACATGCGGCAATGTTACGAGACGATCACGCAGGGGATCGTGTGTTCGCCATCACAGGCCGGAAAGGACCCCTCCCCTCCGTCCCGGCCCCTGCTGCCTCCCCCGTCCCTCCACTGTCCCCCCTGAGATCGCGTAGCGCCTCGATCGGGTGTCTCCTACGCTCGGAGGGAGAGGGCGAATGACGGATCTCGCACCTGACACTCGCACCCGAGCGAAGAAGGCACTGATGACCGTCGACCCGAGTGACCCCGACACCTTCGCGTCCGAGACCGCAGAGGAATCAGATCCCGGCGCGGCCCCCATGGAGACCCCCGAGGCGGACTCCGCGGAACAGCACACGGACCTGACCCCCGAGCAGGACGAGACCGTCCGGGGCACCGACCAGGACACCGCGAACGTGGCCGACCTCGCCGAACAGGCACGCGTCGTGAGCCTCGACGAGGACGACTACCGCTGACGACCACCCCACCGGACCCGGGCGCCCCGGACTTGTGCCCGTGTTTGCCCTGCTACGCACGGCTTACGGGCCGTGCCGAGGCCATCCAGTCCGTGAAATTCTGCGCTCGCACCGCGCGCATCACGGTTACCGAAAAGTACGATGGCGGCGCGGCGCACACCGCAGCACATGGACGATCTTGGGAGGCGGCGTGACAGCCATCGAGCAGACAGAGGCAGCACGCCCGCGGGGCACACGCCTGCCGCGCCGTGCCCGACGGAACCAGCTTCTGGGCGCGGCCCAGGAGGTCTTCGTCGCACAGGGCTACCACGCGGCCGCGATGGACGACATCGCCGAGCGCGCGGGCGTCAGCAAGCCGGTCCTCTACCAGCACTTCCCGGGCAAGCTCGACCTCTACCTGGCCCTGCTCGACCAGCACTGCGAGGCCCTGCTCCAGTCCATCCGCACGGCGCTCGCCTCCACCACGGACAACAAGCTGCGCGTGGCGGCCACGATGGACGCCTACTTCGCGTACGTGGAGGACGAGGGCGGCGCCTTCCGCCTGGTCTTCGAGTCGGACCTGACGAACGAGCCCGCGGTGCGCGAGCGCGTCGACCGCGTCACGCTCCAGTGCGCCGAGGCGATCTGCGAGGTCATCGCCGAGGACACCGGCCTGCCCGGGGACGAGGCGATGCTGCTCGCCGTCGGCCTCGGCGGCTACTCGCAGGTGGTGGCGCGCTACTGGCTCGCCAGCGGCAGCTCCGTCCCGCGCGACAAGGCGGTGCAGATGCTCACGTCGCTCGCCTGGCGCGGCATCGCCGGCTTCCCGCTGCACGGCACCGAGGGCCACTGACACCGAGGCCCGGAGCGCGGGTTTGTTCCCGATCTCTGTTCGCTACCGGCGTGCACGGGCAAGCCGTCCGCGCCCCCTGGCGGTCCCCTCACCGGGCTAATGTGTGCTGGGTACGGCGCGGACGCCCGCGCACATCACTGACCGTCGGAGGGACAAAGCCGTGGAGGTCAAGATCGGCGTGCAGCACGCGCCCCGCGAGATCGTGCTGGAGAGCGGCGAGAGCGCCGAGGAAATCGAGCGCGCCGTGTCCGAGGCCCTGTCCGGCAAGGCGCCGCTGCTGACCCTGGTCGACGACCACGGCCGCAAGGTCCTGGTTCCGGCCGACCGCCTCGCGTACGTGGAGCTCGGCGAGCCGACGACGCGCAAGGTGGGCTTCAGCGCCCTCTGAGAACGTTCGGGGAACGCTCGGAAAACACACGGAGAACGGCCCGGTGGTTGCCTCAACCACCGGGCCGTTCTTGCGCGTTGCGCGAACGCGTCGCGCGCCCCGCGGAGGATTGTGTTCCGGCCGCTACGGGTAAGACCGGCTACAACCGTTTTGCCCGAGGGGGACAGTGAGGGAGGGAACACCCGTGATCCTGGAAGCACTCGGCTCCGCGCTGCTCGGCCTGGCCGCCGCCTGGTCGGCCGTCCACCGCCTGCACCACCGGCTCCCCGCCCGCAGCCTCGTCCTCGCCACCGGGGTGGCCGGGGCCCTCATCGGCGCGTTCATCATGCACACGGCCCTCGGCCCGGGCCACGCCGTCGCGACCCTCATCGGCGCGGTGGCCGTGGCGGCGGCACTGCTGTCGCTCCTGCTCCGCCCTGAAGGAAGGCTCCGCCGCGCCTCGACGGCGTGACGGGCCCCGTCACGAGCTAGGCCGCAAGCCCGAGCGCCGCCATCCGCTTCGTGTGCGCCTCGGTGATGCGCGAGAACATCCGGCCGACCTCGGCCAGGTCGAAGCCGTCGGCGACGCCCCCGACCAGCATGGTCGACAGGGCGTCGCGGTCGGCGACCACCCGCTGCGACTGCGAGAGCGCCTCGCCCATCAGGCGCCGCGCCCAGAGCGCGAGCCGTCCGCCCACGCGCGGGTCCGCGTCGATCGCGGCGCGCACCTTCTCCACGGCGAAGCTGGCGTGCCCGGTGTCGTCGAGGACGCCGAGGACGAGGTCGCGGGTGTCGCCGTCGAGCCGCGCCGCCACCTCGCGGTAGAAGTCACTGGCGATCGAGTCGCCGACGTACGCCTTGACCAGGCCCTCCAGCCAGTCGGACGGCGCCGTCTGCCGGTGGAAGCCGTCGAGCGCGGCGACGAAGGGCTCCATCGCGCCGGTCGGCTCGGCGCCGATCGCGGAGAGCCGGTCGCGCAACTGCTCGAAGTGGTGGAACTCGGCCGACGCCATCTTCGCCAGCTCCGCCTTGTCGGCGAGGGTGGGCGCGAGCTTCGCGTCCTCCGCGAGCCGCTCGAACGCCGCGAGCTCCCCGTAGGCGAGCGCACCGAGCAGGTCCACGACGGCGGCGCGGTAGTTCGGGTCGCCGGAAGCCTTCGCCCAGTCCTGGGCGGCGACCCCGGTGGGTCCCTCGGCTGCTTCTTCGGAGGTGCGGTCGGTGCGGTCGGGCGTGTCAGGCGTCTCCATGAAGCGCACAATAGCCCGCTCCCCGTGGTGCGTAAGGCCCTGGTCAGTCACTGTGACGACGGCGACGTGACGAATGACCCAGACATCCATGCGAGATTCCGGGGTACAGTGGTATTGCGCCCGCCGAATATTCGTCGGGCCGTATGAATGAGGATGCCCGGTCGGTGGCCCGATCGGCTCCGACCCGACAGCCCTCCAGGCAGTGCGCAGTGGTGCGTACGGCATGCGGAGGGAACCTCACAGCGGTACGAGCGCTCGAGCGCAGGCAGTGGTCCCGCGCCACCCGGCCCGCGCCACCAAGGCGGCGGACGGTCACCGGCACGGTCAAGACCCCCAGCGTTCGCCTCGCGCCGCGTCTCACAGAAGAGGCATAGCCCTGACTACGACTTTCCGAGAGCTCGGGATTCTTCCCGAGACGGCCGAGGCCCTTGAGGCCGTCGGCATCATCAATCCCTTTCCCATCCAGGAGATGACGCTCCCCGTCGCCCTTTCCGGCACGGACGTCATCGGCCAGGCCAAGACCGGCACCGGCAAGACGCTCGGCTTCGGACTCCCGCTCCTCGAGCGCGTGACCGTCCCCGCCGACGTCGAGGCGGGCCGCGCCCGGCCCGAGGAGCTGACCGAGGCGCCGCAGGCCCTCGTCGTCGTCCCCACCCGCGAGCTCTGCCAGCAGGTGACCAACGACCTCCTCACCGCGGGCAAGGCGCGCAACGTCCGCGTCCTCGCCATATACGGCGGCCGTGCCTACGAGCCCCAGGTCGAGGCCCTGAAGAAGGGCGTCGACGTGGTCGTCGGCACCCCCGGGCGCCTGCTCGACCTCGCGGGCCAGCGCAAGCTGAACCTGAAGCACATCAAGTGCCTCGTCCTCGACGAGGCCGACGAGATGCTCGACCTGGGCTTCCTGCCCGACGTCGAGAAGATCATCAACATGCTTCCGGCGAAGCGCCAGACGATGCTCTTCTCCGCGACGATGCCGGGCGCCGTCATCGGCCTCGCCCGCCGCTACATGTCGCAGCCCACGCACATCCGCGCCACCGCGCCGGACGACGAGGGCCAGACGGTCGCGAACACGAAGCAGTTCGTCTACCGCGCGCACTCCATGGACAAGCCCGAGATGGTCTCCCGCATCCTGCAGGCCGAAGGCCGCGGGCTCGCGATGATCTTCTGCCGTACGAAGCGCACGGCGGCCGACATCGCCGAGCAGCTGGAGCGCCGCGGCTTCGCCTCCGGCGCGGTCCACGGCGACCTCGGCCAGGGCGCCCGCGAGCAGGCCCTGCGCGCGTTCCGCAACGGCAAGGTGGACGTGCTCGTCTGCACCGACGTCGCCGCGCGCGGCATCGACGTCGAGGGCGTCACGCACGTCGTCAACTACCAGTCCCCCGAGGACGAGAAGACCTATCTGCACCGCATCGGCCGCACCGGCCGCGCGGGCGCCAAGGGCACCGCGATCACGCTGGTCGACTGGGACGACATCCCGCGCTGGCAGCTGATCAACAAGGCGCTCGAGCTGGACTTCAACGACCCGGTCGAGACGTACTCCAGCTCCCCGCACCTCTACGAGGACCTGGACATCCCGGCCGGCACGAAGGGCATCCTGCCCCGCGCCGAGCGCACCCGGGCCGGGCTCGACGCCGAGGAGATCGAGGACCTGGGCGAGACCGGTGGCCGTGGCGGCCGCGGTGGCCGTGGCGACCGCTCCCGCTCGTCCGACCGCGACCGCGACCGCGCTGCCGACCGCGAGCGCGCGGAGCGTCCGGCCCGCACGCCGCGCCGTCGCCGCCGCACCCGCTCGGGCGAGCCCCTGGACGCCCCGGCGTCGACCGAGGCCGCCCAGGCCCCCGAGAGCCCGGCGGCTCCGGTGACCCCGGCGCCCGAGGCGGACACCGCGCCGCGCACCCCGCGCCGTCGCCGCCGCACGCGTGCGGGCGCCACGTCGGAGCCGACGGCCCCGCAGGTGGAGACCCCGGCCGAGACGCCCGCCGAGACGGCGCTCGCCACAGCGGAGTCCACGGACGAGGCCCCGGCCACGAAGGCGCGCCGCCGCACCCGCAAGGCGACGGCCCCGGCCGCCGAGGCAGCCGTCGACACGGCCGAGGGCAAGGCCCCCGCCGAGGAGCCGGAGGCCAAGCCCCGCCGCCGTACGCCCAAGGCGACCACCCCGGCCGCCGAGGCAGCCGTCGACACGGCCGAGGGCAAGACCCCCGCCGAGGAGACGACGGAGACCAAGCCGCGCCGCCGCACCCGCAAGGCTGCCGCTGCCGAGCCGGTCGCCGCCGAGGCGGAGGCCACGGAGGAGGCTCCGGCCACCAAGCCGCGCCGCCGCACCCGCAAGACGGCAACTGCCGCCGCGGAGGCCGCCGTTGACACGGCCGAGGGCAAGACCCAGGCCGAGGAGCCGGAGGCCAAGCCCCGCCGCCGTACGCGCAAGGCGACCGCCGAGGCCGCCGCCCCCAAGGCGGAGGCCACGGAGGAGGCCCCGGCCACCAAGCCGCGCCGCCGTACCCGCAAGGCGACGGCCCCGGCGGCCGAGCCGACCGAGAGCTGACAGCTGACAGCTCACAGCCGAGAGCTGACAGCTTTCGAGGTTCCTCTCGCACGAGGGCCCGTCCTTCCCCACCGGGGAGGGGCGGGCCCTCGCTCGTACCGGGGCACCTACGAGTGACCAGCACGCCGGCCCGCCACCCCGCCTCGATTACGCTCACCCCATGAGCAGGCCCCCCACCTTCGTCCCGCCCCCCTGCGCCCGTGCCCGCAGGCTGGCCACCGCGCGAGGCGGGTTCGCCGTGCTGGACGCGCGGCCCGTGGGCGGGCGGAGCACCAAGGGGACCGTGCTGCTGCTGCCCGGGTTCACCGGCAGCAAGGAGGACTTCATCGCCCTCCTCGAACCCTTCGCCGCCGCCGGCTACCGCGCCGTCACCGTGGACGGCCGCGGGCAGTACGAGACTCCGGGACCCGACGACGAATCGGCGTACGCCCAGGGTGAGTTGGCGCGCGACGTGCTCGCGCAGGCCGCCGCCCTCACCGCCGAGGACGGCCGGGTCCCCCATCTGCTCGGGCACTCGCTCGGCGGCCTGGTGGCCCGCGCCGCCGCCCTTCTGGACCCCGCCGCCTTCGCCTCGCTGACCGTGATGTCCTCGGGCCCCGCCGCGGTCTCCCCCGGCCAGCAGGCCCGCGCGAAGATGCTGGCCGACGCCCTGGGCGTGCTGTCGATGGCGGAGATCTGGGACGCGATGCGCGCCATGGATCCCCCCGCGGACGCCGCTGAAGCAGCCGAAGCCACCGGGTCCACGGCCGACGCAGACGCCGACGCCGACAGCGACGAGCCCGCGCTCCGCGCCCGCTGGCTGCGCCACCACCCCGCCCAACTCGCCGCCACCGCACGACAGTTGTGCACCGAACCGGACCGGGTCGCGGAGCTCGCCGCCACCGCCCTGCCCAAGCACGTGATCTCCGGCGCGCACGACGACGCCTGGCCGGTGCCGTGGCTCGACGACATGGCCGCCCGGCTCGGCGCGCACCGCTCCGTGATCGCGGACGCGGACCACTCCCCCAACACCGACCGCCCCGCGGAGACCGCCGCGGCCCTGCTCGCCTTCTGGGACCGGCACGCCCCCCAGAAGTGAGTCAGTACCGCAGCCGCGCTCAGTACTGCGTCTGCAAGTGGTCCCAGAACCCGTCCCGCAGCGCCCGCCGCAGATCCGCCTGTCCGCGCAGCGAGTACTGAAGCACCTGCTCCGCGTCGACGAGCAGCTCCTGGTCGACGGAGCCGGGCAGGTACGGGTGCCCCGGCATGAGCCCCATCAGCGCCTCACGCCCGCGCGCCGAGAGCCACTTCGCGGCGATCTGCGCGCCGACGAAGCGGACGTCGTCGCGCGAGGGCCGGGGCACCGCGGCCGACGGCTCGTACGCCGCGGTGGCCCGCCGCGTCACGTACGGCTTGAAGAAGGCGAGGTCGAAGGTCCGCTGGCTGTCGACCTCCCAGAGCAGCGGCTCCGCCTGATTGCGGCCGTCGGGCGCCTCGATGCCCCAGAGGTGGACGCGCGCGCCGTACCCCTGCGCGGCCTCGACGGCGGAGACCAGGTCCTCGTCGCCGCCGATGAGCGCCGCGTCGCTGATCGCGCGGTGCCGGGCGAGGGACTCCAGGTCCGACCTGATGAGTGAGTCGACACCCTTCTGCTGGTTGTTGGCGTTCAGATTGCCGAGCCGCACCTTCACGTCCGGGAGCTCGGCGATCGACTGCTGCTCGGTGGTGTGGATGCGGCGGCGCGCGCCGTCGTACCAGTACAGGCGGAGCAGCCTGCTGTCCGCGAAGATCGTGCGCGCCTTGTCGATGAGCGCCTCGATGAGACCTTCCGCGTCCAGGTCGAAGGACCTCCGGTCCTCGGTGCCCGCGGCGAGGCGGCCCGCGGCCGCGTACAGGTATCCGGCGTCGACGAAGATCGCGTGGGTCGAGGGGGCCTTCGCCACCTCGGCGAGCATGCGCTCAAGGAGTCCGTTGGCGCGCTCCAGCTGTTCCAGCTGGGCGCTCATCTCGTCGTTCATACGGAACCCATTGTCCCGCCGGTCACGCTGCGAACACAACCAGTGCCGCTACTCGTGAGTAATTAGGCGCTCGAAAAATTTCTTTAGCGTAGGGAATGTTTGCAGGGGGCAACCCGTTGTACCCATATGGAACGCGGGGCACTGCAGCCACGCAATCCACCCGTAGCGGGCGGTCGAGGCACCGCCCACACCAGCAGTTCTCCTTCAGGAGGATGACCAGACGAAGGGAGAAGCCTTATGCGCTTCGAAATCATGCGACTCGACGACGTCGATGGCACCGCCGTGGACAGCACCGTCGTGGACGCCGCCTCCGTCAACCGGATCGTGCAGCAGGCCGCAGCGATCGGCCAGCGCATCTACATCCGCCCGGCCGAGGCCACGGCCTCGTAACGCGCACACCTGATCTTCGCCGCACGCCGCACGACGGCAGGCCGCCGAGACGCCCGAAGGGCCCCGGTACGCACTCGCGTACGAGGGGCCCTTCGCGCGTTCCCGGGCTGACTGCGTCAGGCGCCCTTGATCACCTGCGTGACGCCGTTGATGATCTGCTGCACGGCGATCGCGGAGAGCATCATGCCCGCGAGCCGGGTCACCAGGACCACGCCGCCGTCCTTGATCACGCGGATGATCAGCAGCGAGTAGCGCATCACCAGCCAGAGCACGACGTGCATCGCGACGATCGCGGCCCAGACGGAGATCTGGGTGCCGACGCCGTGCGCGTTCTGCACGGCGAGGATCACCGAGACGATCGCGCCGGGTCCGGCGAGCAGCGGCATGCCGAGCGGCACGAGCGCGACGTTGACGTCCTTGGTCTGCTTCGGCTCGTCCGTCTTGCCGGTGAGCAGGTCGAGCGCGATGAGGAGCAGCAGCAGTCCGCCCGCGATCATCAGCGCGGGCACGGAGACGTGCAGATAGTTGAGGATCTGGTGGCCGACGAGGCCGAAGACCGTGATCACGCCGAAGGCGACGCAGACGGCCTGGAAGGCCATCCGCTGCTGCACCTTGGCGGGGCGGCCGGCGGTCAGGCCGAGGAAGATCGGGGTGATCCCCGGGGGGTCCATGATCACGAAAAGCGTGAGAAAGAGGGATCCGAAGACAGCGAAGTCGAACACAGTGTGGCCTTGCAGAGAGTCGTACGAGGAGCCGCGCACGGGCGCGGTGAGCGGGCGCCGCGGGGCGCGGCGCGCGAAGGAACAGCCGGTGGCCGATGGCCGATGGCTCGGTCAGACGGTGGGCCGTCCGCCCGCGCCCGGCACCGGGAACGCCCCGGTCGCCCGGCGCGTGATCTCGCCGTAGATCTCGGGGTCGGTGGTGAACTCCCCGAGCACGCACGTCTTGCGGCTGCCGTGGTAGTCGCTGGACCCGGTGGCCAGCAGCCCCAGGTCGCCCGCGAGGCCCTTCAGCCGGGCGCGGGTCTCGGCCGAGTGGTCCATGTGGTCCGCCTCGATGCCGTCGAGTCCGGCGGCGGCGAGTTCGGCTATCGCGGCCTCGGGCACGACCTGGCCGCGCTTGGCGGCGGCGGGATGCGCGAAGACGGTGACCCCGCCCGCGGCCTTGACCAGGCGGATCGCCTCGAAGGGGTCGAGCTCGTGCTTCTCGGCGTAGGCGCGCCCGCCGTCGGCGAGCCACTCGGGCGTGAAGGCGTCCGAGACGCTGTCCACGACGCCCAGTTCGACGAGGGCCTCCGCGACGTGCGGCCGCCCGACGGACCCGTCGCCCGCGATCCGCGCGACCTGCTCCCAGGTCACCCCCACGCCGAGCTCCTGGAGCTTGCGCACCATGGTCTGCGCCCGCGGCACCCGGTCGTCCCGGACCAGCTCCCGCTCCCGCGCGAGCTCCGGCTCCTGCGGGTCGAAGAGATACGCCAGCATGTGCAGGCCCACCCCGTCGAGCCGGCACGACAGCTCGGCCCCGGTGACGAGGGTCAGCCCCTCGGGCAGCGCCCCGATCGCCTCGGCGTACCCGCGGGTGGTGTCGTGGTCGGTCAGCGCGACGACGTCGAGCCCGGCGGCGCGAGCGTTCCGAACGAGCTCGGCCGGGCTGTCCGTGCCGTCGGAGGCGGTGGAGTGGGTGTGCAGATCGATGCGCACGAGGAGCACTCCAACCACTGCGGGGACGGACACGGGCACGCGAAAGGGCAGCGTGGGACCGTAAGGGGACAGTTAAGGATAACGGCAGGCCACTCGGCTTCAGTCCGTGACAAGAGCCACCACCGTCCAGCCCGCCGGGCACCCATCAGCCCGTCGGGCACCCATCAGCCCGTCCGGCGTTTGAGGACGAGGCCGTCCAGGCCGATGGGGGGCAAGGGGCGCAGCCCCATGAGCGACGACGGGCAGAGCGGCGACGACGAAGCCGCAAGCCCCACGGGCGCCCCACCCGCAGGGGACCAAAAGACGAGAGGGCACCCCACCCTCAAGGCATCAACAGCCGTGGCGACAACGCCCCGCACGGCAGCAGCTCGACCTCCGCCCCCGCGTCCCGCAAGTCCGTGAGCACCAGCTCGTCGTACATCAAGAGCCCCGACTGCTCCGGCCACGCGATCGCCCACAGCCACAGGCCACGCGCCTCGCCCGCGAAGACCGCGCGGTCGTCCGGGGTGCCCGACACATGCCACAGCGGGGTCGGCCGCCCGGCGGCGAGGACCTTCGCCTGGGGTGGCTTCTCGACGCTCAGCGACGGTCCCGGGTCGGGTCCGTCGATGCCCGCGTAGCGCGCACCGAGGCCGACGCCGAGCTCCTCCGCGACCAGGACCAGCTCGCCGACCCCGCCGAGCGGCGCGGGCCCCGAGCAGGCCACGGCGGTCGCCCGGCCGCCGCTGCGGTCGTCGCCCGCGCACGCCACCCCGGTGAAGAGCCAGCCGACGGGAAGCGGCCACGGCATCCACACCGGCACGTGCGCACGGTGCACCACGACACTGAGGGCCTCGACGCTGGGCGGGATCACGGGCTGCAGCGGGTGCACGGTGCCGTGCACATCGCACTGCCAGGAGTCGGCAAAGAGACCGGGAGCCCTGACCCGGCCACCACACTTCGGGCAACTGGGTTCGCCCCTCATAGCGACCGAGGGTCCTCCCCGGTCGTCGCCGCGTCAAGGACGATCACCCGTCCGGAGTCCGTCGGCACCGCACTTCCACACCGCTTTCCCGTGCCCCTCACCAGGCAAAACTAGATGTAACTTGCACCCTTTAGTCTCCCTAACTTAATATGTGCATACGTCAACGATCTCTCCGTGAGCAGTGAAGGAGCGGCTGTATGAACAGCAGCACAGGAGGCCCCGCCGAAGGGGACCCGCCCACCCGTCTCCCACCACCGCCCTTGCCGGACGCGCTGCGCGCGGCACCCGCTGAATTCCACGCCGGGGCGGGCGGCCTCCTGCGGCAGCCGAAGGCCGTATGGGCGACGGCCGGCGCCTCCGTCGTCGCCTTCATGGGCATCGGGCTCGTCGACCCGATCCTGCCCTCCATCGCCAAGGGCCTGGACGCGAGCGCCAGTCAGGTCTCGCTGCTCTTCACCTCGTACTTCCTGATCACCGCCGTCGCGATGCTGGTGACCGGCTTCGTCTCCAGCCGCATCGGCGGCAAGAAGACCCTGCTGCTCGGCCTCGCGCTCGTGGTCGTCTTCGCCGGGCTCTCCGGCACCTCGGGCTCGGTCGGTGAGCTCGTCGGGTTCCGCGCGGGCTGGGGCCTCGGCAACGCGCTCTTCGTCTCCACCGCGCTCGCCGTCATCGTGGGCGCGGCCGCCGGGGGCAGCGCCGCCGCGATCCTCCTGTACGAGTCGGCACTCGGCCTCGGCATGGCGTGCGGGCCGCTGCTCGGCGCCCTGCTCGGGGACGCCAGCTGGCGCTACCCGTTCTTCGGCACCGCGGCTCTGATGGCCATCGGCTTCCTGTGCATCTCGGCGTTCCTGAAGGAGCAGCCGAGGCCCGCGCAGAAGACCTCGCTGCTCGATCCGATCAAGGCGCTCGGCCACGGCGGGCTCGCCTCCGCCGCCGCCTCGGCGTTCTTCTACAACTACACGTTCTTCACGGTGCTGGCCTTCACGCCGTTCGTGCTCAACATGACCCCGTACAAGTCGGGTGCGGTCTTCTTCGCCTGGGGCGTGCTGCTCGCCGTCTTCTCGGTGATCGTCGCGCCGCGTCTGCAGGAGCGGTTCGGTTCACTGAAGGTGCTCGGCGGCTCGCTGCTGCTGCTCGCCGCGGACGTCCTGGTGCTCGGCTACGGCAACCACACCGCGGCCGTCGTCTGCACGGTCCTGTCCGGCGCCTTCATCGGCGTGAACAACACCGTCTACACGGAGCTCGCGCTCGGCGTCTCGGACGCGCCGCGCCCCGTGGCCAGCGCCGGATACAACTTCGTGCGCTGGTTCGCCGCGGCCGCCGCCCCGTTCTTCGCGCCGAAGATCGAGGAGTGGAGCAACATCCACATCCCGTTCGTGGTCGCGGCCGTGACCGCGGTGCTCGGCGCCGGAGTGGTCTGGGTCCGCGGGAGCGCGCTCGCGCACGAGGCCGAGGAACTGGAGCCGCGGCACGCGACGGAGGACGGGGTCACGGTCTTCGCCAACTAGAGCCGACACCGGAGCCCGGACGGGGCGGGGCCGGGTGGCCGAAGCAAATCGGCCACCCGGCCTCCCCCGTCGTTCAACTGGCGGCCGCCGCCTTCAACCGGCCACCGCCCCAACGGAGTTGAATCCGTCACACTCCCCGGACGGACTCAGCCGGGACTCAGTCGAGCGCCACGGACCTGCGCAGCGGATCGCGCAGGTCCGTCCCACTGTTCAGCCACCGCTCCTGGAGCGCCTGCGCGCCGTGCACCCGCTTCCACGCCGCCTCGTTCTGCGTCATCGGGAGCAGGGGCAGAAACCGTACGGGTTCCTTCGGCTCGTCGAGCTCCAGGTCCGCCACGAGGCCGCCCGGCTCGGCGACCAGGACCGAGGTGAACGGGGCGCCGGGCCACAGCGGTTCACCCACGTCGAGGGAGGCACCCGGCGCCACGATCACGCCCTCCACCTGCGGCGAAGCGGCGAGCACGGCGAGCGGGCGGAGCACCTTGTCGGTCTCCGCGAGGCCCCCGCGCACCGACAGGACCAGCTCCGCGCGCGGGCCCTTGACGGGGTCGGCGAGGGTGGCGGTGGGGTCGGCCATCGGGGCGGCGGACATGCCGAGCGTGGCGTAACGGACGATGTCCCCGCCGTCGTTCCCGCCTTCCGTACCGGTGAAGCGGAGCACCTCAATGCGGTCCGTGCCGAGGAAGGTCACCGCGGCGCGCGCGTCCGGTTCCCCCAGGGCGGTGCGCAGCCGGGCCTCGACCAGAGCAAGAACATCTTCCATGCGGCGAGCATAGAACTCGTACGTGGCGGGTAAAGAAGGGCCTTCGCTCTCCGGTCGGCTGATAGTGTTGGCCGCTGGTTCAGGGCGACACGCAGAAGCGTCGTTTTCAAGCCCCGCACCATGAGACTCCCCTACGGGGGACCGGCCGGAGGAGGTGGGGCTGTCAATGGATCGAAGTCGACCGTGCAGTACCACCCGCTCTTCCGGTCACTGAGTCACGTAGCTCCGCACAGCAGCTGCCGCCTCGCGCACGCATCCCCGCGTACGACGGAAGAGCACGTCGTTTTCGTCTGATCCGTTTCAGCAGCGAAGCCGCCACCGCGATGGCGCGGTGCTCCCCGCTTTGTGGACGTGCACAGTCCCGCAGTCGCAGACGTCCTCATTCCGGGTAGTTCCGAACCTCTTTGAGGGGCGGCGGCTCATGCCCGCGAAGGAGCCTGCCCATGTCGATGATCCGTGACCTGCGCGCCGCCGTCCGCCCCTCCCTCCGCAAGGAGCCCGGCACCGGCTACGGCACCTCGTACGACACGTACGACGCCACCCGGGAAGCCGCCAGCGCCGTCGTGGACTGCGCCGTGTACCGCGAGGGCCGCCGCGTCGAGAGCGACCACTGCCTCACCCCGCACGAGGCGATGCTGCAGGTGCGGCGCGACGGGGGCTTCGCCTGGATCGGCCTGCACGAGCCGACGGAGGCCGAATTCTCGGGCATCGCCGCCGAGTTCGGGCTGCACCCGCTCGCCGTCGAGGACGCCGTCCACGCCCACCAGCGCCCCAAGCTGGAGCGCTACGACGACACGCTCTTCACCGTCTTCAAGACCATCCACTACGTGGAGCACGCCGAACTCACCGCCACCAGCGAGGTGGTGGAGACCGGCGAGGTGATGTGCTTCACCGGGCGGGACTTCTTCATCACCGTGCGGCACGGCGGCCACGGCTCGCTGCGCTCCCTGCGCCGCCGCCTCCAGGAGGACCCCGAGCTGCTCGCCAAGGGCCCCTCGTCCGTCCTGCACACCATCGCCGACCACGTCGTCGACGGCTACCTCGCGGTGGCCGACGCCATGCAGGTCGACATCGACGACGTCGAGAACGAGGTGTTCGCGGCCCCCGGCAAGGGCGTCTCGCGCGGTGTCGACGCCGGGCGGATCTACCAGCTCAAGCGCGAGGTCCTGGAGTTCAAGCGGGCCGTGTCGCCGCTCCTCCGCCCCATGCAGCTGCTCAGCGAGCGGCCCATGCGGCTCGTCGACCCCGACATCCAGAAGTACTTCCGCGACGTCGCCGACCACCTCGCACGCGTCCAGGAGCAGGTCGTCGGCTTCGACGAACTCCTCAACTCGATCCTCCAGGCCAACCTCGCCCAGGCCGCGGTCGCCCAGAACGAGGACATGCGCAAGATCACCTCCTGGGCGGCCATCATCGCCGTGCCCACGGCGGTGTGCGGGGTCTACGGCATGAACTTCGACCACATGCCGGAGCTGCACTGGCGCTTCGGCTACCCGCTGGTGCTCGGCCTCATCGGCACCGCGTGCTACACCATCCACCGCACCCTGAAGCGGAACGGCTGGCTGTAGACCGCCCCTTTCACCCGCTCGGTAGGCTGCGCCCATGACTGCTGCTGAGACGTCCGCCGACGCGCTGCTGGGGCAGGCCCTCGTCGAGGAGGCCACCAAGAAGTCCGGCCTCATCTGGGTCCAGGGCGAGGGGCCCGCCCGCGCCCTGTGGCACGCATGGCACGACGGCGCGGCCCACCTCGTCGGCGACGGCCCCGGCGAGCAGCCGCTGGCCGGGCTCACCGACGGCGGCAGCGCCGAAGTGACCGTCCGCAGCAAGGACAAGGGCGGCCGCCTGGTCGCCTGGACCGCCACGGTCACCGAACTCGCCCCGCACAGCGAGGCGTGGGAGGCGGCGGTCGCCGAGCTCAAGGGGAAGCGGCTCAACGCCCCCGACGGCGAGCGGATGACGGGGCGGTGGGCCGCCGAGTGCCGGGTGCTCCGGCTGACGCCGCGGGACGCCCGCACCGACCTGCCGGACGCCTCGCTGGCGGCGCCTCCGCTGCCGACGTCCGCCACGACGCGGCATGCCGCGCCGGAGGCGCTGCCCCGGCTGCTGCTGAAGCGGAAGAAGCGGTAGGGGTTCTGCTGGAGGTTCTCCGGCTGCGCGCCGGTGGGGGCTTGTCGCGCCCACGCGGCGGAGCCGCAAATCGACACAGCCCCGCGCCCCTTACGGGGCGCCCCTGCTACGACGTAGGAAGCTGCTTCCCGTAGTCCACCATCTCGCTCTTGTCCGGCTCCTTGAGCGCGAAGTCCTTGTTCCAGTCGGCGAGTTGGAGCGTGCCCGCGCCGCCCGCCCGCTCCAGGAGCAGGGGGTAGGGCTTGCCGTTCAGGGAGACGTTCAGGGTGCCGCCGGAGCCGTCGTCGCCGGTGATCTTGATGGTGGGGGTCCCGGCGGTCTCGCCCCGGTCGCCCGTGGCCAGCTCGCCGTGGAGCGTGAGCATCCCCGCGAGCAGCACGTCCTTGTCGGTGAAGCCGCTCAGCTGCTCGTACGAGGGATCGCCCTTGGGCACCTTGACGTACTTGCCGTCGAGCTTGGCCGCCGCCGTGCTGTCCGACGGCGAACCGGCGGACTCGCCCTTGCCGCCGCCCTGGCCGCCCTGGCCGTCCTGGTGGCTCCAGAACTCCGAGTCGGCCTTCAGATAGAGCTCCTCGCCGACCCGCAGCAGCCGGAAGGTCTGCCCCTTGGAGGTGACGGAGCCGGTGCCGCCGTCGTCCTTCAGGCGCATGTCGAGCTTGTACGTGTGCCCCTTGCTGACCAGCGACCCGGAGAGCCGCACCGAGGACGCGGCCTGCGCGGCGGCCCGGGACTTGCTCTGGATCTGCTGGGCGGAGAGCTTGCCCACGCCGTTCGTGCCCGCGTCCTCGTCGTCGCCGCTGCCACACCCCGTGAGCCCGGCGCCGGCGACGACGAGGCCCGCGCACGCCGCGCCGAGGAGGGCCGCCCTGCGGCCGTGGCGACCCTGCGGAATGACGGTCACTGGTGGGCTGCCTCTCGTACGGGATGCGGAGTCCGGCGGATCCAGCAGTACGGCAGCGTACCCGTGCCGCCTACGCAGATCGGCGTCAGTCCGTCCGGACCCGGTGCCGGAGCGCGAAGGACCGGGACGGGCTAGCCTGAAGCCCGTATCAGCGCATATATGCCTGGATGAGTAGACAGATCCGTATGAAAGGGAGGCGCGTGGCATGGCGGCAGGCGCCCCCCGGATCTTCGTCTCCCATCTGTCCGGCACCGCCGTCTTCGACCCCAACGGCGACCAGGTGGGCCGCGTGCGCGACCTGGTGGCCATGCTGCGGGTCGGCAAGAAGCCGCCGCGACTGCTCGGACTCGTCGTCGAACTCTCCACGCGGCGCCGCATCTTCCTGCCCATGACCCGGGTCACCGGCATCGAGTCGGGCCAGGTCATCACCACCGGCGTGGTCAATGTCCGCCGGTTCGAGCAGCGGCCCACCGAGCGGCTCGTCCTCGGCGAGATGCTGGACCGCCGGGTCCGGCTCGTCGAGACCGGCGAGGAGGTGGCCGTCCTCGACGTCTCCGTGCAGCAGCTCCCGGCCCGCCGGGACTGGGAGATCGACCGGGTCTTCGTACGGAAGGGGAAGGCGGGGGCGCTGCGGCGGAAGGGCGAGACGCTGACCGTGGAGTGGTCCGCCGTCACCGGGTTCTCGCTCGAAGAACACGGGCAGGGCGCCGAGAACCTCCTCGCCACCTTCGAGCAGCTGCGCCCCGCCGACCTCGCCAACGTCCTGCACCACCTGTCCGCGAAGCGGCGCGCGGAGGTGGCCGCGGCCCTCGACGACGACCGGCTCGCCGACGTCCTCGAAGAGCTCCCCGAGGACGACCAGATCGAGATCCTCGGCAAGCTGAAGGAGGAGCGCGCCGCCGACGTCCTGGAGGCCATGGACCCGGACGACGCCGCCGACCTCCTCGCCGAGCTCCCCGAGGACGACAAGGAGCGGCTGCTCACGCTCATGCAGCCGGACGACGCGGCCGACGTGCGGCGCCTGATGGCCTACGAGGAGCGCACCGCGGGCGGTCTCATGACCACCGAGCCGATCGTCCTTCGCCCCGACTCCACCGTCGCCGACGCCCTCGCCCGCGTCCGCATGGAGGACCTCTCCCCCGCGCTCGCCGCCCAGGTCTATGTGTGCCGCCCGCCGGACGAGACGCCGACCGGCAAGTACCTCGGCACCGTGCACTTCCAGCGGCTGCTGCGCGATCCCCCGTACACCCTGGTCAGCTCGATCCTCGACGACGACCTGCGGCCGCTGAGCCCGCAGGCGCCGCTGCCCGCCGTGGCCGGGTTCTTCGCCACGTACGACATGGTGGCGGCGCCCGTCGTCGACGACAGCGGCTCGCTGCTCGGCGCGGTCACCGTCGACGACGTGCTCGACCACATGCTGCCGGACGACTGGCGCGAGACCGAGTTCCACCAGGAGGAAGGGGGCGACCACCATGGCGGCGGCTGACCGCGAGCGGGACGGCGCCAGGCCGGAGGCGGCCCGGCCGCCCCGGCTCCGCCTCGACCAGCCCCGGGCGCCCCGGCGCAAGCTGCTGCCGGACTACGACCCGGAGGCGTTCGGCCGGCTCTCGGAGCGGATCGCGCGGTTCCTCGGCACGGGGCGCTTCATCGTCTGGATGACGGTCATCATCATCCTGTGGGTGGTGTGGAACATCGCGGCGCCGGACGCCCTCCGCTTCGACCAGTACCCGTTCATCTTCCTCACGCTGATGCTGTCCCTGCAGGCGTCGTACGCGGCCCCGCTGATCCTGCTCGCGCAGAACCGCCAGGACGACCGCGACCGCGTCAACCTCGAACAGGACCGGCGGCAGAACGAGCGGTCCATCGCGGACACCGAGTACCTGACCCGCGAGATCGCCTCGCTCCGCATGGGCCTCGGCGAGGTGGCGACCCGCGACTGGATCCGCTCCGAACTCCAGGACCTGGTCAAGGAGCTGGAGGAGCAGCGCGCACTATTCCCGCCGGAGGCGGGCGGCGGACGTGACGTAGGCGACCGCTGACGGCCCTTTCCGGGCCCGGGTTACCGCGCCGTACTATCGACCCTATGGCTACGGAAGACGCGGTGCGCGAAGCACTGGCGACGGTGAACGACCCCGAGATCCAGCGACCCATCACCGAGTTGGGGATGGTCAAATCGGTCGACATCGGCGCGGACGGGACCGTCGCGGTCACCGTGTACCTGACGGTCTCCGGCTGCCCGATGCGCGACACCATCACCACGAACGTCCAGGAGGCGGTCGGCCGCGTCGAGGGCGTCACCCGCGTCGACGTCACCCTCGACGTGATGAGTGACGAGCAGCGCAAGGAGCTCGCCGCCGCGCTCCGCGGCGGCACCGCCGAGCGCGAGGTCCCCTTCGCCAAGCCGGGCTCGCTGACCCGGGTCTACGCGGTCGCGTCCGGTAAGGGCGGCGTCGGCAAGTCCTCGGTGACGGTGAACCTCGCGGCCGCTCTCGCGGCGGACGGCCTCAAGGTCGGCGTCGTGGACGCGGACATCTACGGCCACAGTGTGCCCCGCATGCTCGGCGCCGAGGGCCGGCCCACCCAGGTCGAGAACATGATCATGCCCCCGTCGGCGAACGGCGTGAAGGTCATCTCGATCGGCATGTTCACGCCCGGCAACGCCCCGGTGGTCTGGCGCGGCCCGATGCTCCACCGCGCCCTCCAGCAGTTCCTCGCGGACGTCTTCTGGGGCGACCTGGACGTGCTCCTGCTCGACCTGCCGCCGGGGACCGGCGACATCGCCATCTCGGTCGCACAGCTCGTGCCGAACGCCGAGATCCTCGTCGTGACGACCCCGCAGCAGGCCGCCGCCGAGGTCGCCGAGCGCGCGGGCTCCATCGCCGTGCAGACCCACCAGAAGATCGTGGGCGTCGTCGAGAACATGTCCGGGCTGCCCTGCCCGCACTGCGGCGAGATGGTCGACGTGTTCGGCACCGGCGGCGGCCAGAAGGTCGCCGAGGGCCTCACCAAGACGACGGGCGCCAACGTCCCCGTCCTCGGCTCCATCCCGATCGACGTCCGTCTGCGCGAGGGCGGCGACGAGGGCAAGCCGGTCGTCCTGTCCGACCCGGACTCCCCCGCGGGCTCGGCGCTGCGCACGATCGCGGGCAAGCTGGGCGGGCGCCAGCGCGGGCTCTCGGGGATGTCCCTGGGGATCACGCCGCGCAACAAGTTCTGAGCGGTTCCGGGGTCTTTCGGGTCCTCCGGCATACGAGAAGGGGGCGCCGTCATCGCGACGGCGCCCCCTTCTCGTACGTACCGGAGCGCTAACCCGAGTACTCGGTGATGTCCTTGACCACCGAGAAGCCCAGCCCGTACGCGCTCATGCCGCGCCCGTACGCGCCCAGGTGCACCCCCTCCTTGGTGGAGCCCGCGAGCACCCAGCCGAACTCGGACTCGCGGTAGTGGAACGGCGTCGGGACCCCGTCCACCGGCAGCGAGAGCGTGGACCAGTCCGCGCCGTGCAGATCGTCGGCGAGCACCCACGCGGTCTCGGTCTGCTGGTCCAGCCAGTCGTCGCGCAGGGTGTGGTCCATCTGGCCCGGCCAGGTGAAGGACAGCAGTCCGACGCCGGCCAGCCAGGCCGCCGAGGAGACCGAGGTGGCCTCCAGGACGCCCGTGCCGTCGGCGCTGCGCCGCACGGGGTTGGCCGCGACGGTCACCACGACCGCGAAGCGCTCCTTGTCGCTGTTGCCGAGGCTCCCCTCGGCGCGGACCGAGGGCTCATCGCCGTGGCCGATCGAACCGTGCTCCACCGCGCCGTCCGCAGCCGTGCCGACCTGCATCAGCCAGCGCTGTCCCGTGAACGCCTCGTCGAGGCCGTACCAGGGGAAGGGCGCCAGCAGGTAGCCGTCGACCGTGCGTCGGGCGGAGGGCACCGCTTGGGCAGTGCCGTCCTCGGTCGGCGCCTGCGCGCCCACCCGACTTGTCGTCTCCATGTACCCGGCCGCCTCCTCGCTCTCGTCGGTCCGGAGCGGCCCGCCCCCCTCGGGCGTCCTCACGCCGGACAACAAGGCAGGATAGCCACACCTTTTGCGCGGGGGTTCGAGGCAGGGGGCGGCGGCAGGTCATCTGGCCGGTCTCAGACGGTTCCTGAGCGGGCGGCCGGACCCCGTGTGAGTCAGGTGGCGTCGGCGTCGAACGGGGGTCGCTCGTCGGCCGTGACGGCCTCCGGCTTCTTCACCATGTCGGGCTTCTTGCGCATGTCGAGCTTGCCGCCGGACGAGTCGCCGTCGGCGTCGGAGGTGTCGCTGTCGCGGCCGTGCACCGCGTCCGCCACCTCGTTGATCTCCTTCTTCAGGTCGAATCCGTTACGGATTTCCTTCAGACCGAGCTCGTCGTTGTCCAGCTGCTTGCGGATGAACTTCTTCGGGTTGAGGTCGTCGAACTCGAAGTCCTTGAACTCCGGGCCGAGCTCGTCCCTGATGTCCCGCTTCGCGCCGTCCGAGAACTCGCGGATCTTGCGCAGCGTGCGCGAGGCGTCCTGGATCAGCTTCGGCAGCTTGTCCGGGCCGAAGATGAGCACGGCGAGGACGACAAGCGCCACCACTTCCAGGGGGCCAACGTCTGTGAACACCTTCAGCTCCTCGCCATCCGAACCTCGACCACGGTACCCGGCGAGGCTGTCCGTCCGGTAGCCGCTGGGCAACAACGTGGATCAGGATCGGTGCCGCCACCAATGACCGCCCTCAATGACCGCCGTCAGCCGCCGCCCTCAGCCACCGTCCGAGGCGCCGAGCACCAGGGTCACCTTCCGTTGGGCGCCGCCGCGCTCGACCGTCAGCTGGAGGCTGTCCTTCGGCCGGTGCGCCCGGACCTTGACGATGAGTTCCTCGCCGGAGTGGACGCGCTGTCCGTCGACCTCGGTGATGACGTCGCGGGGCTTGATCCCGGCCCTGTCGCCGGGGCCGCCGCGGTTGACGGCCGGGCCGCCGGTGTTGCCCTTGGCTGCGACGCGGGCGCCGTCGCCCGAGTACTGCATGTCGAGTGTGACGCCGATCACCGGGTGGGTGGCCTTGCCGGTGTTGATGAGTTCCTCGGCGACGCGCTTGCCCTGGTTGACCGGGATGGCGAAGCCGAGCCCGATGGACCCGGCCTGGCCGCCCTCGGGCTGTGAGCCGCTGTCGGCGGAGCGGATGGCGCTGTTGATGCCGATGACGCGGCCCTGCGAGTCGACCAGCGGGCCGCCCGAGTTGCCCGGGTTGATGGGGGCGTCCGTCTGCAGCGCGTCGACGTAGCTGATGTCGCTGCCGTCGCCCTTCTCGCCGCCCGCGGTGATGGGGCGCTCCTTGGCGCTGATGATGCCCGAGGTCACCGTGTTCTCGAGGTCGAAGGGCGCGCCGATGGCCACGACGGGGTCGCCGACCTGGACGTTCTCCGAGTTGCCGAGGGGCAGCGGCCGAAGGCCCCGGACGCCGGAGACCTTCACGACGGCGAGGTCGTAACCGGTGTCGCGGCCCACGACCTTGGCCTTGGCGCTCTGGCCGCCGCTGAACGTCACGGAGATGTCGCCGCCCGCAGCGGCGGGCTCGACCACGTGGTTGTTGGTGAGGATGTGGCCCTTGCCGTCGAGGACGAAGCCGGTGCCGGTGCCCTGTCCGTCGTCGCCGCGCACATGCAGGGTGACGACGCCGGGCAGCGAGCGCGCGGCGATCCCCGCGACGCTCTCCTTGGGCCGGGCCTTGGACTCCGCGCCGGGCTGGTCCAGTTGTACGTCGCTGAGGCTGCCGTCGCGCTCCAGGTAGGCCCCGGCGACGCCCCCGATGAGGCCCGAGATGATGGCGACGACGGCGGTGTAGGTCACGAAGATCCGCCGACTGCTCCTCTGCCGCTTCTCCTTTGACGGAGGCGGCAGGGCCCCGTTCTGCTGCAGGGGCGCGTTCGCGTTCCAGGGGTCGTAGCCCTGCCAGGCGGGGGCCGGGGCGGGCGCTGGGGCGGGGGGCTGCTGGGCCTGCGGCTGCGGTTGCGGGGGCTGGGGCGCCTGCGGTGCCAGTGGCTGCGGCTGGAGCTGTGGCTGGGGCGCCTGCGGGGGGAGGTGGGTGCCGTGCGTCGGGGTGGTGACCGCCGGGGCCGGGGGCTGCGGGGCCGGGGGCTGCGGGGCCTGCGGCGGCAGTTGGGTGCCGTGGGCCGGGGTCGCCACCGGGTGCTGGACGGGCGGTGCGGGCGCCCAGGGGCCGGGCTCGCCGTAGGGCGGGGTGCTGTAGGGGTCGGGGTCGTGGAGGGGGCGGGGGCGCTCGGTGTCGGCCGGGGTGGGCGCGGGCGTCCGGGGTGCGGCATCCGCCGGGGTCGAGGCGCTCATGGTGTCGCTGTGGGGGGCCGCGTCCGCGTGGGGGGCCGTCCCCTGCGGGGGTATCGCGTCCTGCGCGGATATCGCGTCCGCCCTTGCGGTGAACGGCGCTTCGGGCCCGGCCGTGGGCGTTCCCTCCGGCCCCACGACAGGCGCCCCTTCCGTCCCGGCAGCGAAGGGCACATCACGCCCAGCTGTGAGAGACACATCCGACCCGGCCGCAGGCGATCCCTCCGCCCCCACGGCGGGAGACGCATCGGGCCCCGCCGTGAGCGGCACGTCCGCCCCGGCGCTCAGCGGCGCACCCGGTCCCGCGACGGACGGCACGCCCGGCCCGGCCATGGGCGGTTCCTCCGGCCCGGCGACGGGCGGCGGCGTGTCCATGCCCTCGGGCGCCCCCGGCGCCTGGGCCCTGGGACGGCTCCACCACTTCGCCTTCGTGGGCTTCCCCTGGTCCATGCTCTCCCCACAACTGGCCTGCGCCGGGCGCCCGTTGAGCCACCCGCCGCGCGGCGGTAGCCGCACCTTGACTGTTTTCCGGGCCCCGCACACGCCGGAATCCCCGGCGGGCCTTGGCCCACCGAGGATTCAATCAGGTTCCGCCGCCGTCGCGCAGAGGGCGTCAGCGGATGGACGTCGAGCCGGCCTGCGAAGCCCGCAGGGGCGTCGAGGACGGTGCGGCCGCGGGGTCGGCCGGAGCGCCCGCCGCTCCCAGGGGCGGCACCACGGGTCCGGCGGCGGCCGTCGCGGAGGGCGAGGCCGATACCGAGGCCGACGGGGACGGGTCGGAGGGAGGAGTCGGTGTCGCCGGGCGTATCAGCGGGGACATCACCGCGGCCCCGGCGCTCAGCGGCGCCGTGAGCTCATGCAGACCGGGCAGCGACGCGCCCCCGTCCACGGGCGGAGCGGGCATCGACGGCACCCCCGGCAGCAGCGGCGCCGCCGCCTCGGTCGGGGAGACCGGCGCGGACAGGGCGCCGGGCCGCTGGCCGCGCAGGGCGAAGGGACCCGGGCTCCGGCGGCGCAGGGAGTCGGGGGTGGCCGCCGAGGCGCCCGTGCCCGCCGAACGCTGCGGCGTCACATTGCTGTTGCTGCCCGAGCCGCTCGCGCGGTCCGTCGTGTCCGTGGGGACACCCGCCGAGACGCCGCCGAGCGCTATCGCCGCGAGCGAGACCGCGCCCGCCGCGGCGAAGGCGAACCGCCGCCCGCGCCAGGCCGACCGCTCCGCCTCGTGGCGGCTGACGTCATGGATGCGCAGGCCCCGCCCCGCGCTGGGCAGCACGGCGGCATGGGCGCCCGAGGGCACGTACTCGAAGGGCTCGGCGCGGGATCCGAAGAGCCCGGACGGGGGCAGCCCGGCCGAGTCGGTGGAGCCCGTGGCGAAGCCTTCGTCACCGAAGGGGCTTCTCGGGCCTGACGGGTCACCTCCGGGGAGGCCCTGGAGGCGGGCTAGGAAGCTGTCGGACGGAGGCGGCGGTGCGGTCTGTGCGAAGACGCTCTTCAGCCGCCGCTGCGCGTCGGCCTCGGTCTTGCACATCGCGCAGGTCGCCAGATGTGCGAGGACGCGCTCGCGCGCGTCATGGCCCAACTCCCCGTCCACCAGGGCGGCGAGTCGGTCCCCCAGATGCTGCTCGGCCTCGGCGAGATGCCGTTCGGCAGGATTCGACCGTGATCCACTCACGCGGTCGCGCCCCCTCCTCCCAGCGCCAGGGCTCCGGTGACCGCGAGCGAGCGGCGCTCGGCGCGGGCCTCGGGCGAGCGGTGGGACAGGGCCTTGCGCAGCTGCGAGCGGCCACGGTGGATACGGCTGCGGACCGTACCGAGCTTGACCCCGAGGGTCGCGGCGATCTCCTCGTACGACAGGCCCTCGATGTCGCAGAGGACCACGGCGGCACGGAACTCGGGGGCGAGGGTGTCGAGGGCCTGCTGGACGTCCGCGTCGAAGTGCGTGTCGTTGAACGCCTGCTGCGGGGAGGGCTCACGGCTGGGGAGGCGCTCGGCGGCGTCGTCCCCCAGGGCGTCGAAGCGGATGCGCTGCTTGCGGCGCACCATGTCCAGGAAGAGGTTGGTGGTGATGCGGTGCAGCCAGCCCTCGAAGGTGCCCGGCGTGTACGTCGACAACGAGCGGAAGACGCGGACGAAGACCTCCTGCGTGAGGTCCTCGGCGTCGTGCTGGTTGCCCGTCAGGCGGTAGGCGAGGCGGTAGACGCGGCCGCTGTGCGTGCTGACGATCTCCTCCCAGGTGGGCGGAGTCCACGCCTGCGATTCCGCGTCAGCGGCAAAGGTCGCGGTCTGCGCGGAGTCGGCGGCGTGGGTTCGTGCAGCGTTGTTGGTCACGGATTTCGGCTCACCCGCCAATCCGAGAAAGCGCCTCAGCGCTCCTCCCCGATCCGCGGACGCAGCCGCACCTCCCCTGTCGGCTCTGGTGGTGTCCAGTGGAGCCCCTACCATAACCACCCCGCCCGTTAGCTCCGGATAAGCGTTTTTACCGAGATTTGCCAGTTGGCCGTACGTGAATTCCGTACGCGCCTCAACGGGTTGTGCCCCGTCTCGGCCGCAGGCCCTCACACCCCTTCTAAACGCCCGGTCCCATCTGCGGGTTCCCGCCCCCAACGGATACAGTCACGGCCAGGCATACACGGGGACAGGAGAGGGCCATTACCGGCAACCGGCAGACGAGCTGGGCGTTCGCTGACGCCTTTGTCGCCGAGGACGAAGCTCTGCGCTGGGCCCGGGACCGGGCCCGCGAGGCGGGGCTGCCCTCGGTGTCGCCCGGCACCGGCGCCGCGCTGCGGTTGCTCGCCGCCACCGCCGACGCCAAGGCGGTCGCCGAGATCGGTACGGGCACGGGCGTGTCCGGCATCCATCTGCTGCACGGCATGCGCCCCGACGGCGTCCTCACCACCGTCGACCCGGAGCCGGAGCGCCAGCAGTTCGCCCGGCAGGCGTTCCGGGCGGCCGGCTTCGCCGGGAACCGCGCGCGGTTCATCCCCGGCCGCGCCCTCGACGTCCTGCCGCGCCTCGCGGACGGGGGCTACGACCTCGTCTTCTGTGACGGCGACCGCATGGAGTGCCTCGACTATCTCGCTGAATCGTTGCGCCTGCTCCGCCCCGGCGGCCTCGTCTGCTTCGAGGGCGTCTTCTCGGACGGGCGGACGGTGGACTCGGGGCCGCAGCCCGTGGAGGTGCTGCGCCTGCGCGAGCTGCTGCGGACGGTGCGGGAGAGCCAGGACCTGGTGCCCACGCTGCTGCCGGTGGGTGACGGACTGCTCTGCGCGGTCAAGAAGTAGGCCCTCGCGAAGGCGGCCCCATCAAGATCACGTACGGCCTCGGGACCCCGGACACAGCGCTGCCCCGGACCGTCGTACGATGCCGGGGCAGTGCATGAAAAGTGTGGGCGCTTCCGCGTCAGCCGACGACCTTCTTCAGGGCGTCGCCGAGCGCGTCGGCCTCGTCCGGGGTCAGTTCGACGACAAGTCGACCGCCGCCTTCGAGGGGAACGCGCATGACGATGCCCCGCCCCTCCTTGGTCACCTCGAGCGGGCCGTCGCCCGTCCGCGGCTTCATGGCCGCCATGCTCGTTCCCCTTCCTGAAACCAGCTCATCGCAGCCGACAACCCAGGTGTCACCGGCATCGAACACATTGCTTCCAGGCCATTATCCCGCATCGCAGGACCCGATGACCAACATCGGTCGGCATCGCTTGGGCAACGCGCGCCCGCAAAACCACTCAATTCGGGGATGTGGCTGCGATACTTCGCCGCCTCTCGTGTCCCTGCGCGCCGGAATTGTTTGACGCAGGTCACATATCCGGGCTCATGTCCGCGGCCGATGATCTCCGTCATGCTGGGCTCGGACGTACCGGACGACCACGACCGCGCAGACCAGCGCAGGACAGCGGAGGGGACCCACCATGGCCGACACCGTGCTCTACGAAGTGAGCGACGGACTCGCGACGATCACGCTGAACCGCCCCGAGGCGATGAACGCGATGAACACCGAGGCCAAGGTCGCCCTGCGGGAGGCGGCGCGCTCGGCCGAGGCGGACCCCGCGGTGCGGGCGGTGCTGCTGACCGCGACCGGGCGCGCCTTCTGCGTGGGCCAGGACCTGAAGGAGCACATCGGCTCGCTCTCGGCGCCGCGCGACGCGGGCTCCGGCAAGACCATGAGCACCGTCTCCGAGCACTACAACCCGATCGTGCGGGCCCTGACCGGGATGCCGAAGCCGGTGGTCGCCGGGGTCAACGGCGTCGCCGCGGGGGCGGGCTTCGGGTTCGCGCTCGCCGCCGACTTCCGGGTCGTCGCGGACACCGCCTCCTTCAACACGTCCTTCGCCGGGGTCGCCCTGACCGCCGACTCGGGGGTCTCCTGGACGCTGCCCCGGCTCATCGGGCCCGGCCGCGCCGCCGACCTGCTGCTGTTCCCGCGCACCGTGAAGGCGCAGGAGGCCCTGGACCTGGGGATCGCCAACAGGGTCGTACCGGCGGCGGAGTTGGCGGACGAGGCGCGGAAGGTGGCGCGGGTGCTGGCGGAGGGGCCGACCCTCGCCTACGCCGCGCTCAAGGAGTCCCTCGCCTACGCCGCGAGCCACTCCCTGGACGAGGCACTGGAGAAGGAGGACGAGCTCCAGGAGCGGGCGGGCAACTCCGAGGACCACACGATCGCCGTCAAGGCGTTCATCGCCAAGGAGAAGCCGACGTATCTGGGCCGCTGAACGAGCCGCTGAACGAGCAGCTGAACGTCAGCGGGCACCCGACGCCTCGCGGGCCACGCAGTCCGCGAGGTGGTCGTTGACCAGGCCGCACGCCTGCATCAGGGCGTAGGCCGTGGTGGGGCCGACGAAGCGGATGCCGCGCTTCTTCAGGGTCTTGGAGAGGGCCGTCGACTCGTCCGTGATCGCCGGGACGTCGGCGAGGGTGCAGGGGGCCGGGCGGCTCGCGGGGTCCGGGGCGTGGCTCCAGATCAGCTCGTCGAGCTCGCCCTCGGACCAGTCGGCCAGCACGCGCGCGTTGGCGAGCGTCGCGTCGACCTTGGCGCGGTTGCGGATGATGCCCGGGTCGGCGAGCAGGCGCTCCCGGTCCGACTCCGTGAACGCGGCCACCTTGGCGATCTCGAAGCCCGCGAAGGCGGTGCGGAAGCCCTCGCGGCGGCGCAGGATCGTGAGCCACGACAGGCCCGACTGGAAGGCTTCGAGGCAGAGCCGCTCATAGAGCGCGTCGTCGCCGTGGACCGGGCGGCCCCACTCGTCGTCGTGGTACGCCACATAGTCCTCGGCCGACAGGCCCCAGGGGCAGCGCAGGCCGCCGTCGGGCCCGCGGAGTGCGTCCGTCGTCATCACTTGTCGTCCCCCGTCCGCTCGCCCTGCTCGGGCTGCTTGTCCTGCGGTTCCTGTGCGTCCGGTGCGTCCAGCTGATCCGGCTGGTCCTGGGTGCCGGAGGGGTTCTTGGCGGTGCGCGCCGCACCGTACTCCTTGAAGAGGGCGGGGCCGCCGACCGCCGTCGCCTGGGCGCCGGCGAGCGCCGCCTCCAGCTCCGCGATACGGGCGTCCCGCTCGGCGAGCTCGGCGCCGACGCGGGCCAGCGCCTCGTCCACGTCCGCCATGCGGTAGCCGCGCGGGGTCATCGGGAAGCGCAGCGCGTCCACGTCGGCGCGGCGCAGGGGGCGGTCCTGGGGCAGCGGGTCGGCGAGGTGCTCGGGCGCGGTCTCGGGCAGCGCGCCGCCGCCCCCTCCGACGACGGAGAGGGTCACCGCCGCGACCACCACGACGAGGGCGATGACCAAGAACAAGAACAAGACCATCTCTTCGGTCCCCACGCTCGACTGCCGGACTGTGTTGCAAGTGTCAGGGTCCGATCGTGCCATGCGGGTGTGACAGTTAAGGTCGCAGGCGGCTGATCGGCACCAACGGCAACAACCACGAGGAGGGCCACGGCGGATGCTCAGGCTTGGGCGGCGCGAGTTCGACGCGCACGAGCCGGTGATCATGGCGATCGTGAACCGGACCCCGGACTCCTTCTACGACCAGGGCGCCACGTTCCGCGACGAGCCCGCCCTCGCGCGCGTGGAGCAGGCGGTGGCCGAGGGCGCGGCCATCATCGACATCGGCGGGGTCAAGGCCGGTCCCGGCGACGAGGTGAGCGCCGAGGAGGAGGTGCGGCGCACCGTGGGCTTCGTGGCCGAGGTGCGGCGGCGCTTCCCCGACGTCGTCATCAGCGTCGACACCTGGCGCCACGAGGTCGGCGAGGCCGTCTGCGAGGCGGGCGCCGATCTGCTCAACGACGCGTGGGGCGGCGTCGATCCGCGCCTCGCGGAGGTCGCGGCGCGGTACCGGGTGGGGCTCGTCTGCACGCACGCCGGGGGCGCGGAGCCGCGGACGCGGCCGCACCGGGTGACGTACGAGGACGTCATGGCGGACATCCTGCGGGTGACCGTGGGGCTCGCCGAGCGGGCCGTGGAGCTCGGGGTGGAGCGGGAGTCCGTGCTGATCGATCCGGGGCACGACTTCGGGAAGAACACGCGGCATTCGCTGGAGGCGACGCGGCGGCTCGGCGAGATGGTCGACACCGGGTGGCCGGTGCTCGTCTCCTTGTCCAACAAGGACTTTGTGGGCGAGACGCTGGACAAGCCGGTGAAGGAGCGGGTGGTGGGGACGCTGGCGACCACTGCGGTGTCCGCGTGGCTGGGGGCGCAGGTGTACCGGGTGCATGAGGTCGCGGAGACACGGCAGGTGGTGGACATGGTGGCGACGATCGCGGGGCATCGTGCGCCTGCTGTCGCCCGGCGGGGGCTGGCGTAGGGGGCCCTGCCGGGGGCTCTTTTCCCCGATCCCGCCCCTTCCCGAAACGGCGACTCCGTCGCCCCTGGGCGGGCCTTCCTGGGGCTTCGCCCCTAGACCCCCGTATCGGCCTGAACGGCCTCGTCCTCAAACGCCGGACGGGCTGAGTGGTCCAGCCCGTCCAGCGGATGAGGAACTAGCGGCCGACCTCCTTCGTCACCAGCGCCACCGCCTCGTCCACGTCGTCCGTCACGTGGAACAGGAGCAGGTCGCGCTCCGACGCCTTGCCCTGGGCCACCACCGTGTCGCGGAGCCAGTCGACGAGGCCGCCCCAGTACGCCGAGCCGAAGAGGACGATCGGGAAGCGGGTGACCTTGCGGGTCTGGACCAGGGTGAGCGCCTCGAAGAGTTCGTCGAGGGTGCCGAGGCCGCCGGGCAGGACCACGAAGCCCTGGGCGTACTTGACGAACATGGTCTTGCGCACGAAGAAGTAGCGGAAGTTGACGCCGATGTCGACGTGCGGGTTGAGGCCCTGCTCGAAGGGGAGCTCGATGCCGAGGCCGACGGAGACGCCCTTCGCCTCACGCGCTCCTCTGTTGGCCGCCTCCATGGCTCCCGGGCCGCCGCCCGTGATCACCGCGAAGCCCGCGTCGACGAGCGCCCGGCCGATCGACACCCCCGCCTCGTACTCGGGAGAGTCGGCCGGGGTGCGCGCCGAGCCGAAGACGCTGATGGCGGACGGGAGTTCGGCGAGGGCGCCGAAGCCCTCCACGAACTCCGACTGAATGCGCATGACCCGCCAGGGGTCGGTGTGCACCCACTCCGAGTCACCTTCGGAGTCGAGGAGGCGTTGGTCGGTGGTGCCGGGCGTGATCTGCTCGCGCCGCCTCACCACCGGCCCCAAGTACTGCTCCTCCGGCGGACCCTGCGCTTCCGGACTGCCCATGAACGTCCCCTTCCGCTGACGGTCTTGCCTGGTGTTGCTGGAAGTGCCACTTCAGCGTAGGTGGACGGGGGTGACGAATGGCGTAACTCATGGCGTCACTCAGGAGGTGAGCCACGCACGCAGGCGTTCCTCGGCCTCGGGGATCAGGGATGCCTGGACGCGCTCGTCGACCTTGTGGGCGAGCAGCTGGGCGCCCGGGCCGTAGTTCACCGCGGGCACCCCGAGCGCGCTGAAGCGGGAGACGTCGGTCCAGCCGAACTTGGGGCGGGCCTCGCCGCCGACGGCCGCCATGAAGGCGACAGCCGCGGGGTGGGTGAGGCCGGGCCGGGCGCCTCCGGTGTGGTCGTCCACGATGAACTCCGCGATGTCACAGTCCGCGAAGAAGTCCCGTACGAACTTCTCCGCCTCGGCCTCGGTGCGGTCGGGCGCGTAGCGGAAGTTGACGACCACGGTGCAGGCGTCGGGGATGACGTTGTTGGCGACGCCCGCTTCGACGCGGACGGCGTTGAGGCCCTCGTGGTACTGGAGGCCGTCGACGACGGGCGTGCGCGGTTCGTAGGCGGCGAGCTTGGCGAGGATCGGGGCCACCTTGTGGATCGCGTTGTCGCCCATCCACGCGCGCGCGGAGTGCGCCCGCTCACCCGTCGTCTTCAGGAAGACGCGCAGCGTGCCCTGGCAGCCGCCCTCGACCTGGCCGTCCGTGGGCTCCAGGAGGACCGCGAAGTCGCCCGCCAGCCAGTCCGGGTGGGCCTCGGCGACGTGCCCGAGGCCGTTGAGGTGCGCGGCGACCTCTTCGTTGTCGTAGAAGACGAAGGTGAGGTCGCGGTTGGGCTCCGTGACCGTCTGGGCGATGCGCAGCTGGACCGCGACGCCGGACTTCATGTCGCAGGTGCCGCAGCCCCACAGGACGCCGTCCTCGTCGAGGCGGGACGGGACGTTCGGCGGGTTGTCCGCGATCGGGACCGTGTCGATGTGCCCGGCGAGGATCACGCGCTCGGCGCGGCCCAGGTTCGTGCGGGCCACCACGTTGTTGCCGTACCGGTCGACGGTGAGGTGCGGCAGCGGGCGCAGGGCCGCCTCGATGGCGTCCGCGAGGGCCTTCTCGGCGCCGCTCGGGGACGGGAAGTCGACGAGCCGGGCGGTGAGCGCGGCGGCGTCCAGCGTGAGGTCAAGCGACGTGTCAGCCATGACTTCGACCCTAACGCCACCCCACGCCACCTCGGCGCGCCGCCTTGTCAGCGCCCTCTGGGCCCTCCAGTACCTTGGTGCGCGTGCCTGAGCCCCCCACCCTCGTCCGGCGCGGCCGCCCCTCCCGTATCGGAGCAGCCGTCGCGGTGCTGCTCGCGGTCACGGGCTATGTGGTGGTCGATTACGTCTCCGGGGGCAAGCCCGCACCACGCTGCGAGGTGGTGTCGGCGAACTCCCGCGAAGGCGCCGGGGCGTCGTACGAGTTCACCGCCGAACAGGCGGAGAACGCGGCGACGGTGGCCGCCGTCGGCACCTCGCGCGGCATGCCCGAGCGCGGCGTGACCATCGCCCTCGCGACGGCGCTGCAGGAGTCGGGGCTCTACAACATCAGCCACGGCGACCGCGATTCGCTCGGCCTGTTCCAGCAGCGCCCCTCGCAGGGCTGGGGGAACGAGCGGCAGATCATGGACCCGGCGTACTCGGCGGCGCGGTTCTACGCCCACCTGGACAAGGTCCCCGGCTACTCCCGGCTGCCCCTGACGGTCGCCGCCCAGCGCGTGCAGCGCAGCGGCTTCCCCCAGGCGTACGCGAAGCACGAGCCGGACGCCGCACTGCTCGCCGCCGCGCTCACCGGCCGCGCCCCCGCGGCCTTCACCTGCGAGGGCCGCCCGGTCGCGGCCGCCGGTGACCCGGCGAAGGTCAGGGCCGCCCTGGACCGCGACTTCGGCGCGGGCACGGTCCCCGGAAGCGCGAGAAGCGGGAACGCGAGAAGCGGGAAGGCGTCCGGTGGTGAGCGGGGCCGCACCCTCGCCGTCCCGGTGTACGCGACGCGCGCGGGCACGGACGGCGGCGCCCCGCAGCGCGGCTGGGAGCTGGCCCACTGGGCGGTGGCCCACTCGTCCGCGCTGCGTATCGAACGGGTCTCCTACGCGGGCCGGGAGTGGAGCGCCGACGCGGCGGGGAATGAGTGGCGCAGGACGTCCGCCGCGGGCGCGGGAAAGGGCGGCGAAGGCGGGGACCGGGGTGCGGACGAGGTCCGAATCGTCACTGCGCAGTAGTGCGGCGCCTCACTCGATCAGGCGACCGCGAGCGCACCGGTTGGACGTCGGTGCGCACTTCTTTCCCCTCAGGCGTCACGGGCTTCAAATCCCTTGAGAACAAAGGGAATTAAGGATTCGTCCGGGCCTGACGGGCAATGCCCTTTGCCCGATTTTATCCGCGGTCGATAATGCGACGCATTACCAACTCTTTACGCAGGGCCACCGCAACCTTCGCGGCCGTCGAGTCGGTAGTCACTGCGTCCGAACGCTGGAGACGATCAAGCCCGGTCGCTTCCCCGGATCTCCGGACACCCCAACGTTCTCTCCCGTCTGAAGGAGCATCATGTCCCTCCCCCTGACCCGTCGGATCGCCCGTGCCGCCCTGCTGGGTGCCGCCGGCGTAGCTTCCGCGGTCGGTGCGGCCGGCTCCGCAAGCGCCGTGGACCTCCCGGCCGCGCCCGACCTGGGCGGCCTGACCGCTCTGGACGGTGCCGGCCTGGGCAACACCGTCGACGGTGCCGCTCAGAACGTCAGCGGCCTCGCCGGCGACACCGGCAGCAAGGCCGTGAAGAAGGCCGTCCCGACCGCGGGCAAGGCCGTGGGCAAGGGCGCGAAGACCGCGACCCCCGCCGCGCAGAAGGCCGCCGGTGACGTCGCGGGCAGCGCGGGCGAGGTCCTCGGCGAGACCGCGGGTGCGGCCACCGAGGGCGGCCTGCCGACCGACGCGCTCGGCGGCGGTCTGCCCACCGACGCCGTGACCAAGGGCGGCCTGCCCACCGGTGGCCTGCCCGCCGCCGACTCGCTCCCGCTCAAGGGCCTGCCGCTGGGCGGCTGAGCCCGGCTGCTCGAGCAACACGCATGAGGGTGTGGGGAGTTGACGCTCCCCACACCCTCTTCGCTTGCCCACCCCCCCCCGTAAGTACGCGGCTCAGGAACGCGCCCCCGCCCCCTCCGACTGCGCCTTCACCAGCACCTCCCCCGCCCCCGTCCGGAAATAGAGCACCGAACGCCCCGCCCGCCGCCGCCCCGCCAGCCCCGCGTCGAGCAGCACCCGCAGATGGCGGCCCACGGAGCCGAGCGCCTGCCCCGTGAGCGCCACCAGTTGGGTCGTGCTCTTCGGCGTGGCCAGGAGCATGAGGACGGCCGCCCGGCCCGGGCCGAGCAGTCGGGCGAGCGCCTTGGGCGCCACCGTGCGGTCCACGTCGGCGAGGGCGCCCGAGCAGGGGTAGATCACCGCGTACTGATCCAGCACACGGGCCGATTGATCCGATGTATCTGCCACATCTGCTGTATCTGTCGCATCCGACGTATCTGTCGCATCTGCCGAGTCGGAGGTCCGCCAGGAGACCCAGCCCTGCGTCGGCGTCACCGGCACGAAGAGCAGCCTGGCCCCCGTCACATCGCGCGGCGGGTACACATGCGTGTTCACCTGGAGCGTGCTCTCCCCGAGCCAGCGCATCCCCGGACGCATCCCGGCCAGGGCCGCGACCCAGCCGCCCTGCCCCAACTGGGCGGTGCGGGCGAGCACATCGGCCTCGATGATCCGGCGCCGCCGCGGCCAGTCCGGGAGCACCGCCGTCTCCCACACCCACTCCAGGAGATCGGCGGCACGGTCCGGCAGATCCGACCTCTCCCGGAGTTCGGCGGGGAGCGGGCCGCCGTGCGAGACGGTCAGGTCCGCGCGGGCGGACTCGGCAGGCGCCGCCCGCACCTCCGCGACCTCGTCCGCGAACGAGCGCTCGCCCTCGCCGCTGGGCGCGGGCGTCAGGAAGTCCGCGATCCAGCGGGTGGCGTCGCCGGTCGCGGCCGGGACGAGGCGCGCGGTGACCGGGTCGGCCGCCAACCGCCGCCGGTACGCGGGGAGATGGTCCCGCAGCCAGGCCCGCTCCCCCGGGTGCGTGGCCGCCTCGCGGGCCAGCGCGAAGAGGCACGCGGTGGTCTCCGCCAGCGGCGACACGGTGAACCGGGTCTCCGCGAGCGTGTCCGCGCTGATCCGCCACTGGCTCATCGCCGTGCCCCTCCCCCGCCCGCCCGGCCGCTCGCCCGCCCAGCCGCCCCGGACCGCGTACGTCTCGACCTTTCGCCCTGCCGCGAAACGTTAACGCGCCCTGCCCGCCCCCGCCGAGACTCGGCGCTCATGCGCACCTATCGCGAGCTCTTCCGCACCCCGGAGTTCACGCCCCTCTTCCTGACGGCCGCCGCGACCGTGGCGGCCCAGACCGTGAGCGGGCTGGGCCTGGCCACGCTCATCTACGCGGCGACGGGCTCTCCCCTGCTGTCCGCCCTCGCCATGTTCGGGCCCTCGCTCGCCCAAGTCGTGGGCGCGACCGTGCTGTTGTCGGCCGCCGACCGGCTGCCGCCGCGCGCCGCGCTGAGCCTGCTCGCCCTCGCCTTCGCCGTGGGCACCGCCGCGCTCGCGCTGCCGGGCCTTGCGGTGGGGGCGGCCTTCGGGGTCGTGCTCGCCCTGGGCGTGCTCGGCTCGCTCGGCGGCGGGGTGCGATACGGGCTGCTCAACGAGGTGCTGCCGAGGGACGGTTACCTGCTCGGCCGGTCCGTGTTCAACATGGCGGCGGGGGCCATGCAGATCTGCGGGTTCGCCACCGGCGGCATCCTCGTGACGGCGCTCTCGCCGCGCGGCACGCTGCTGACCGGGGCCGCCCTCTACGCCGCCGCCGCGCTCTGCGCCCGCTGCGGGCTCAGCCGCAGGCCGCCCCGGGCCACCGGCCGCGCGTCGGCGCGCGCGACCTGGCGCACCAACGCCCTGCTGTGGTCGAGCAGGCCGCGCCGGTACACCTTTCTGGTCCTGTGGGTGCCCAACGGCCTGATCGTGGGCTGTGAGTCGCTCTACGTCCCGTACGCACCCCGGAACGCGGGCCTCCTGTTCGCCTGCGCCGCGCTCGGCATGCTCGCGGGCGACATCGTGACCGGCCGCTTCGTGCCCGCGCACTGGCGCTCCCGGCTCCGCCTCCCCCTCAACCTGCTGCTCGCGGCGCCCTATCTGGCCTTCGCCCTCGACCCCTCGCTGCCCGTCGCGGTGGCCGCCGTGGTGCTGTCCTCGGCCGGGTACTCGGCGAGCCTGCTGCACCAGGAGCGCCTGATGGCCCTGACGCCGGACGAGTTGAGCGGGCACGCGCTCGGCCTGCACGCCTCGGGGATGCTCACGATGCAGGGCGTGGGGGCCGCGCTCGCGGGTGCCGTGGCGCAGTGGACGTCACCCGCGGACGCGATGGCCCTGGTCTCGACGGTGTCCGTGGCGGTCGCCCTCGGACTCGCGTACGCGGACCGGCCAGGCCGTGGGCCCGCTCAGGAGAGCCGCTCGACCGCCTCGGCGACGCGCTCGTCCGACGCCGTGAGCGCGACCCGTACGAAGCGGTCGCCCGCCGGGCCGTAGAAGTCGCCGGGCGCCACGAGGATGCCGAGCTCGGCGAGGTGCGCGACGGTGTCCCAGCAGGACTCGTCGCGGGTGGCCCAGAGGTAGAGGCTGGCCTCGCTGTGCTCGATGCGGAAGCCGTGGCCGACGAGCGCGTCGCGCAGGGCGGTGCGGCGGGCCACGTAGCGGGCGCGCTGCTCGTGCACGTGCGCGTCGTCGCCGAGGGCCGCGACGGTGGCGGCCTGCGTCGGCGCGGAGGTCATCATGCCGCCGTGCTTGCGGATCTGCAGCAGGTCGCCGAGGACGTCCGCGTCACCGGCGATGAAGGCGGCCCGGTAGCCCGCCAGGTTGGACCGCTTGGAGAGCGAGTGGACGGCGACGATGCCCTCGAACGAGCCGCCGCACACCTCCTCGTCCAGGACCGAGACGGGCTCCGCCTCCCAGCCGAGCTCCAGGTAGCACTCGTCGCTGAAGAGCAGCACGCCGTGCTCGCGCGCCCAGGCGACGGTGCGGGTCAGCTCCTCCTTGGAGAGCACCCGGCCGGTGGGGTTCGAGGGCGAGTTGAGCCAGAGGAGCTTGAGGTTCGTGGGGTCGAGCGCGGTCGGGTCGTCCCCGTACGTCACGTACTCGGCGCGGGCGAGGCGGGCGCCGACCTCGTACGTCGGGTAGGCGAGCCGCGGGTAGGCCACCACGTCGCCCGGGCCGAGGCCGAGCTGGGTCGGCAGCCAGGCCACCAGCTCCTTGGAGCCGACGACCGGGAGCACGTTCTGGTGGGTGACACCACGGGCGCCCAGCCGGCGCTCGCACCAGCCGGCGATGGCGTCACGCAGCTCAGCGGTACCCCACACCGTCGGGTAGCCCGGGGAGTCGGAGGCGGCGGTCAGCGCCTTCTGGACGAGCTCGGGCACGGGGTCGACGGGAGTGCCCACGGAGAGGTCGACGATGCCGCCCGGGTGGGCCCTGGCCGTGGCCTTGAAGGGCTCCAGCTTGTCCCAGGGGAACGCGGGAAGGCGGTCATTCAGTGTGGTCATGGGGCAACTCCCGTGGTGCGCAGGTTACTTGCGGCCGTCGTGCCGATCGTCCGTGCGGTGCGACGGCTTCGGCGTACATGCCGAGGTCCCGCACGGCAGACTGCCGTACGGGACCGGGGCATGACGCTCCGAGCGGCCGCTGCTACTGATTCTGCGGCGGCAGCGCGGCGATGAAGGCGTGGTCCCGCTCGATGAGACCGAGCTTGCTCGCACCGCCGGGCGAACCGAGCTCGTCGAAGAACTCGACGTTCGCCTTGTAGTAGTCCTTCCACTCTTCCGGAGTGTCGTCCTCGTAGAAGATCGCCTCGACCGGGCAGACCGGTTCACAGGCTCCACAGTCGACGCATTCGTCCGGGTGGATGTACAAGGACCGGGAGCCCTCGTAAATGCAGTCGACCGGGCACTCCTCGATGCACGCCTTGTCCTTGACGTCGACACAAGGCTGCGCGATGACGTAGGTCACGCTGTCGTTCCTCCTCGATACGGGCGTTGGCGGGCCGTCCTCAGGCTCCGCTCGCCTGGCGCGCGGGAGCGCGGCGTCGTCGATGCCCGCCCCTAGTATCACCGTTCCCGGGCATGATCCGTACAGGAGGGGCGAACAGAGCTGTGGAATTCACTGCGGGCGGACGGCTAGAAGTCCGAATCACCCCATCTGACGTGGGCAAACGTGTCTCTGTTCGGCGCCGATACGAACCGGCAACAACAGATGGCACATTCACCGACACGGTGGGTGTTCTCACATCGTGGGACAACGGTGTGGTGGTGATCACACGACGAAATGGCGAGAGTGTCCGGATCGCCGAGGACACGCTGGTCGCGGGCAAGGTGGTCCCCGCAGCCCCCGCGCGCCGGCGCGGTCCTGCCGCCTCGTACGAGGAGTTGGCGCGGGTCACGGCGCGGGCCTGGCAGCCGGTGGAGAGCGAGCGGCTCGGCGACTGGGAGCTGCGGGCGGCGTCCGGCTTCACCCGCCGGGCCAACTCGGTGCTGCCGACCGGCGATCCGGACCGGCCGCTGGACGACGCCCTTGCGTACGTACGCCGTTGGTACGCCGATCGCTCCCTGCCCGCCTACGTCCAGACGGCCACCGGGGCGGAGGGAACGCAGGAGACGCTCTGTGCGCAGCTGGCGGAGCGGGGCTGGTCCCTGGAGGTCTCGGCCGCGGTGCACATCGGCGGGCTCGCCCCGGTCGCCGACCTGGACGCCGACGCGGACCGGGTGCGGCTCGCACGCTCCGTGGACGACGCCTGGCTCGGCCGCTACCAGCGGCTCGGGACGCCGGGCCCCGACGTCCTGAAGGTGCTCGGCAGCGGCCCCTCGGTGTGGTTCGCGACGGTGCCCGGCGAGAGCCCCGACGCGGGGCCCGCGGCGATCGGGCGCTGTGTGGTGGACGGCCGCTGGGCGGGCTTCATGGCCGTCGAGGTGGACCCCGGGTGCCGGCGGCAGGGGCTCGCCACCGCCGTGATGGCCGCGCTGTCCCGGCAGGCCCTGGCGGAGGGGGCGTCGGCGGCATGGCTCCAGGTCGAGGACGACAACGAGGGTGCGCGGGCGCTGTACGACGGGATGGGCTTCGCGCGGCACCACGCCTACCACCACTACCGGGAGCCCGCGCAGGGCCGCACGGCCGACCACGGCCGAGAGCGCCCGTAGAGCCCCGGGCCGCCCTCGGACGCCCTCTGCCGGGGGCGCGCGGCCGGGGGTGGCCGAGGCCCCGGCCACCACCCGCCGACCCACCCGCTTCCCGACTCCGACTTCCCGACTCCGACCGCTAGCGATCGGACTGAGAGGGCACGAGGCTCCTATGCATCCCCGATCCGGCTCCGCCGAGTGGCGCCGTCGATTCGCCGAAGAGGCCAGGTCCGAGCGGCCCGACCTGGCCCTGCTCTGTCTGCTCATCGGCGCCGAGGCGGACCCCGGCCTGGACGAGGCGGGGCTCGACGCGGCCCAGATCGAGCTCGACCGGCTCGCCGGGCTGGTCCCCTTCCGGCCCGGCGGCCCCCGGCAGTGGGCCACCGCGCTGGCCGAACTCCTCGGCGTCCGCTGCGGTTTCCAGGGCACGCCCGCCGACTACCAGCGCCTGGAGTCCTCGCTCCTTCATGAGGTGCTGCGGCGCCGCAGGGGCCTGCCGATCCTGCTGTCCGTGGTGTGGATCGAGGTCGCGCGGCGGGCCGGGGCGCCGGTGTACGGGGTGGCCCTGCCGGGTCACTTCGTGGTCGGCTTCGGCCCTCAAGGGGGCGTTCCCGGCGGCGACTTGGAGAACCAGGTCCTCGCCGACCCGTTCGACAGCGGACGGGTCCTGACCGGTACGGACGCGGAGCTGCTGGTGGCCGGGGCGACGGGGGCGCCGCTCGACCCGTCGATGCTGAGCCCCGCCGATCCGCTCGACATCGTGCTGCGCGTGCTCAACAACATCCGTGCATGGGCCGCCGCCCGGCCCGAGCGCTCGGACGTCGCCCTGTGGGCCGTGGAGCTCTCCCTCCTCCTCCCCTCCCACCCGGCCCGGCTGCGCTATGAGCGGGCTCAACTCCTCGTACAGCGTGGGGAGTTCCTGGAGGGGGCGGCGGAACTGGAGGGTTACGCGGAGGTGGTGACCGCGGTGGACGAGGAGGCGGCGGAGCGTGTGCGGGCGCTGGCGCGGGCGGCGAGAGCTCGGCTGAACTAGTCCCTGGGGCTGGGCTTTTGGGTGGGGCACCGTTCGCCGGGGGGTGCGGGTGGTCCCTGCGGGGCTCTTTCCCCAATCCCGCCCCTTCCCGAATCCGCCGACTCCGTCGGCCCTGGCGCACCCTCCTGGGGGCTCCGCCCCCAGACCCCCATCGGCCTGAACGGCCTCGTCCTCAAATGCCGGACGGGCTGAAAGGCACCCCCCGGAGCGAGGCTGACGAGGCACCCCGTTGGGGGGGTGGGAAGGGCGGGAAGGGGAGGCCGGGCGGGAGGGAAAGGCAGGGGCAAGGCGGGAGGGAAGCCGGGGACGGGCGGGAAGCGGGGACGGCCTGCAGACGCGCGACGGCCAAGGGGCAGGTAAGCGAGGACGGCCTACAGACGCGCGACGGCCAAGAGGCGAGTAGCGAGGGAAGGGGCGACGGCCCGCAGGCGGACGACGGCGCAAGGGGTGGGGACGCGGCGGTATGTCCGCCCGCAGTACAGCAAGCAACCCAAGCCAGTACTCATGAACTCGTCCGGCGCCCCCGGCTTTTCGAGGACGGACATACCGCCGCGTCCCCACCCCGCCCCCACGACGCGACGGGGCAGAGCAGAGCAGGGCAGGACAGGGCAGGACCGGACAGGCGCGAGCTAGAGCCAGCCCTTGTCCCGCGCGATCCGTACCGCCTCCGCCCGGTTCCGTGCCGCCAGTTTCTGGATCGCCGTCGACAGGTAGTTGCGCACCGTCCCCTGCGACAGGTGCAGGGCCGCCGCCAGTTCCGCGTTCGTGGAGCCGTCCGCGGCCGCGCGCAGGACCTCGCGTTCGCGGTCCGTCAGGGGGTTCGCGCCCTCGGCCAGGGCCGCCGCCGCGAGGGTGGGGTCGATGACCCGTTCGCCCGCGAGCACCTTGCGCACCGCCTCGGCGAGTTGGGCCGCCGGGGCGTCCTTGACCAGGAACGCGTCGGCGCCCGACTCCATGGCGCTGCGGAGGTATCCGGGGCGGCCGAACGTCGTGAGGACCACCAGTTTCACGCCGGGGAGCGCGGCCCTGACCTCGGCGGCCGCCTCGATCCCCGTCTGTCCCGGCATCTCGATGTCCAGGAGCGCCACGTCCACTTCGTGGGCGCGCACCGCGTCCAACACCTCGTCGCCGCGCGCCACTTGGGCCACCACGTCGATGTCCGGCTCGAGGCCGAGCAGCGCTGCGAGCGCCTCGCGGACCATGGACTGGTCCTCGGCCAGGAGGACTCGGATGCTGCGGTCGTCGCTCATGCCGGTGATCCTATGGCGGGCGCCTGGGCGCCCGGCGCATCACCCTCGCCGGCGGTCAGCGGGACCCGCGCGGTGAGCTGAAAGCCGCTGCCGCGGCCGGGTGCGGGGGCCGTCTCCAGGACGCCGCCGACCGCCGCGAGCCGCTCGGTCAGCCCCGTCAGGCCGTTGCCGTTGCCGTTGCCCGGGGCCGCACCACCGGGGGCGCCACCCGGCCCCGTGCCGTCGTCGGTGACCGTCAGCTGGAGGACGGGGCCGCCGAGGGTCTCGCGGGCGGCGAGGGTCACCGTGCAGCGGCGGGCGCCGCTGTGCCGTACGACGTTGGTGACGGCCTCCCGCAGCGCCCAGGCGAGCGCGGTCTCCTCCTCCCGGCCGGGGAGCCGCTCCGCCTCGAGCGGGACGTCCGCCTCGACGCCGGCCGCCGTGAGCGCCGTACGGGCCCCGGCGAGCTCGCCCGCGAGGGTGCGCCTGCGGTAGCCGGTGACCGCCTGGCGGACGTCCACCAGGGCCTGGCGGCTGACCTGTTCGATGTCGGCGACCTGCTGGGCGGCCTTGTCGGGGTGGTCGGGGAGCATGCGCCCGGCGAGCTCGCTCTTGAGCGTGATGAGGGAGAGCGAGTGGCCGAGGAGGTCGTGCAGGTCGCGGGCGAGCCGCAACCGCTCTTCGTTGGCGGCGAGTTGGGCGACGGTCGCGCGCGCCTGGCGGAGCTGGATGGTCGTGCGCACCAGTTCGCGCACGCCGGTCATCGCGAAGCCCACGAGGAGGGTGATGATGCCGAGGTTGGTGATGAGGTCGCCGAGCCCGTCGTCGCGCAGCCCCACCAGGATCATGACGAGCGTGACGCCGGGGATGGCCCACAGCGCGTACCGCATCGGCAGGACCGCCGCGACGGACACCGCCACGTACACGAAGAGGCCGAGCCACGCGTCGCCGAAGCAGAAGGCGAGGACCACGGCGAGGACGAACAGCAGCGCGATCGAGGCGAGGACCACGCCCCAGTCGATGATCTTGGTGGTGTAGCGGAAGACCAGCGTCAGATAGCAGACCGCGAAGGCCGTGAGGCCGAACCAGCCGAGGAGGGTGGCCGGGCCCGAGTGGTGGCCGTCGGCCAGGTCCTTGGCGGGAGAGGCGAGGAAGACCAGCCAGATGCCGATCCAGAGCGACTTCGTCAGGATCGCCCGGCGGCCCTGCGGGGGCCGCCCGAAGGTGTGCAGGGGGTGGGACTCATGGGACTCATGGGAATCGCCGCTCCCGCCGCTCCCGCCGCTCCCGCCGCTCCCGGCACCGGTACCCCCCGCCCCGGTGCCCTCCGCGTCTGTCACGCTCACGCCTTCAGTGTGTCCTTCCGGTACAGCCACGCCGCGCCGCCCGCGAAGAGCAGGAAGTACGCCACGAGGAGCACGACGTCCTTCGCGTGCGGGGCGTCGCCCAGTTCGATGGCCCGGCCGAGGGCAGCGTACGCGTGGGTGGGCAGCCATGAGGAGATGTCCTGCAGCCACTGCGGGAAGGTCGTCGTCGGCATCCACAGGCCGCCGAGGATGGAGAGCCCGAAGTAGATGATCATCGTGATCGGGCGGACCGCGTCGCCGGACGCGAGATAGCCGATGGCGACGCCGAGCGCGGCGAAGCAGAGGCTGCCCGCCCAGATCGCGCCGGTCAGCGCGAGCCACTGCCAGGCGTCCAGGCGGACGTCCTTGACGAGCGCGCCGACGGCGAAGACCACGATGATCGACGGCAGGCTGACCACGGCCGCGCTCGCCGTCTTGGCGAGGACGTAGCCGCGCCCCGGCAGGCTCGTCAGCCGCAGCTGGCGCACCCAGCCGCTCTCGCGCTCCTTGGCGATGCGCTCGCTGTTGCCCATGAGGACGGCGGTCAGGGCGCCGAACGAGGCCATCGAGACCATCATGAACGCGGGCACGCTCAGCCCGGTGCCGTCGACCCGGCTGCCGCTGTCCTGGCTGCCCGCGACGATCAGGAAGAGGATCGACGGATAGATCACCGAGAAGAACAGGAACTTGCGGTTGCGCAGGGCCCGGGTGATCTCCAGCTTGATCAGCGCCCGCGAGGCGAAGGCGCTGCGGACGTACGAAGTCCCGGGCGCGCTCAGGGTGTTGGTCATGCCGCCTTGGCCTCCTCGGCTGCGGTGATCGCGACGAATGCCTGCTCGAGGCCGAGGCCCGCGACCTCCAGATTGCGGGGGTAGACGCCGAGCCCGTACAGCGCGTGCACGGTCGCGTCGGCGTCGGTCGACTGCAGCCGGACCGTGTGGCCGGACACGTCGAGCGTGGTGAGGAACGGCAGCGCGCGCAGCTGCTCGGCGAGCGCCGCGTCGATGACCTCCAGGTCGAAGGCGACCTTGCGGGCGCCCGCCTTGGCCTTGATCTCGGCGGCCGTGCCGTCGGCGAGGAGGCGGCCGCGGTGCAGGACCAGGACCCGGTCCGCGATCGCGTCGGCCTCCTCCAGGTAGTGGGTGGCGAACAGGACCGTGCGGCCCTGGTCCGCCTGCTCGCGCATGGTGGCCCAGAATGCCTGGCGCGCGGTGACGTCCATGCCGGTGGTCGGCTCGTCCAGGACGATCAGGTCGTTGGCACCCGCGGTGGCGAGCGCGAAGCGGACGCGCTGCTCCTGGCCGCCGGAGAGCTTGTTGACCTTGCGGTCCGCGATCTGGCTGATGTCGGCGCGCGCGAGGACGTCGCCGACCGGGTACGGCCGGGGGTGCAACGCACAGGCGAGCCGCACCAGTTCGCGGACCGTGACCTCGTCCATCAGGCCGCCGCTCTGCAGCATCGCCCCGACCCGGCCCGCCGTGATGGCGTCCCTCGGCGGGGTGCCGAAGACCTGGACGGTGCCGCTGTCGGCCTGCCGCAGGCCGAGCAGCAGGTCGAGCGTGGAGGACTTGCCCGCGCCGTTCGGCCCGAGGAGGGCCACCGTCTCGCCCGGATGGAGATCGAGCGTGAGGGCGTCCACGGCGCGGACGTCTCCGTAACTCTTACTCACCTGCGTGAAGCTCACCACGGGGGCGACCGGGGCAGCTCCTCCTGCTGTCGTCGTCATGTGATCCATCGTGGCTGGTCACAGGCGCGGGGCGGCAGTGTCGAGTGTGGTGAGTCGGAGATGACAGATGTCATACGGGACCGGGGCGCAGCTGCCGTACGGAGCCGGGGCGCAGCAGCAACGGCGAGGGCCGGGCGGGCTCGATGAGTTTTGCCCCCCCCCCCCCCGGGGGGGGTGAGGGGGGCAGTCCCCATGGCACAGGTTTTGGGCGGGGCGCATGCGGTGGTTGTGAAAAACCCCACCCGC
>NZ_JBHYJB010000045.1:0-6673 GCF_042740175.1 Streptomyces sp. NPDC059009 | reverse complement strand
GGGCCCTGGGGCCGTCGGGTGCGGGGGCGCTCCACCACGGGGGGGGGGCGGGGGGGCTCGATGAGTGAGCCCGCCCGGCCCTCGGGGTGCGTTCCGGTCGACTGACCGATGCGAACAGTTGGTGCCGGGTCAGCTGGCGTTGGTCTGGATCACGCCGACGCGCTGTGCGGGGGTCTTGCCGATCAGCGCCTTGTTCATGGCCTGGGCGACGTCTGTCGGCTGCACCGGGGTCTTGTCGCCGTTGCCGCGCTGGATCAGCACGCCGTCGAAGGTGTTGCCGTACAGCGCCTTGAGCGCCTGGAGGTTGTAGTGCACCTGCAGGCTGCCGTCCTTCGCCATCCGCGTCTCAAGGATCTTCGGCAGCGACTTCGCCGGGCCGAACGGGAGCGACTTGCCGCCCGCCTGGATCGTGACGTTGGCCGACATGGCGGGCTTGGCGAACTCCTTCATGAACTTGTCCACCGCCGCGTTCGTGACCTTCGGCTTGCGGTCGGTGACGGGCACCTGCACCGACCCGGCGCTGCCCGTCTGCACCTGCTTCCTGTACGCGTCCGCGACCGCGGCCGTCGACGCGTCGACGTCGATTCCCTTGCCCGCCTTGCCGTACACGGGGACGGCCTTGCCCGGCGTGAACTTGACCGTGCCGTCGCTCGCCGAGCCCGAGCCGCCCGCGGCCCGCTCCAGGGCGGCCGCCAGCTTCTCCTCGTCCACCGGCATGACGGGCTCGACGACGCGCTCGCCGCCGAAGAGGGAGCCGACCACCGAGACCGGGTTGTAGTCGCTGCCCGCCGCCTCGCGGACGGTGGCCAGGCTGTCCAGCGTGAGGCCCGCCTGGTCCGGCTTGAGCGCGACCTCCTTGCCGTCCACCGAGAGCTTCAGCGGCTTGGTGACGCGCTCGCCGAGGGCGCCGTCGAGCTTCTTGACGGCTTCGTCGCGGGTGCCGCCGCCGATGTCGACGCCGAGGACCGTGGTGCCCTTCGGCACGTCGGCGTGGTTCATCAACAGCCCCGCGCCGTACGCCCCGCAGGCAAGGACGACGACGCCCACGGCCACCAGGACCAGCTTGTTGCGCCCCTTTTTCTTCTTGGGCGCGGACGTGGTGCTGGGCACGTCGGGCTGCACCGGCTCGGGGAGGCGGGGCGGGGTGTGCGGGCCCGGCTCGTCGAGCGGGGAGCGCTGCTGGGGGCCCGTCGCGAACGGGGAGTTCTGCGCGGGCGGTACGACGGGGATGCCGCTGTTGAGGGTCTCGCCGGAGACGTTTCCGCCGGGGGCGCCAGGTCCTCCGGGGGCGCCGGGACCACCGGGGGCGCCAGGTCCTCCGGGGGCGCCGGGACCACCGGGGGCGCCCGGAGCGCCCGGTCCACCGGGGCCTCCGGGGCCGCCCTGGGCCGTCGGCGGGGCGGGCTTCTGCGGCGTGAGGATGGCGGTGTCGTCGCTGATGCCACCGGGCCGGGGTGCGTTCGTCACGTGCGGGCCGGGCGGCGTCGGCGGGGCCAGGGGGCTGTCGCCGGTGACCGGGCCACCGGTCGGGCCGGCGGGACCGGCGGGACCGGCGGACCCGTCGAAGTCACCGAAGTCGTCACCGGCACCAGCACCAGCACCAGCACCAGCACCAGCCGAGAAGTACGGAAGGTCACCGCGCTGCGGCTCACGCCCCTGCGGCGCCCCGCTGCCCAGCGGACCCGACGCGACCGCGCCGGACACGTCGAAGGAGCCCGTACCGCCGCCGCTGCCGCCGGACGGGGCGGAGGGAGCGGCGGGGGGCGTGATCGGCGTACCGGCCGCGGGAGTTGAGGAGGGGGCGGCAGGCGATCCCGTGGCGCCGCCCTGCGGGCGCGAGGGGCTCTTGCGCGGCGCGAACCAGTCGCTGGCCGGCTCCGCGGGCTCCTCGCTCGCGGGCCCCTCGGGCGAGGTGTCGGCAGCCGGTGCCGGGGCCGTGGCGCCCGCACCCGGTCCCGCGCCGTTCGCGGCACCCGGCGACGGCTCGTCCGTCCCGCGCCCCGCGTCCTCCCCCTCACCCATCGGCGTGCGCATGACGACCGGAGGGATGGGACGCGAGCCGGGGATGTTGATCCGGATGCGCGTGGTCAGCGTGGTCTGGGTCTCGGGCTCGTCGGGCCGCTCGTCGGCCGACTGGCGCTGCGCACCCTCCGGACCGCCGCCGACGGGGCCGCCCTGCGCGGGCGAGCCGTACGGCGGGGTCCCCGAGGGGTAAGCGGCTCCACCGCGCCCCTGGGGCCCGGAGGACGAACTGTCAGTTTCACGACTCAAGGCAGGTTCTCCCGGTTGGCTCCACCGCCCGTTACGACCTTCGACTGCTCGGGCGGCTCGGCGGCGCGCACCACCATACTGTCCACCGCCGACACGCAAGCTGTGACCGACGTCAAACCCGTGACGGGCGCGGGCGGAAGTGGTACGTCACTTGCCAAGTCGGGCGCTGTGCCCGCCTGGTTGCGGTGACTGGGCGAGGGTGGCGCACATCACAGCGACGCCCATCCCGCCGAGCAGGAAGACATACGAGCCGAGGCCCGCCCCGAACAGAAAGTCCCCCTCGGGCCGCGTGGCCGTCAGGAACAGCACCACGACGACCCACCCGGCGGCGGGCGCCACCGCACCCGCCCGGGTCCCGGTGGCGCGCGCCCCGCCGAAGAAGGTGCCCGCGGCGCCGAGCAGCGCGAGCAGCAACCCGCCCGGGAACCAGCCCGCTTGGACGAGGGCGCCCGCGACGCCGACCACGGCGCCGAGCACCAGGAGCCCGGCGTAGACGGCGATCCGCACGACGTCGACGGGCTGCGCCATGAACCCGCCGGGCGCGGCCGGGGCGCTGCCGCCCCCGCCCCCGCTCCCGCTCCCGCTCCCGCTCCCGCTGCTCGACGGCCCGGACGCCGCCTTGGAACGCGTACTCACTGCGCTGCCACCCCCGTCACCCTTTCGAGTCCGAGCCCCGCGAAGAGATCCGTCTCGCGCTCACCGGCGGGCGCACCGGAGTCGCCCTGCACCAACTCGTAGTACTCCACGTCGAAGACGGGCTGCGCGAGGCCGTTGGAGAGGACGAACAGCGGGCCCTGCACCTCGACCTGGGTGGCGTGCGCGGCCATGGCCGCCGCCTTGGCGCGCGCGTGGGCGCGTCCGTCGATCTCGGCGGTGATCCGCTCGTCGCCGGTGACGCCCGGCACGTCCGCGACGGCTGCGGCCCGGGTGAACGGAGACTGCGGGAGCGCCTCGTCGACGAGCCACCGGAAGCGCTCCTCGACCACGGAGCGCGGCGCCCGGTTCCAGTAGATCTTGTCGATCTGGTGCGGTTCGCCGAGGTCGGCGCGGAAGGCGCTCTCGGCGGCGAGCTCGGCGGCCCGCATCGCGACGCGGTGGGCCTGGATGTGGTCGGGGTGGCCGTAGCCGCCGTCCGGGTCGTAGGTGACCAGGACCTGCGGGCGGACCTCGCGGATCACCTCCACGAGGGACGCGGCGGCCTCGTCGAGGTCGGCGGACCAGAAGGACCCGTCCCGGTGGTTCTGCTCGGCGCCCATCATCCCGGAGTCGCGGTACCGCCCGGTCCCGCCGAGGAAGCGGTGGTCGGCGACGCCCAGCTCCTTCATCGCGGCGGACAGCTCGCCGATGCGCTGGGCGCCCAGGGCGTCCTCGCGGTCGGCGGCGAGATGGGCGAGCTCGGGCGGGATGACCTCGCCTTCCTCCCCGAGCGTGCAGGTCACGAGGGTGACCCGGGCGCCTTCGGCCACATATTTGGCCATCGTTGCGCCGTTGTTGATCGACTCGTCGTCGGGGTGCGCGTGCACGAGCAGCAGGCGCCGGGCGGGCGGTTCCGTCATGGGACCACCCTACGAGCCCGCGCGCCCGCGCCCCTCACCCACTGAAGCCCGCGCCCTCCACCCGCCGAGGGCGGCGCTCGGAACGTGGTGTCTCAGAACTTGATGTCCTCGATCATGCCCGCGACGTTCGTCGTCAGCTCATTGATGGTCGGCGCCACGGAGGAGCTCGCCAGATAGAAGCCGAGGAGCACGCAGGCGACGGCGTGGCCGCCCTTGAGACCCGACTTCTTGATCAATAGGAAGACGATGATCGCCAGTAGCACCACCGCCGAAATCGAGAGTGCCACGGCGGCTCACCTCCAAGATCCAGATCCGTACCCTGAGCGGACACACCAGCAGGTTCATACCCACGAAGCGCTACGGATCATAACTATCCGTGCGGACGCATGAGTCGGAGCACAGCAGCACAAGGGGCGCATGCGCCATAGTCTCGAGGAATGACCACGGAGACCACCGCGTACGTTTCATTCCCGCGCCGGCACGCCCGCACCCAGCGCTTCACCCTCGGCGCGCCCCGCGCGTTCACGGTGGCGCCCGACGGATCGCGCGTGGTGTTCCTGCGCTCCGCATCGGGCACCGACCGGGCGGGCCAACTCTGGGTCCTGGACCTGGAGAACGGCGGCGCCGAGCGCGTCGCGGCCGATCCGCACGCCCTCCTGGACGGCGCGGCCGAGCGCCTCTCGGCCGCCGAGCGGGCACGGCGCGAGCGCAGCAGGGAGGGCGGCGCGGGCATCGTCGGCTACGCCACGGACGCCGCCGTGGAGGTGGCGTCCTTCACCCTCTCCGGGCGGCTCTTCGCGGCGGAGCTGCGCGCGGGCACGGCGCGCGAACTCCCCACGCCCGCCCCCGTGATCGACCCGCGCCCCTCCCCCGACGGCCGCCACATCGCGTACGTCTCCGGGGGCACCCTGCGCGTCACGGCGGCGGACGGCACGGACGACCGCGCCCTGGCCGAACCCGACGCGCCCCAAGTCACCTACGGCCTGGCGGAGTTCATCGCCGCCGAGGAGATGGACCGGGCGCGCGGCTTCTGGTGGTCGCCCGACTCGGACCGCCTCCTGGTCGCGCGCGCCGACGACGCCCCCGTACAGCGCTGGTGGATCGCCGACCCCGCGCACCCCGACCGCGAGCCCGCCAAGGTCGCGTACCCGGCGGCGGGGACGCCCAACGCGGACGTACGCCTCTTCGTCATGACCCTGGACGGCGCCCGCACCGAGATCGCCTGGGACCGCGCCCGCTATCCGTACCTGGCGCGGGTGCACTGGTCGTCGGCGGGCGCCCCTCTCCTCCTCGTCCAGGCGCGCGACCAGCTCAGCCAGCTGTATCTGGCCGTGGATCCGGACGACGGTTCGACCCGTATGGTGCACGCGGACGAAGATCAGGAATGGCTTGATCTTTTCCCTGGTTCGCCGTGCTGGACGCCGAGCGGGCGGCTCGTCCGCATCGTGGACGAGGCCGGCGCGCGCGTCCTCGCGGTGGGTGAACGCCCCCTGACGGGACCGCAGTTGCACGTGCGCGCGGTCCTGGACGTGGCGGACGAGGACGTGCTGATCTCGGCGTCGGCGGGCGCCACGGCAGCGGAGCCGGAAACGGGCGAGATCCATGTCTACCGCGTCAACGAACTGGGCGTGGAGCGGCTCTCCCAGGAGCCCGGGGTGCACTCGGCGGTGCGCGCGGGCGAGGTGACGGTCCTGGTCTCGGCGACGCCCGACCGCCCCGGTGCCCAGGTCACGGTCTGGCGCGACGGCAAGCAGACCGCGGCCATCGCCTCCCACGCCCAGCGCCCGGGGCTCACGCCGCGCATCACGCTCACGGAGGCGGGCGCGCGGCGCATCCCGTGCGCGGTCCTGCTCCCCCGCTCGTACGAGGAGTCGGACGGCCCGCTTCCGGTGCTCCTTGACCCCTACGGCGGCCCGCACGGCCAGCGGGTCCTGGCGGCCCACAACCCGCACCTCACGTCGCAGTGGTTCGCCGACCAGGGCTTCGCGGTGATCGTCGCGGACGGCCGTGGGACGCCCGGCCGCTCGCCCTCCTGGGAGAAGGCGATCCGCGGCGATTTCACGGTGACCCTGGACGATCAGGCCGACGCGTTGCAAGACTTGGCGCACCGCTTCCCGCTCGACCTGACCCGCGTAGGCATCCGCGGCTGGTCGTACGGCGGCTATCTCGCGGCGCTCGCGGTGCTGCGGCGTCCGGACGTGTTCCACGCGGGGGTGGCGGGGGCGCCGGTGACGGACTGGCGCCTCTACGACACGCACTACACGGAGCGCTACCTGGGCGACCCGACGGGCCCGGCGCCCGCCTCCGACGCGTACCGGCTGAGCTCCCTCGTCACGGAGGAGGGCCTCGTCTCCCCCGAGGAGCCGCACCGGCCGCTGATGATCGTGCACGGTCTGGCCGACGACAACGTGGTGGTGGCGCACGCGTTGCGCCTCTCCTCCGCGCTGCTCGCGGCGGGGCGGGCGCATGAGGTCCTGCCGCTGTCGGGCGTCACGCACATGACGCCGCAGGAACAGGTGGCGGAGAATCTCCTGCTGCTCCAAGTCGACTTCTTGAAGCGGTCGTTGGGCCTCTGAGGGGGTCTCGGGCGACCGGCTGGGGTGACATGGCGCACCCCAGCCGGTCCACGGCACCCGCACGGCCGTACGGGATTCAGTGTGGGGTGCGCGTATATCGGGGGCGGGTCGTGGCGGTTGCCCGCTTGTTTCTTCTCTTCCCCGATCCCGCCCCTTCCCGAATCCGGCGACTCCGTCGCCCTGGGGCAGCCTTCCTGGGGCTTCGCCCCTAGACCCCCGTATCGGCCTGGACGGCCTCGTCCTCAAGCGCCGGACGGGCTACAGATAGCC
>NZ_JBHYJB010000044.1:83653-98123 GCF_042740175.1 Streptomyces sp. NPDC059009 | reverse complement strand
CCCTGTGGGAGAGTAGGACGCCGCCGAACTCCTTTTAGAGAAAGCCGTATTCCCGGACCTTGGTCCGGGAATACGGCTTTCTTGCGTTTTGGGCCGACGGCCAGCACCCCTCTGCACCGAGGTCCGAGAACTGAGGGTAAGGTCAAGGGGCATCATTGGCTCGTTCCTCACAGGAGGCCCCCGGGTGGAGGTCCAGGAGACGCGTGTCCAGACGGACCGTGTCCTCACCATCCCGAACATCCTCAGCATGGCGCGCCTCCTTGGCGTGCCTCTCTTCCTGTGGCTGATCCTCAGGCCCGAGTTCGGCGGGCCGAAGAGCGACGGTTGGGCGCTGCTGGTGCTCGCTCTGAGCGGCATCAGCGACTATCTCGACGGCAAGTTGGCCCGGCGCTGGAACCAGATCAGCAACTTGGGACGACTGCTGGATCCGGCGGCAGACCGTCTCTATATCTTGTCGACATTGGTCGGTCTCACGTGGCGGGAGATTCTTCCGCTCTGGCTGACCGCGGTGCTTCTCCTGCGCGAGTTGGTACTCCTGGTGATGGTCGGCATCCTCAGACGTCACGGCTATCCGCCGCCACAGGTGAACTTCCTCGGCAAGGCGGCGACCTTCAACCTGATGTACGCCTTTCCACTGCTGCTGCTCAGCGATGGCAGTGGCTGGATCGCGTCACTCGCTGCTATTTTCGGATGGGCGTTCGCCGGATGGGGTACAACGCTGTATTGGTGGGCAGGGATCCTCTACGTGGTTCAGGTCCGCCGGCTTGTCAAAGCGGACGTCACGGCCGATTGAGCTCGCCGATTCGGCGGCTGTAGAGGCTTAAAGGCGCGTATCTGGCAGATATGGGCCATATTGGGCGGGCTGAGTCGGTGAGATCGTCGTCTAATTGAGGAGGGCGTTTCCGACATGAAGGCCGTCGTGATGGCCGGGGGTGAAGGTACCCGCCTTCGCCCCATGACCTCGAGCATGCCCAAGCCGCTCCTGCCTGTGGCCAATCGGCCCATCATGGAGCATGTGCTGCGGCTGCTCAAGAAGCATGGGCTCACCGAGACCGTAGTCACGGTGCAGTTCTTGGCCTCGCTCGTCAAGAACTACTTCGGTGATGGTGAAGAGCTGGGGATGGAGCTCACCTATGCCAATGAGGAGAAGCCACTCGGCACAGCCGGAAGTGTGAAGAACGCCGAGGAAGCGCTGAAGGATGATGCCTTTCTCGTAATCTCCGGTGATGCTCTGACTGACTTCGACCTGACCGAGCTGATCAATTTCCACAAGGAAAAGGGTGCGCTCGTCACAGTCTGTCTGACGCGAGTTCCCAATCCGCTGGAATTCGGCATCACCATCGTCGACGAGGAAGGAAAGGTCGAACGCTTCCTGGAGAAGCCGACCTGGGGGCAGGTCTTCTCCGACACCGTGAACACCGGCATCTATGTTATGGAACCGGAGGTCTTCGACTACGTCGAGGCTGATGTTCCGGTTGACTGGTCCGGTGATGTCTTCCCGCAACTCATGAAGGAAGGCAAGCCCGTCTACGGCTATGTCGCCGAGGGCTACTGGGAGGACGTCGGTACGCACGAGAGCTATGTGAAGGCGCAGGCCGATGTGCTGGAGGGCAAGGTCGACGTCGATATCGACGGCTTCGAGATCTCTCCCGGTGTCTGGGTCGCCGAAGGCGCTGAGGTGCACCCCGATGCGGTCCTGCGCGGACCTCTGTACGTGGGGGACTACGCGAAGATCGAGGCAGATGTCGAGCTTCGCGAGCACACGATCATCGGCTCGAACGTGGTCGTGAAGAGCGGAGCCTTCCTGCACCGGGCAGTGGTGCACGACAACGTCTACATCGGGCAGCACTGCAATCTCCGGGGCTGCGTGGTCGGGAAGAACACCGACATCATGCGGGCCGCGCGCATCGAGGACGGCGCCGTCATCGGGGACGAATGTCTGGTCGGTGAGGAATCGATTGTCCAGGGGAATGTACGGGTCTACCCGTTCAAGACCATCGAGGCCGGTGCGTTCGTCAACACGTCGGTCATCTGGGAATCCCGCGGACAGGCCCATCTGTTCGGCGCCCGTGGGGTGTCCGGGATTCTCAACGTCGAGATCACGCCCGAACTGGCTGTACGGCTGGCCGGCGCGTACGCGACGACCTTGAAGAAGGGGTCGACGGTGACGACGGCCCGCGATCACTCGCGTGGTGCCCGGGCGCTGAAGCGGGCGGTCATCTCGGCGCTGCAGGCCAGCGCCATCGACGTACGCGACCTGGAGAACGTGCCGCTGCCGGTCGCGCGGCAGCAGACGGCGCGGGGCAGTGCCGGCGGAATCATGATCCGGACGACGACGGGTGTGCCCGACTCTGTCGACATCATGTTCTTCGACGGACGCGGTGCGGACCTGTCGCAGGCGAGTCAGCGGAAGTTGGACCGGGTGTACGCGCGGCAGGAGTACCGGCGCGCCTTCCCTGGAGAGATCGGGGACCTGCACTTCCCGTCCAGTGTCTTCGACTCCTACACCGGCTCGCTGCTCCGTAACGTCGACACGTCGGGCATCGCGGAGTCCGAGCTGAAGGTCGTCGTCGATGCCTCGAACGGCAGTGCCGGGCTGGTGCTGCCGAGCCTGCTGGGGCGGCTCGGGGTCGACGCGCTGACCATCAACCCCGGTCTCGACGAGGCCCGGCCCACCGAATCCGCCGACGCGCGCCGCTCGGGACTCGTACGGCTCGGGGAGATCGTGGCTTCTGCACGCGCCGCGTTCGGAGTGCGCTTCGACCCCGTGGGCGAGCGGCTCTCGCTCGTGGACGAGAAGGGGCGGATCGTCGAGGACGACCGGGCTCTGCTCGTCATGCTCGACCTGGTGGCGGCCGAGCGGCGCAGTGGGCGGGTGGCGCTGCCGGTCACGACGACGCGCATCGCGGAGCAGGTCGCGGCCTACCACGGGACGCAGGTCGACTGGACGACCACGTCGCCCGACGACCTCACGCGCGTGGGGCGTGACGACTCGACCATCTTCGGCGGTGACGGCCGTGGCGGGTTCATCATCCCGGAGTTCAGCAGCGTCTTCGACGGGTCGGCCGCCTTCGTACGCCTCATCGGCCTGGTGGCACGAACCCAGCTGACGCTAAGTCAGATCGATGCGCGGATCCCGCGGGCTCATGTGCTGCGGCGCGATCTCGCGACTCCGTGGGCCGTGAAGGGTCTGGTCATGCGCCGGGTCGTGGAGGCAGCAGGGGAGCGGTCCGTGGACACGACCGATGGTGTGCGGGTCGTGGAGGCGGACGGGCGTTGGGTGTTGGTGCTGCCCGACCCGGCCGAGGCCGTCACTCATCTGTGGGCCGAGGGGCCCGACGACTCCTCCGCCCAGGCGCTGCTCGACGAGTGGTCCGCGGTCGTGGACGGCGCCGGACACTGACCGTTCATCTGTGCCGGACGGCACCCGTGCGGGGTGCTGTCCGGCTCGTCGGTGGGGCCGTTCGGAGGTAGCGCCCGCGACGTGCGACGATGTGCGGCATGCCGCAGCAGCCCCCCGTTCGGAGCACTCCCTCGCGCCCCCGGCGCCCGGATGCCTCCATGTCGCTGCTCACCACCGTCATGGACCACAGCCTCGACGAGGGGTACGCGGAGGCGGCAGCCCGTAAGAAGGAGCGTGGCGCCAGTGGTGGGCCGCGTGCGCTGCGGTCGAAGCTGGGGCTCGCGGCCGGACTCGTCCTGGCTGCGCTGGTGGTGACCGTCGGGGCTGCGCAGGCGCGGATAGCGGCCCCTGTTGTCGCGAAGGAGCGGGAAGAGCTCATCGACCGGGTCGAATCGGCCACGTCGGACGCCGACAAGCTCGAGGACGACGTCGATGAGCTCCGTGACGACGTGGAGGAACGGCAGCGCGACGCACTCGAGGAACACGGCGGCAGCCAGGGTGAGTTGGTGGCCCTGTTGTCGGGGGCCACGAAGGTGCAGGGGCCCGGTGTGAAGCTCGTGGTGGACGATGCGAAGGAAGCGGACGAGGGCGGTGGCGGGCCGCGGGAGAGCACCGGATTCTCCGACACCGGACGGGTCCGGGACCGCGACATGCAGCGGGTCGTCAACGGACTGTGGCAGGCCGGTGCGGAGGCCATCTCCATCAACGACCAGCGGCTGACGGCTCTGTCGGCGATCAGGGCCGCCGGTGACGCCATACTGGTCGACAACAAGCCACTGGTGCCGCCCTATACGGTGCTCGCGGTGGGCGACGGCCAGCGGTTGAGCACCCGGTTCCAGAACAGCCACGACGGACAGTCGCTGCACGCGCTGCAGGAGAACTTCGGCATCAGGACCGCCATCTCCGTCCAGGACGACCTGCGGCTGCCGGCTGCGCCAAGTGTGACCGTACGTACAGCAGAGCCAAAGGCAGGAAAGGGCACATCGTGATCGCCGTACTGGGCCTCGTCGTGGGAGTCGTGGCCGGATTGTTGGTCCGGCCCGAGGTTCCGGCGGTGGTCGAGCCGTATCTTCCGATCGCCGTCGTGGCGGCCCTGGACGCGGTGTTCGGTGGCCTGCGCGCGATGCTCGACGGGATCTTCGACGACAAGGTCTTCGTCGTCTCGTTCCTGTCGAACGTCGTGGTGGCCGCGCTGATCGTGTTCCTGGGCGACAAACTCGGCGTCGGCGCGCAGCTGTCCACCGGCGTCGTCGTCGTGCTCGGCATCCGGATCTTCTCCAACGCTGCCGCGATCCGCCGGCACGTCTTCAGGGCGTGACGCGGATGAGTACGGACGAGACGCCACAGCACCCCCGGCGCAAGGAACTGCCGGCAGAGGTCCCGGCCCGCCCCGTCACGCCGTCGCCGCCCCCTGAGGCGCCTGAGACGGATGAGGCAGGCAAGAGCGGCGAGGCGCGCCTCACGGGCCGCCAGCGGCTTGTGCAGGGGCTGTGGCCGCCGAGATTCACCCGTGCTCAACTCACTGTCGCGGTTCTGTTGTTCGTGCTCGGCCTCGGGCTCGCCATTCAGGTGCGGTCCAACAGCGACAGCAGCGCGTTGCGCGGAGCGCGTCAGGAAGATCTTGTTCGCATTCTCGATGAACTGGATGACCGAACTCAGCGTCTGGAAGATGAGAAGCAGCGACTCGAGGACCAGCGCACTGGGCTCGAGAACAGCTCGGACGCGGCCGAGGAGGCCCGCAAGCAGACGGTCGAGAAGGAACGGCAACTCGGCATCCTTGCGGGCACCGTGGCGGCCCAGGGTCCTGGCATCACGCTGACCATCGCGGACAAGAAGGGATCGGTTGAGGCCGACATGCTGCTCGACGCGATCCAAGAGTTGCGCGCCGCGGGTGCCGAGGCCATCCAGATCAATGACGTCAGGGTGGTGGCCGACACCTACCTGTCGGACTCGGGAGGGGGTGTGAGCGTGGGCGGACGGAAGATCGGAAGGCCCTACCACTTCAAAGTGATCGGCAAGCCCCAGGACCTGGAACCGGCGCTCAACATCCCTGGAGGCGTGGTGCAGACTCTGGAGAAGGAGCAGGCCACCGTCACGGTGACCCGTCAGGAGAAGATCGAGGTGGACGCCTTGCGACCGGCGAAGCGGCCTGACTACGCTCGGTCGTCATCCCAGTGAGGCGGGGGTGCATGGGGGCCGTGAGGCGAGGGCATGAGGTTGCGGGGGGTCGGCGCACCGTAAGCACGGTGCGTGGTGGAAACTGTTTGGCGGATACGGACGTTGTGAGGATGTCCGGTTCACCGATGTATGCCGGTGTGTGCAATCAGGGTTCGTCCTGCCCCACGGGCGGGTCTGTTTCGGTCAAGGGGAATCGCCCGTGAAGTTGTTTGAGAAGTTGTTCGGCAAGCGCTCGCGTGAGGACAGCGGCAATCCCGCCACTGCCCGGCACCGTGCGCCGCGCCATGGAGACGCCGACGGACAGGGCGGAGAGCGCCCGATGTTCCGGGACCAGGTGGCTGGTCCGGGCGGTGACATTTCGGGTGGTCAGGGCGCGTCTTCTGTTGACCCTGCCGCTTCCGGCCGCATAGGTTTCGGAGAACCGTCAACCTCAAGTACGGGTGGAGGGTTTGCCTCCGGCCCGTATGCGTCCAATGCCCCCGCGGGGCAGCCGCGGCAGGAGGATCCGTCCATGTCGGCCTTGCCGGTTTGTACCAGGTGCGGTCATCAGAATGCCGAGGCCAGCCGGTTCTGCTCCAACTGTGGTGCGCCGCTGAAGCCCGGTGTCACGGCTGAGCGCGCGTCCGAGACCACGTCGACCATCTCGATCTCGGGCCTGGAGGCTTACGAGGCGGAGGCGACGGGGCAGACCCAGTCTCCTGCTCTGTCTCCGGAGGCCCAGGCGGCCGTTGACGCCCTGCCGCTCGGCTCGGCGCTCCTGGTGGTGCGCCGCGGGCCCAACTCGGGCAGCCGCTTCCTCCTGGACGGCGAGCTGACCACGGCCGGGCGTCACCCGCAGAGCGACATCTTCCTCGACGACGTGACGGTGTCGCGGCGTCATGTGGAGTTCCGCCGAGCCCAGGACGGTTCGTTCACCGTGGCCGACGTGGGCAGCCTCAACGGCACGTATGTGAACCGGGAGCGGATCGACTCCGTCGCGCTGTCGAACGGCGACGAGGTGCAGATCGGCAAGTACCGCCTGGTCTTCTACGCGAGCCAGCGGGGCATCTGACCTGTCAGGAAGGTCCATGCTTCAAACACCGAGGGGCGGTGCCGGAAACGGCACCGCCGCCGCGGACCGTCGGCTGCTGAGCATCGGCGCCGTGCTGAACGTGCTGCGGGACGAGTTTCCCGAGGTCACGATCTCGAAGATCCGCTTCTTGGAGGCGGAGGGGCTGGTCGAGCCCGAGCGCACCCCCTCCGGGTACCGGAAGTTCAGCCCTGAGGACGTGGAGCGGCTCGGTCACGTACTGCGGATGCAGCGGGACCACTATCTGCCGCTCAAGGTCATCCGCGAGCATCTGGACGCCCTGGAGCGCGGGGAGCGCGTCCCGCTGCCCTCCCTGGGGCGCCAGCGGGACCACGAGGACGGCGAGGCGGAGTCCGACGACGCGCCCACGGCCGCCCGGATGGGCCGTGACGAGCTGCTGGCCGCCGCGGAGGTGGACGAGCAGCAGCTCGACGAGTGGGAGACGTACGGGCTCATCACGCCGCTGCCCGAGGGCGGTTACGACGCGGAGGCCGTGTCGGTGGCCACGCTGGTGGTGGAGCTGGGCCGGTTCGGGATCGAGCCACGGCATCTGCGGGCCATGAAGGCGGCGGCGGAGCGCGAGGCCGGTCTCGTCGATCAGGTGGTGGCGCCGCTGCGGCGGCATCGTAATCCCCAGACCAGGGCCCATGCGGAGGCCAGGACCAAGGAGCTCGCCGGGCTCACCGGAAAGCTGCACACCGCGCTCGTGCAGAGCGCGCTCGGGGTAAGGCTGCCGTGACTTGGTGGGTGCCCGACTACCCAAACCTGCCGGGCACGTCCTAGGGTTGCTGTGTGAACGAGCTCGACGTCGTAGGTGTCCGGGTCGAAATGCCCTCCAACCAGCCGATCGTGCTCCTGCGTGAAGTGGGAGGCGATCGGTACCTCCCCATCTGGATCGGACCGGGGGAGGCGACCGCCATCGCCTTCGCCCAGCAGGGGATGGCGCCCGCACGGCCGCTGACCCACGACCTGTTCAAGGACGTGCTGGAGGCGGTGGGTCAGGAGCTCACCGAAGTGCGCATCACCGATCTGCGCGAAGGTGTCTTTTACGCGGAGCTGGTGTTCGCCAGCGGTGTGGAGGTGAGCGCACGTCCGTCCGACGCCATAGCGCTGGCGCTGCGCACCGGGACGCCGATCTACGGCAGTGACGGGGTGCTCGACGACGCGGGGATCGCGATTCCGGACGAGCAGGAGGACGAGGTCGAGAAGTTCCGCGAATTCCTTGACCAGATCTCGCCCGAGGACTTCGGGACTAACAGCCAGTGAGCCTCCGCTTGCGCGGGCCGGCGTCAGACCATTCGGCTAGCCTTTCCCCGCGGTGAGGTACGGGAAACCACTCTCAGGGTGATTATCACTCGGCGTGCCGAGTGTGGCGATCGTTGACGAGCCCCTGGTGACTGCCTACCGTCGTTAAGCAGGTCAAGGACGGAGGTCGGCGTGAGAAGCAGCGGCGACGGTACGGCGACGGGCGGTCCGTACCCGCTTCACGGCAGCACGGCCGATCACTCTCCGAGGCGGCCGATGGCGATGCAGGGAAGCGGGGACGAAGTGTCCCAGGCGGAGCAGGTCGGCTATCGGGGCCCCACCGCGTGTGCGGCGGCGGGCATCACCTATCGACAGCTGGACTACTGGGCGCGCACCGGTCTGGTCGAGCCCACTGTGCGCGCGGCCGGCGGGTCCGGGACGCAGCGCCTGTACAGCTTCCGGGACGTCGTCGTCCTGAAGATCGTGAAGCGGTTCCTCGACACCGGGGTGTCCCTCCAGAACATCCGCACCACCGTCCAGCATCTGCGCGACCGTGGCTTCAGCGATCTGGAGCGGATGACGCTGATGAGCGACGGCGCGACGGTCTACGAGTGCTCGTCGCCGGACGAGGTCCACGATCTGCTCCAGGGCGGGCAGGGGGTCTTCGGGATCGCCGTGGGCATCGTCTGGCGGGACGTGGAGTCCGCGCTGTCGCAGCTGCACGGGGAGCGGGTCGACACCGGGGAGACCCTGGTGGGGAACAACCCCGCGGACGAGCTGGCGCGGCGGCGCAACAGGGCCGTCTGACGGGGCGTTGTCAGTGGCGTAGGGCAGCATCAGTGATGTGAGAACCGCGCCCACGATCCTGCATCTCGACATGGATGCCTTCTTCGCGGCTGCCGAGCAGGCCGCGAAGCCGAGTCTGCGCGGGAAAGCCGTGGTGGTGGGCGGTCTGGGGCCGCGTGGTGTGGTCGCGACCGCCTCGTACGAGGCGCGGGCCTTCGGGGTGCACTCGGCGATGCCCATGGGGCAGGCGCGGCGGCTCGCGCCGAACGCCGCGTATCTGGTGCCCCGCTTCGGGCTCTACCGGGAGATCAGCGAGCAGGTCATGGGGCTGCTGCGCGAGCTGTCGCCGCTGGTGGAGCCGCTGAGCCTGGACGAGGCGTTCGTCGACCTGGAGGCGGGGGGTGCCGCATCCGACGAGGTCTCGGCGCGGGCGACCGGGGAGCGGCTGCGCAAGGACATCAAGCGGGTGACGGGGCTGACCGGGTCGGTGGGGCTCGCGGCGTCCAAGATGCTCGCGAAGATCGCCTCCGAGGCGGCCAAGCCCGACGGTCTCGTGCTGATAGAGCCCGGCACCGAGCGGGCGAAGCTCGGGCCGATGTCGGTGCGGACGCTGCCGGGGGTGGGGCCGGCGACGGGGGACCATCTGCGGCGGGCCGGCATCACGACGGTCGAGGAGATCGCGGAGGCCGGTGAGGACGAGCTGGTGCGGTTGTTGGGGAAGGCCCATGGCGCGGGGCTGTACGCGATGGCTCTGGCGCGCGATGAGCGGCCCGTGGTGGCGGAGCGGGATACCAAGTCGGTCAGCGTCGAGGACACGTACGACGTGGACATCCATGACCGGGTGCGGGTCCGGGGGGAAGTGGCGCGGCTTGCTGATCGGTGCGTGCAGCGGTTGCGGGCGGCGGGGCACTCGGGGCGGACGATCGTGCTCAAGGTGCGGCGGTACGACTTCTCGACGCTGACGCGGTCCGAGACGCTGCGGGGGCCCACGGACGACCCGGCGGTGGTGCGGGAGGCGGCGGCGCGGTTGCTGGAGTCCGTGGACACCACGGGCGGGGTGCGGCTGCTCGGGGTGGGGGTGAGCGGTCTCGCGGACTACACGCAGGAGGACCTGTTCGCGCAGGCCATGGCCGTGCGGGACGAGCTGGAGGGGGCGGCGGAGGCAGGGGAGGCGGGCGGGGAGCACGCGGAGGAGGCCGTCGAGGAGGTGGTGGCGCCCGCCGAGAGGCGGTGGGCGGCCGGACATGACGTGGTGCACGCGGAGCACGGGCACGGGTGGGTGCAGGGGAGCGGGCTCGGCCGGGTCACGGTGCGGTTCGAGACGCCGGACTCGGCGCCGGGGCGGGTGCGGACGTTCCGTACCGACGATCCTGATCTGGAGCCCGCGCGGCCGCTGCCGCTCGTGGCGGTGGAGGGGGCGGAGGAGGACGTGAAGGAGGGGGCGTGAGTCAGGGGTCCTCGGTGCCTGCGATCTTGCCGAAGTCGCGGTCGGCGGAGGTTTCGGCGGGCGTCGCGGGGGGCGTGATGTCCAGGCCGTAGTGGTGGTAGAGCTGGAGCTCCTGCTCGGGGGAGAGGTGGCGGCCGACGCCGAAGTCGGGGGCGTCCTTGATCAGGGAGCGCTCGAAGGGGATGTGCAGGGTGCCGTCGTCGATGAGTTCGCTGGGCTCCAGGGGGACGAAGGCGTCCCTGCTGAACAGGCCGGTCCGTATGGCCGCCCACTCCGGGGCGCCGGTGGCGTCGTCCAGGTAGACCTCGTCGACGGTGCCGATCTTGGCGCCGTTGCGGTCGAATGCCTTGCGGCCGATCAGGTGGCGCGGATCGATATCGGTCTGCACAGGCCCTCCAGCGATGGTCGCAACTCATTCGTAACCACTACGAAAGGGCACATCCGGGCGATCGTCCAGTTGAACGGGGGCCCAAAGGCTCGCTGATAGGCTGGGAAATGGCTGCTGACCCTGTGCGGGAGAGTCCTCCGGTGGCATCACCGGAGGCGCCGAAGGAGCAAATCCTCCCCGGAATCTCTCAGGCCCCTGTACCGCACGGACGAGGTCGCTCTGGAAAGCAGGGTGGGTATCGGGCGGGGACGTCCGGGGCCTCCCTCACCGACGGTGCAAGCAGGGGCGGCCGCGTCCCTGTGAAGCTCTCAGGTACCGATGACAGAGGGGGAGGCCGTCCGGGTATGCGCGGCTTGCCGTGATACCCCCGCAGGTCGCAACGACCAGGAGGCCTCCGCAAGATGACCGCCCACCGCATTCCGCTCTCCGAGCTCGAGCAGGGAACTCCCTTCGAGCAGCGTCACATCGGCCCCGGCAGCGAGGCCATCGCCAAGATGCTCGCCCAGGTCGGCTACGGCTCCCTCGACGAGCTGACGGCGACCGCGGTGCCCGACGTGATCAAGAACGCCGATGCCCTCGAACTCCCGGGCGCGCGCACCGAACCGGAGGTCCTTGCCGAGCTGCGCTCGCTCGCGGACCGCAACCAGGTCCTCGACTCCATGATCGGCCTCGGCTACTACGGCACCTTCACGCCGCCCGTCATTCTGCGGAATGTCATGGAGAACCCCTCCTGGTACACCGCCTACACGCCGTACCAGCCCGAGATCTCGCAGGGGCGGCTCGAGGCGCTGCTCAACTTCCAGACGATGGTCGCCGACCTGACCGGTCTGCCGACGTCCGGTGCCTCGCTGCTCGACGAGGGGACCGCGGCCGCGGAGGCCATGGCGCTGTCGCGGCGCGTGGGCAAGGTCAAGAACGGGGTCTTCCTCGTCGACGCCGACGCCCTGCCGCAGACCGTCGCCGTGATCGAGACGCGGGCCGAGCCGACCGGTGTCGAGGTCGTCGTCGCGGATCTGAGCGACGGGATCCCGGCGGAGGTCGCCGAGCGTGGCGTCGTCGGCGTGCTCATCCAGTACCCGGGCGCCTCAGGTGCCGTACGGGACATCAAGCCGCTCGTCGACCAGGCCCATGAGCTGGGCGCGATCGTGACCGTCGCCGCCGACCTGCTCGCCCTGGCGCTGCTGGCCTCGCCCGGGGAGCTCGGCGCGGACATCGCCGTGGGCACCACGCAGCGCTTCGGTGTGCCGATGGGCTTCGGTGGCCCGCACGCCGGATACATGGCGGTGCGCGAGAAGTTCGCGCGCAGCCTGCCGGGGCGGCTCGTGGGTGTGTCCGTGGACGCCGACGGGAACAAGGCGTACCGGCTCGCGCTGCAGACGCGGGAGCAGCACATCCGCCGGGAGAAGGCCACCAGCAACATCTGCACCGCGCAGGTCCTGCTCGCCGTGATGGCCGGCATGTACGCCGTGTACCACGGGCCCGAGGGGCTCAAGTCCATTGCGCGGCGCACCCATCGGTACGCCACGCTGCTCGCGGCCGGTCTGACGGCGGGCGGGGTCGAGGTCGTGCACGGCGCGTACTTCGACACGCTGACCGTGCGCGTGCCGGGCAAGGCCGCCGATGTGGTGGCCGCCGCCCGCGAGGAGGGCGTCAACCTCCGCCTCGTCGACGCCGACCACGTCTCGCTGGCGTGCGACGAGACCACGGCGCGTGCCCAACTGGCCGCCGTCTGGGCCGCGTTCGGTGTCGAGGCCGACATCGAGGCGCTCGACGAGAGTGTCGCGGACGCGCTCCCGGAGGGGCTGCTGCGCAGCGACGACTACCTCACGCACCCCGTCTTCCACGAGTACCGCTCCGAGACCGCGATGCTGCGCTACCTGCGCCGTCTCGCCGACCGGGACTACGCGCTCGACCGGGGCATGATCCCGCTGGGCTCCTGCACCATGAAGCTGAATGCGACGACGGAGATGGAGTCGGTCACCTGGCCCGAGTTCGGTCAGCTGCACCCCTTCGTGCCCGCCCAGCAGGCGCAGGGCTATCTGACGCTGATCCGGGAGCTGGAGGAGCGGCTCGCCGAGGTCACCGGCTACGACAAGGTGTCGCTGCAGCCCAACGCCGGTTCGCAGGGCGAGCTTGCCGGGCTGCTCGCGGTGCGCGGCTACCACCGGGCCAACGGTGACGAGCAGCGGACTGTCTGTCTGATTCCGTCGTCGGCGCACGGCACCAATGCCGCCAGTGCCGTCATGGCCGGGATGAAGGTCGTCGTCGTGAAGACCGCGGACGACGGCGAGGTCGACGCCGCGGACCTGCACGCCAAGATCGAGCAGTACCGCGACGAGCTGGCCGTGCTCATGATCACGTACCCGTCCACGCACGGCGTCTTCGAGGAGCACGTCACCGAGATCTGCGCCGCCGTGCACGAGGCCGGTGGCCAGGTGTACGTGGACGGTGCCAACCTCAACGCCCTGATGGGGCTCGCCAAGCCGGGGCACTTCGGCGGCGACGTCTCGCACCTGAACCTGCACAAGACCTTCTGCATCCCGCACGGCGGCGGCGGTCCGGGCGTCGGTCCCGTGGGCGTGCGCGCACACCTGGCGCCGTATCTGCCGAACCACCCGCTGCAGCCCGCGGCCGGGCCGGAGACGGGTGTCGGGCCGATCTCGGCGGCGCCGTGGGGCTCGGCCGGGATCCTGCCGATCTCGTGGGCGTACGTCCGGCTCATGGGCGGCGAGGGCCTCAAGCGCGCCACGCAGGTCGCGGTGCTCTCCGCCAACTACATCGCCAAGCGGCTCGAGCCGCACTACCCCGTGCTCTACACCGGCCCCGGCGGGCTCGTGGCGCACGAGTGCATCATCGACCTGCGGCCGATCAGCAAGGCGACCGGCGTGAGCGTCGACGACATCGCCAAGCGGCTCATCGACTACGGCTTCCACGCGCCGACCATGTCGTTCCCGGTGGCCGGGACGCTGATGATCGAGCCGACCGAGAGCGAGGACCTCGGTGAGCTCGACCGGTTCTGCGAGGCGATGATCGCGATCCGCCGTGAGATCGAGAAGGTCGCGAACGGCGAATGGGCCGCCGACGACAACCCGCTGCGCAATGCCCCGCACACGGCGGCCGCGGTCGGCGAGGAGTGGGACCACGCGTACTCGCGTGCGGAGGCGGTCTTCCCGGCCGGTGTCTCCGCCGCCGACAAGTACTGGCCGCCGGTCCGCCGCATCGACCAGGCGTACGGCGACCGGAATCTGGTCTGCTCGTGCCCTCCGCTGGACCTGTCCGTGGAGGGCGGGGGGGGGGGGGGCCGCCACTGCGTGGGGGCGGGGCCGGGAGGACGTCTCCTCCGGGCCCGGCCCTTGGTGCGTGTGTGCCGGCTCAGGCCGCCGTCATCACCTGGTCGGTGCCGAGCGGCCGGTGCGGGGCGATGATCTGCCCGTCCGGCAGCAGCTCACCCGTGTCCTCGAAGAGCAGGACGCCATTGCACAGCAGGCTCCATCCCTGCTCCGGGTGGTGCGCCAAGAGCAGCGCGGCCTCCCGGTCGGCGGAGTCGGCTGACGGGCAAGGTGGTTGGTGCTGGCACATGGAAGGGTTCTTTCGCTGCGATGTGATGGCTGTGACGTCTGTCCTGCGGCTCGATGCGTTGTTCATGGCCGCCCCCCGTTTGTCGTGTGGTCCGGTCCCAGTGTCGCCCTGCGGACGTCAATCCGCAGGGATTTCGCTGCAGCGCTTCCTACTGCTTAATGACGTATCACCCGCCCGGACGGTTCAGCCCAACTGCACTGTCTCTTCGGGTGGTTCGGGGTGGCCTGATCGGGCTAGTGCGGATGGGTGGGGGCAGCGCCGTGGCCCCCCCCGGGGGGGGGGGGGGGGGCCGGGGCGGGGGGGGGGGGGTCGGGGCAGGCGGGGGGGCCGCGCCCGGGGCGTATAAAAAAAAAAAGCGAGCGGCGCATACAGAGG